>CAKKPF010000025.1 GCA_919901575.1 Candidatus Brocadiaceae bacterium
ATTTGTAATCACCCATTGTAGAGGAAGGGGTGCCGCAGCACAATTGGCCTTGTGGTACAACCACCTCTATATTCATCCTGTTAAGCACATCAACTACTGCTTCTGCTATATCGACATAAATGTAATTAATCAAGCATCCCGTGAACAAGCCAACCCGCATTTTAGGATTTTTTAATTCCCTTGTTTTACGAAATTTTTGTAATGCAGTTTTCTTGGCTAAAGTCGGTATCCACCTCTTGCCCATAAACAGGAGCGGTAGATGGCGCATCTGCCCTCTCCTTTTCATAGGTATAAGCCACTGAATTTTAGAGCTTACTTTCAGCATCAGGTCAAATAGTACCCTTCTGGGCAATATGTATCTGAAGATTATCTTTGGCAACAAAGGTATGCCCATGTTATCAGCTACTCCACGGAGCAAGGCCGAAATGATTATCTCATAATCTACCCCGGAAGGACAAACCGTTCGACATCTCATACACTTTTTGCAGGAGTACACATAGTCACGCAGTTTGTCAGTGTAAACTATCTGTTTATCTCGAAGGGCCTCGGCAAGGCTGATGCGTCCACGCGAAACCATTGACTCATCACCGGTTTCCAGAAAAACAGGGCAAACGGTATGGCACTTACCACATTTTGAACATTTATTTACTTCTGTTTTCCAATCATCACTCATTATCGTATACCCTAACCTGGACTAAATTCGTAGGTTGGGTGAAGCGACCTGCCAGAACATGTCGTTCGGTACAGGCAGGCAGCCTTGCATTTATTGAACGAAAGCAAACCTAAAGGTTTGCCCTACATGTTACATACAACAAATTAATTAAGATAATAATTCTCTATGATACAAACATCTTCCCCGGATTCATGATTCCTTTGGGATCAAAAAAACTCTTAAATCTTTTCATAATTGCCAATTCTTTAGGTGGAATCTCCAATTCCATAAATTGAGACTTCTTATTTCCTATTCCGTGTTCACCAGAGATTGTTCCCCCTGACGCCACTACTTCCTTCATAATTTTATTCACAATACTCTCCGCTAACTCCGCCTGGCCGGGATCGTCATTATACATTATGTTTACGTGTATATTGCCGTCGCCTATGTGTCCAAAGTTTGCAATATAAATTGTCTGGTGCTCATTTATCCGATCAACCTTCTGCAATATTTCCTTTATCTTACTTCTGGGCACACAGATATCTTCGTTAATTTTGTGTGGAGCAATATTGTACAATGCGGGAGAAATCGAACGCCTTACAGCCCAGATAGCCTCTCTCTCCTTTGACGTCTCCGCCACTTTAGTTTTGAAGGCTTTCATTTCCTTACACGCCCTCTCGACTACAGGCAATTCATGGCTGATACTTTCCTCAGTTCCATCAATATCTATTAATAATAATGCTTTTACGTCCTCATCAATGGACGCTTCGCCATATCCCCGTACTGCACTTAATGTCATCTGGTCCATAAATTCCAGTGTACGCGGTAAAATATTATTATCTATAATCAGATCGGCGGCATCAATGGCGTCATCCCTATCGCTGAAATAGGCAGCCATGGTATCAATCTTCTCCGGTTTGGGAATAAGCTTTACCGTTATTTTGGTAAAGACCCCCAGGGTCCCTTCTGAACCTATAAAAAGCCTCGTCAGGTCATAGCCGGTAACACTCCTTAAGGTCTTTCTCCCTGTATTAATTACAGACCCGTCAGGAAGGACTATCTCCAAAGCAAGCACATAATCCCGCGTCACTCCATATTTCAACCCCGTTATTCCGCCTGCACATTCTGCAACATTACCTCCAATAGTTGAAAACGCAGCGCTTGAAGGGTCCGGTGGATAGAAGAGATCAAACTTTGAAACTTCATCCTGAAAATGTTTTGTAACTACACCCGGTTCAACCGTTGCAATAAAATCCTCAGGACAGATCTCAATTATTCTGTTCATACTCTTTAAATCAAGAACAATTCCACCCATAAGCGGCACTGCCCCGCCGGTAAGCCCTGTGCCTGCCCCCCTTGCATAAATAGGTACTTCATATTTATTCGCAATCTTTAGTGTATTAGAAATATCAGTTGTATCGTTAGGCCTTACAACTATATCCGGAAGCGCCTTCTGCTTTGTGCCGTCATAAGAATAGCATATCCTATCCTCAATCGCCGACAGCACCCTTTCTCTCCCCACAACCCTGATCAGGTCATTGAGCGCCTTCTGATATTTATTGACTTCCATTTTAGTTTTCTTAAATAACTTCATAACTCTACCTGCTTTATCCTCTCTTTCGAGAGGATTCCAGTTGGACTCCTCTCGAAAGAGAGGACAACTCTAGACTCCTTGCGAAAGCAAGGACAACTTCCTTTCTTTCGAAAGGACTCCATTGCTAAACAAAAATCTTTCCAGGGTTCATTATACCTTTCGGGTCAAACATCTTCTTTAGATCTTTCATTATTTCTATTTCATGAGGCGCAAGCTCTAAACCTATAAATTCAGCCTTCGCATCACCCACACCATGCTCTGACGTGATAGTCCCGCCGATAGATACCACTTCCTTCAATATTTGAGATACCAGGTTGTGGACGGACAAATCCATCTCTTTCCCGTCATCATAAATTACGTTAAGGTGGATGTGACCTTCGCCAATATGTCCGAATGCCGCCACCTGTATTGAATACATCTTGCTAAGTTCATAAACTCTTTTTAATACCTCTCTAACCTTGCTTCTCGGCACACAAACATCATCATTGAACTTCATCGAAGCAATCTTAAAGAGAGACGGAGAAACAGACCTCCCGATATCCCATAAGGCTACTCTTTCATCATCAGTCTTTGCAATTGATGTCTTCAGGGCATTATTCTCATTACAAAGAGCTTCTATCCTGGAAATGTCATTTGCTACATTCTTTTCATTTCCGTCAACATCAATAAGCAAAAATGCCCCGGCTTCTTCCGGAATCCTTTCTTCTGCAGACCCCCTGACAGCATCAATGCATGTTTTGTCCACAAATTCTAATGAGCGAGGGTGCAGATGGTTTTTTATTAAGATGGAGTCTGTAGCATTCAGAGCACTATCAATGTCTTTAAAATAAGAGATAACCGTTCCTATCTTCGCCGGCAATGGTAATAGTTTTAATGTTATTTTCGTAAATACACCCAACGTCCCTTCAGAACCGACAAAAAATCTGGTCAAATCGTACCCGGCAACACTCCTGAGTGTTTTACTACCCGTATTTATAACCGAACCATCAGGCAGGACAATTTCCAGGGCAAGGACGTAGTCCCTTGTTACCCCGTATTTCATGCCCGTCATTCCTCCCGTACATTCTGCTACATTCCCTCCGATAGTTGAGAATCCGGCGCTTCCCAGTTCAGGCGGATAAAAAAGCCGATGTTTTGCCGCTTCGTCCTGTAAATCTTTTGTGACAACGCCAGGTTCTACGGTCACTGTCAGATCCCTTGCATTTAACTCTACTATCCTGTCCATATTCTTCAGATCCAGGGCAATGCCGCCCTTTATGGGGACAGACCCACCGGACAAACCTGTTCCGGCACCCCGCGGACAAACAGGAATATTATGCTTATTTGCTATTGATACGACATTTGATACCTGTTCTGTTGAATGAGGCCTTATCACCAGATCAGGAATAGACTTTTCCTTTGTAGCGTCAAAGGAGTAACACACCCTCTCCTCAATGTTATCAAAAACATTCTCCCTGCCAATGGCATCACACAGTTCCTCAAATACCTTTGCCTGGATTTTATTATTATGGGTTTTTTGTTCCATTTACCTATTTACCCGTAAAAGTCAAAACATTCTGTACATAACAAACCTTGCTTTCGCCCGCCTGAACTATGTCGGGCAGGCAAGGAATCCAAAACTGGAATCCCGCCAGGGCGGACGAGGACGCCTCCCGAAAGGGATAACAGATTGAACAAACTTTCCGATGTTTCGGTGACCTCCCCGCCTGAAAGGCGTAGTCGGGCAGGTCACCGAAACAAATTGAAATTTTTTTACTACTCATACATAACACGGCAAAAGCATATTTTCCACATCTTTTTGAAATCACATTCGGTTAAGTAGATTTCGGGTAATTATTTATACAAAATATAACGCAGACTATTTTATTGGTTTTTTAAAGTTTTATTTTATAGTATGCGTTTCTATAATTATTAGAGGAATTCTTGAACTAATCCGAAAACCTGCAAATATTATACAATGAAGATAGTCGTAATATCAGATATTCATGGAAATCTGGAAGCCCTGAACAGGGTATTGGAATACATTGACAAGCTGGAATGTGAAAAGCGTGTTGTCTGCCTTGGAGACATTGTGGGTTACGGTCCAAACCCTGCAGAATGTTTCAATATAGTTGAATCACTTACAGGCAAAATTTGTCTCGGCAACCATGAATATGCTATCCTGGATGAAGATTTTGATTGTCAAATGGCAGAGAGTGCACGTGAAGCTATCAGATGGACGAGGGGCGTCCTGGGTGAAGAAATAAGAGAGGCAATCAATAGATTGCCTCTTCAGGTAGAAGAGGATAACATATTATACGTCCATGCATCACCGGACGACCCAATGCAATGGAAATATATTACTAACGCTAATAACGCATATTCAAGTTTGATTGAAATGAAACATTCACTCTGCTTTGTTGGTCATTCCCACATCCCGGAGGTCTATGCTTATCACGCATTGCAGAGGGGCGGCAAGAAGGCAATCTTATCTAAGGATTATAAAACAATCGTTAATGTCGGAAGTGTAGGACAACCCCGTGACGGCTCTCCAATGCTCTCATTTGCTGTGTTTGATGATGATAATTGGGATGTGGAGATAGTCAGACTGAAATACAACTACCAAAAAACAATGGCAAAAATTAATAAAGCGAACCTGCCGTTATTCCTCGCCGAGAGGCTTGCAAGAGGTGTTTAAAACCTATCCATAGATTTAAGCCGATTATACCTCCCTAAACTCTACCTTCGATCTTCTGTAAGAATGGCAAGTGATCCAATTTCAAACAAACTCCTCTTGATCACGCCTTTACAAACCTTTTTCCGGAAAGTTGTTTTACCAGCCTTTTTACTTCCAGTATCATTAATATGCTTGAAACATTGGATACCGGCAGGCCGGATTCGGTGGTAATTTCATCTATAGCTTTAGGCGTGCTCGAAAGGAGTGAGAAAATCCTGTTTTCCTGAGAATTCAGGGCGAGGCTTCTAATGTCCTCAACCTTTTTATTATCCTTTATGTATATGGCCTCGGCAAGCGGCCCTAATTCTTCAACAATGTCATTTATATCTTCAACGAGTTTTGCGCCTTCCTTGATAAGTTTGTTGGTTCCTCTGCTGTAATTGCTGTCGATATTGCCGGGAACGGCAAATACCTCTTTTCCCTGTTCAAGCGCCCATTTTACCGTAATGAGTGAGCCGCTCCAGAGTGTCGACTCTACTACAAGTACTCCAAGTGAAAGCCCGCTGATTATCCTGTTTCTTGGCGGGAAATTACGATTACTGGGCGGAGTAGTCATGGGAAGTTCAGAAATCACAGCGCCATGAGAGGCGATTTTCTCCGCAAGTTCTTTGTTTTCACGGGGATAAACAGATCCAAGGCCGCAGCCAAGTACGGCGATCGTCCTTCCTTTTCCCTTAATTGCCCCAGTATGCACACTTGTATCAATACCCCTTGCCATACCGCTTACGACACAGAAACCGGCCTGAGCCAACTGTATAGCAAATCTTTCGGCCTGAGACATTCCGTAG
>CAKKPF010000026.1 GCA_919901575.1 Candidatus Brocadiaceae bacterium
CCAAGACCAAACAAATTACCGATTTCCTGATTATTATACCAGCCGGTACTCCATAAAAGATAGATTAATAAATCACGATTTAGTTTATTTGAATCGCTTATCCTGGAAGATTCTAAGAAATCATTTGTATTGCATTTTAATACCTTTGCAGCTTCCTCTAGGATGGTTTTAGACGAAAATAGGGACACAGCGCCCGTGAATATAAATGTATGTGAAACGATTACTCGTATAAACAAGTAAAACTATCTTTTTGAAGATATTTAAAATGTGGTAAAAGTGAATTTGAGCTACGCTTTTAACAAGAATCTGACAAGCGAAATTACAATATCTCAACCTATAATCAAATCAAATTATTTTATTTCTTTATTTCGGTCATCTAGCTTAGCTCGATAAAACCAAGCTCAGCTTGGTCATTTGGTGTTGTGATTTATTTGTGATTTGCCATTTGAGACTTGAAATTTATAAAATCTATTTGTTCTGATTAGCCATTATAAAAGAGCGGGGTTGTTTTGCAATAAATTCGCAGGGAAGAGCCTGCTTTAATAGTTCGGAGTGGAAAAGTTTGGAGTAGGGGAGAAGGAAAATTCTCCGTACCCGCCAAACAGCAGACTGTGTCACAATAACAAAAATACATAATTTGTCATTCTAAATTTATTTCAGAATCTAATAATTTCAATGACTTAGCAACATTAGAGATCCCGAAACAAGTTCGGGATGACAATTGTGACACAGCCTCCAGCACGTCGGGCAGTCCCGCCAAAAGGCTCGTCGGGCAGGGATATACCAGTCCCCGCCAAAATAATTGTCGGGCTGGCGAATGGCACCGTCTCAGAAATAAATAGATTGAAACGCGTGTTTGCCGTTTGCCACCATTCAGATGTAATTTGTTGGTAAGCATCAATAATTATCAGTGTCAATCTTGCAAAAGGACTATTTGATTCCCAGGCTCTATGCCTATTTAATTGACATATTAGACTATAAAATCTAAGATTACTGCATGCAGACAATTCGAATTGGATATATCAGGCAAGTTGTAATAAGCAGTATTTTTCCCGTGGTATTAATGCTGACGGCGTATGTCGCCGGTATGTCAGCCGTGTCTGCGCAGGAAGAGAAACTGCCGCCCGAGATACAAGTGGATATAATAATTAGCGCGGCGAAAAAAGATATCCTGGCGGGAAAATGGAAAGATGCGGTACAAGGCCTTGAGAAAGCGCTGAAACTGGGAGTGAAGCTTCCCGGTGAATTTCATTTCCATTACGGCAAGGCGCTTTTCAAAATAGGAAATTACGATGAGTCGTTGTCAAGCCTTACCAGTTACCTCACATTAATTGGCAGGGAGGGAGAATATTACGAAGAGGCTGTTACATTGGTCGTAGATGCTAAGGACGAACAAGAGGATGCAAAGCTGCGGTCGTTAGAATCACAACATCAGAGGACAGAAGCCGCTAATGAAACCGAAGAAGGTATGGTGTTTATAAAAGGGGGATGTTTTGACATGGGCGACATCTTTGGCGATGGAAGCGATGATGAAAAACCGTTACATACGGTGTGTGTGAGTGATTTTTACTTGGGGAAAACAGAAGTAACTCAGAAACAATGGGTTGACATAATGGGGCACAATCCTTCTAAATTCAAATGCGGCGACTGTCCGGTTGAAAGTGTCAACAGGGACAATGTTCAGGATTTTATAAAAAAGTTGAATAAGGCAACAGGCATGAATTACCGCCTTCCCACAGAGGCGGAGTGGGAATACGCAGCAAGGAGTGGAGGCGGCAGGGAACAATGGGCGGGAACCGCCAAGGAATCGGAACTTGGCACATACGCCCGGTATGGTGGTAATTCCAATTCCAGCACTCATGCTGTGGCCGGGAAGTCTCCAAACAAACTCGGCCTTTACGATATGATGGGAAATGTCTGGGAATGGTGCTCGGACTGGTATGCCAGGGACTATTATGAAAACAGTCCCGCGAAAGACCCGCAAGGGCCATCGAACGGCTTACACCGTGTTATAAGAGGCGGAGGCTGGCGCAGCAAAGCGAAGGCCTTACGCACGACTGATCGTAACGATTTTGTTCCGACAAGTAAGAAATTCAGCGACATAGGCTTCCGTCTCGCCAGAACCCCGTAGCACATCTCTCATTTCCAGTTAACTGCCTGTATTTAAACCTATGGGGCTGATCGGCAGCCTTTCCGAGTCTTTTTTTCCTGTCCGCTTCATAATCCGAAAATTACCTTCAAACCACCTGCATTATTGAGGATAGGCTTGCTTTCCTTTTGACAGTCTCTGTTCCTATTGTCCTCAATTATCCTATTCAATATGGATGTTAATTGTGCATTTATTAAATTAGAAAAAAAAAGCTAAAGGATTTCCTGGATATGGCGATAATTATAAAGAATGTTAGTTCGGGTAAATTAGGAATCGCTTCATATCATTCTAAAATATAATTAAGGGTTTGCCAAAAAAGACTCCTGGTCTTTGTGTATCTCTTTAAATATATCTGGGGAAAATATCCTTATGTGTACGCATTTTAGTTGATGAGTGTTTCAATTTGAGATTTACGAGTGTTTCATTTTAAAACAGAGACGTTGGCATTTCTTCCCGAGACTCCTTAGTTAATTTTTTTAAGCATTTTCCATCATATTTAAATATGGATACTTAAAGCAAAACTGGAATCTATTTCTTAGATTTGAAATATTTTGGCACATCAGATGCGTTTATAGGAAAATGTGATTAGGGATTTTTGGTTTAGTGAAGGAGTTATTATTTGATTAGTGAAGTACTGCTTTGGTTAGGAACTTGACGGAATGTTATGATTCAATAATCAGATGCAGTGTTACTTCCCTTTTATCCTTGTGGTAAGGATAAATTGGGAATAATGGTCAGGGGGAGGGTGATGGGGTCACGTCTCCCCTTGACTGCATTTCTTTTCAGTTTTGCGTGTTGTTATCAGGTCAATAATGGATGGCTCTCTGGTTTCACTATTCAAAACCAGGAAACAGATAAATTCATTCCCTCGTCAACTGCCTGTATTTGATCCGATGCGGCTGATCGGCGGCCTTTCCAATCCTCTTTTTCCTGTCTGCTTCGTATTCTGAAAAATTGCCTTCAAACCATCTGACAGTGCTGTCACCCTCAAAGGCAAGTATATGTGTGGCGATGCGGTCAAGAAACCAGCGATCGTGAGAGATGATGACTGCACAGCCTCCAAAATGATCCAGGGCTTCTTCCAGAGAGCGCATGGTGTTTACGTCCAGATCATTTGTGGGTTCATCTAAAAGCAGTACATTGGCGCCGTCCTTGAGTATACATGCAAGGTGGACACGGTTTCGTTCGCCGCCTGAAAGCACGTTTACCTTCTTCTGCTGGTCTGATCCAGAGAAATTAAAACGAGCAACGTATGCACGGGAGTTAACTTCGTGATTTCCAAGCTGAATCGTATCCCTGCCGCCGGAAATAACCTCCCATATTGTTTTGTTAGAATCAAGGGTATCGCGTTCCTGATCGACGTAGGCAAGTTTGGCGGTGTCACCGACCTTAAGTGTGCCGGAATCAGGCTTTTCCATGCCGGTAATCATTTTAAAGAGTGTCGTTTTTCCCGCACCGTTCGGGCCTATTATGCCGACAATACCACCCGCAGGCAGAGAAAATGACATACCCTCAAAGAGGAGACGGTCTCCATACACCTTGCTTATATTTTCCGCTTCTATGACTACATTTCCAAGACGCGGCCCGGGCGGGATATACAACTCAAGGTCTTTTTCCTGTTTTGCAGAATCCTGATTTAAAAGAGATTCATAGGAATTAATGCGCGCCTTTGCCTTTGCATGGCGTCCTTTAGTGGACATGTGAATCCACTCCAGTTCCCTCTGCAGGGTTTTTTGCCGCTCGGTTTCACTCTTTTCTTCCTTTTTGAGTCGATTCTGTTTCTGTTCGAGCCAGGAAGAGTAGTTGCCCTTCCAGGGAACACCCATTCCCCGATCTAACTCCAGGATCCAGCCTGCTACATTATCAAGGAAATAACGGTCGTGCGTTATGGCAATCACAGTGCCCGCATACTGCTGAAGATGATGTTCAAGCCAGGCCACGGTTTCGGCGTCCAGATGATTTGTAGGTTCGTCCAGAAGTAAGATGTCCGGTTTTTGTAATAAGAGCCTGCACAGCGCCACGCGCCTTTTTTCACCACCTGAGATAACCTTAATGGATGTATCTCCGGGAGGACAGCGCAGTGCATCCATGGCCATTTCCAGACGTGACTCGATATCCCAGGCGTTCTGTTTTTCGATCTCTTCCTGCAGCTCACCCTGGCGTTCCAGAAGTTTATTCATTTCGTCATCAGACATGGGTTCGGCAAATTTCTCGCTGATCTCGTTGTATTCCTTGACAATATCAACGATCTCCTGCAGTCCTTCTTCCACAACACTCTTAACGGTTTTCTCTGAATCAACTAACGGTTCCTGCTCAAGATATCCTACCGTATATCCGGTGGAGAGTGAGGCCTCTCCATTATATTCCTTATCAACGCCCGCCATAATGCGCAGAAGCGAACTCTTCCCTGACCCGTTTAATCCCAGGACGCCTATCTTGGCGCCATAAAAATAGGAAAGGGATATATCCTTAATCACGGTTTTCTTCTCGTAAGATTTGCTGACCGTCATCATTGAATATATAATCTTTTCAGATGTATTACTCATTGTCATAATCCTCAATTCTTTTGTTGTTAAAGTGTAGTTGCAATTTGCTATTTGTTACATGGTAACAGAGAGAAACGTCCGCCTAGGCGGACGGCTACAGTAAAATACAAACAAAATTGCTCAATTTATTAATAGCTATTCCGCCTGTGCCTGTATTGCCGTTATGGCTATGGTATATACGATGTCCTCAACTGTGCACCCTCTGCTGAGATCGTTTACGGGTTTCTTCAGTCCCTGCAGCACCGGGCCTATGGCGATGGCCCCGGAAGACCTCTGCACCGCTTTATAGGTATTGTTGCCTGTATTGAGATCAGGAAAGATAAAGACCGTTGCCCTGCCTGCTACTTTGCTGTCGGGAAGCTTGATCCTGGCTACATCCGGATCAACTGCGGCATCGTATTGTATCGGGCCTTCAATAAGCAGGTCTGGCCTCTTGCTCTTTGCAATTTCTGTCGCCTCTCTTACCTTCTCAACTTCCGGTCCTTTCCCCGACTTGCCGGTGGAATATGAGAGCATGGCAACGTACGGGTCTATGCCAAAATCTTTAGCTGTATCTGCGCTTGCGATAGCAATATCAGAGAGTTGTTCTGCAGTCGGAATGGGAATGATTGCACAATCTCCATATACAAGCACCCTGTCTTTCAGGCACATAAGGAATATACTGGAGGCATTTGTTATACCAGGCTTTGTCTTAACTATTTCAAATGCCGGCCTGATCGTTTGCTGTGTAGTGTGAACGGCGCCGGAAACCAGACCATCGGCATCCCCTTTGTATATCATCATGGTGCCATAATAGATTGTATCCTGCATCCGGTCTTGTGCGATATCCATTGTGTAATGTTTATGTTTTCTCAGCTCATAGTAGGTGTTGACATAATCCTCAAACTTTTGTGATTCGGTGGGATTTATGATGTCGATTCCGCTGTCCAGTTTTAAACCAGATGTGGCAGCTTTTTTCGTAATCAGATTCTTATCACCAAGGAGTATTAAATCTGCAATCCCTCTCTCTCTTACCCATTCTGCGGCTTTCAGTGTCCTTTCGTCTTCTCCCTCAGGAAGGACTATACACTTCTTTTTCGAACGCGCCCTCTCTAATATTTCGTATTTGAATATATCGGGAGTTCGTTTTCTAACCTTTTCCAGTTTCAGTTTTTCGTTTATCTTTTCACAATCAACGTGACGGTAGATCAAAGACTTCGCAATATCAATCTTCTGGGTGTCATTTGAAGATACGTGGACAACAAGAGAATTGACTTTGTTTACAGTCTCTATTGTGTTGCACTGAACACTGAGAATGGGAATCGGCAATCCAGATAAAGTTCCAATCAGCTTCATTATGTTATCATTCGGCAAAAGGCCTCCTGTTAAAACAACACCTGATATATTCGGGTAGGAGGGAGATAACAATGATGTTATACATCCAAGAAGTATCTCACTCCTGTCACCTCCGCTAATAATGAGTGTCCCATCGTGAATATATTTCAGGGCATTCTCAAAACTCATAGAGGCAATTATAGTTTCAACTGCGATATTCGAAAGATGATCCTTGCCAAACAAGACTTCAGCATCAAGACTCCTGGCTATATCGTATAAACGTGGTTTTGCTAAAATTGAATCGTATGGGACAGTACCTAAATAATCTATTTTCCGCTTCTTAAGTATTTTTCTCAGTCTCTGGTCAACCTCTTCCAATCTTTCAGTTTCTATTTTATTAACAATAACACCCAGGAAATCACAGGACTGTTCATCAAAAGATTCTTTTCCTGTCAGCACACCGGAGGATATTTCGTTCATCGATTTTCCATATCCGTCTTCAATAAGAATTATACCGGCATTAAGATTATTCGCAATGTCAGCATTTATATCAAACTCAAAGGCTGACTTCATTCCTACATAATCAGTGCCGTCAACAACAACTATGTCTTTATCCTTCTCTACTTTCTTGTAAGATTTCTGAACTTTCTGAAAGAATGCTTCTTTATCATTATTTCTAATATAATGGTTTAATTCATTTATCGAAACCGGGTTTATGTGTTTCAATTCATCCTCGATACCGAATGTTTCCTTAATCATTATTGATACTTTATCGTAATCTTCATTTTTTCTGTATTTCTGGCCTATGGGCTTAAAATAACCGACATTTGTGACCATGCCCCTGAAGGCGCTGATCAGGCCAATGCAGATTACTCCCTTCCCTGATTTTGGGCTTGTGGAAGCCAGATAGATATTTTTTGCCATATTCCGTTCCGTTCTTTCAAGTTACAACCCACACGAATTTCACGAATTTACACGAAAGAGCAGTAAAATAGCCTGCGTCCAATTTTATTATCTATTATCCGTGCCGTATCTCTTGCTATTACGAGTTCCTCATTTGTGGGTATGCATAATACCCTGACTTTAGAACCCTGAGCGGTCAGTTCTCCTTCGGTTCCAACAGTCTTCTTATTCTTCTTTTCATCAAAGTCAATACCCAGATATTCCATATCTGTACAACACATACTCCTGATAAGAACCGCTTTCTCGCCAACTCCACCGGTAAAAACTATTATATCAACACCGTTCATTGATGCTGCATACATACCAATATACTTCCTGATTCGGTATGAGTACATCTGCAAAGCGAGCCGTGCTCTGTCGTTTCCGTCTTCATATGCCTTAATAAGATCCCGCATATCTGAACTGATGCCTGAAATTCCAATTAAACCACTTTCCTTATTCATCAGAGTGTCGCACTCGTGTGGACACAGATGCTCCTTTTCCATTACAAAAAGAACCATAGCAGGGTCAACATCTCCGCATCTGGTTCCCATTATCAGGCCTTCCAGAGGTGTGAATCCCATAGATGTATCTATAGATTTGCCGTATTTAACTGCCGCAATGCTTGCCCCGTTCCCAAGATGGCACGTAATTATCTTCAACTTGCTTATGTCCTTTCCAACAATTTCTGCCGCCTTGTTCGCCACATAGAAATGGCTGGTTCCGTGGAATCCATAACGCCTGAATCTGTACTTCTCATAATACTTGTAGGCAAGGGCATACGTGTAAACATAATCTTCCATTGTTTGATGAAAGGCGGTATCAAACACGGCTACCTGTGGAACGCCGGGCAGAAGCTCTTTACATACAAGTATTCCCTTTAGATTATGAGGATTGTGAAGTGGAGCGAGTTCAATGCAGGCTTCGATCTGTCTAATAGTATCGTCGGTTATCAAAACAGATTCTGTAAACTGTTCCGCACCGTGAACGACTCTGTGTCCGACTGCCGATATTTCACTTTTGTGACTGAGCACGCCGAACAGGCCGTGTGTGATGCCGTCGATAATCTCTGAAATTGCAGAGTTGTGATCAAGAGCGCCGCACTCCCTGGTAAGGTCTTTATCGCCAAATTTAAACTTTATAATGGATTGAGGCAGTCCAAGCCTTTCAACTATTCCACCGGCAAGGACATTTTCATTGGACATATTGATAAGCTGAAATTTAACTGAAGAGCTGCCGCAGTTAATCACCAGAACTTTTATATCGCTATTTCTGCTCATGTTCCATGCGCCACTTTTTACTCAAATTAATGTCCTATGGGCGGACCACAATTGCCAACTGTACCCCGCTAAGCGGGGTACAGCGGAATGGCCATGCCAGAGGCAGATCTGCCTTCGGCACGACTTTAGCCTTCCACATCCACGGCTTACCAGCAAAACGATGGTTATACAAATGTTTAAATTGGTATTGTATCAGTTTTGTGTGGAGGGTTGCTCGCCTGACCTGTTTTTCGGGCAGGAAAACCTCCGCCACAGATACAATAAATAGCTAAAGCTCTGATTTCTGAAAACTCAAGTAATCACTTTCTGTTGGCTGGGTTGACCAGACAAATTTTTCTCCATAGACGGTCTGGAATTTTGCAAGAATGTCAGAAATCCGATGACGAGAAATGATGTTGCACTCCTCTGGCGTAAGATCATCATAAGAGTCATAGCTGATAAAAAAGTCTTTGTAG
>CAKKPF010000027.1 GCA_919901575.1 Candidatus Brocadiaceae bacterium
GTTTAGACATCACCTGGCTAAAAGATAAATCCCTTGCCGACCTTGACAACCTGCCCGACCCTGATGTGTTGGCAAATGATATTATTGAAAATTTGGAAGCTGGATTAGAAAGTTTTAGAGAAATCATAAGATCATTAAACGCTAAATAGAACTATTCAGGGTTGAATCTTTCAAGATTACAAGTAACTTGATCCATCATGTCTATCTATGATACCAGATTCCCGCCAACCTGCCCGTACCGAATGGTACGTTCGGGCGAGAAGGCTCGTCGGGCAGGCCCCGCCAAACTAAGAGTCGCCCGCCCGGATGAATCCGTTAGCCAGCCCGACAATCATTCTGGCGGGGACGGGGACAAATCATAATATAAATCAATCCTTGCCATAACTAAAGCCTGTCTGAAAATACCAGCTAAGAAGTCAAGTAATTACTTATGGTGTCAATCGGTTTTCCGGTTTACGTGCCGAGGCCTTTCAAGATCGCCTGTAATGCAACAATCAGATTGCTGGCGTCATGTTTGGTATAGGTCTTTAGCTCTCGGTTATGAAAATATTTGTGCATATAATTCTGAAAATGGGCGTCATCCCACTGAAGTTTCTCTTTCAACTGCCGCAGATAATATTTCTGCCGCAGGGTTATTCCTTTGTTTGTGGCCCGATAATGGCGGGTTCTGACAAAATAACGCATCAGTTTATGAAACTGATTGTCGGTCAAATCCTTTGCGGATTGAACACCGGTGATTCGTTCAAGAATATTCCGGTACTCGTCATCACTCAAGGATAATTCCTTTTTAACAATGTGAATAACCGCCAGTTTTTTCTTATCCATCGAGTATAAAGCTGTTTGATTTTTGGCTCAACTGGTCTCTGACTCGTAGAGTCTACGACTCAGAGAGATTGCTACTGGTTTAGAACTCTAAAGAACTCTTCAACATCCTTGTTTCTTACTCGATTCTTCTTGAACGCGTGCTATAAACCTGCTGTCTTAAATGCAGTAGTTACTATCGCCTGCGCCTCGTCCTGAATCTTTCTGAGGTGTTCCATACCTTTGAAGCTCTCCGCATATATTTTGTAAATATCTTCTGTGCCTGACGGCCTGGCTGCGAACCAGCCGTTTTCCGTAACAACCTTCAACCCTCCTATAGCTGCGTTGTTGCCGGGTGCGTGGGTGAGCTTGGCGATGATGCTTTCTCCTGCTAATTCTTTTGCGTCAATCATGTCGGGAGTGAGTTTTCCCAATACTGCCTTTTGTTCCTGGCTTGCAGGCGCATCAATGCGTTCGTAAACAGGATTGCCGAATTGATTTTGTAACTCCTTATAGTGCTCGCCAGGGTCGCGTTGTGTCACAGCCGTGATCTCGGCAGCAAGAAGGTTGAGGATAATTCCATCCTTATCAGTGGTCCATACTGTCCCCGGTTTTCTCAAAAAAGATGCCCCCGCACTCTCTTCCCCGCCAAAGCCGTACGAGCCGTCAATAAGTCCGTCCACAAACCACTTAAAGCCTACCGGCACCTCGCAAAGCTTACGTCCCAGGTGTGCGGCGACACGGTCGATCATGGAACTTGAAACAAGTGTCTTGCCCACGGCGGCGTCTTTTGGCCAGTCAGGGCGATTTTGAAAAAGATACCAGACTGCCACTGCAAGGTAATGGTTTGGGTTCAAGAGGCCGGTGCTTCCGGTAACGATACCGTGGCGGTCATAATCAGGATCGTTTCCAAAGGCGATATCAAATTTATCCTTGAGACCTATGAGACCTGCCATGGCATAAGGCGAAGAGCAATCCATGCGAATCTTCCCATCTTTGTCAACCGTCATAAACGAAAATGTGGGGTCTACATATTTGTTCACTATGTTTATATCCAGACCGTATTCTTCGGCGATGGGGTTCCAGTAATACACGCCTGCTCCACCCATAGGATCAACCCCGATCTTGAGTCCGGCGGATGTGATGGCATTCATGTCTATAATATTTTTCAGGTCCTTTACGTACGGAGCGACATAATCGTGTTCGTGTGTAGTATCGTTCCTTAGCGCTTGTGCAAGTGGCATCCGCTTTACGTCCTTCAGGCCGTGCATAAGTATTTCGTTGGCGCGGTCCTGTATAATACTGGTAGTTTCAGTGTCTGCAGGTCCGCCTGTTGTGGGGTTGTATTTGAAGCCTCCGTCTTCCGGCGGATTGTGGGATGGAGTTATGACTACCCCGTCAGCAAACCCGGCCGTTCTATCTTTATTGTATGTTAGAATCGCGTGGGAAATGACTGGTGTGGGGGTATAACCGTTTCCTGTTTGAATCATGATGTCTACGTCATTGGCGGCAAAGACTTCGATAGCCGTGGCAAACGCTGCTTCGGACAGGGCGTGGGTATCCATGCCCACGTAAAGCGGGCCGCTAATATTTCTGGATTTCTTCAGTTCACAAATGGCCTGGCAGATGGCAAGGACATGGTCCTCATTAAAAGAGTTTTTAAATGAAGAACCTCTGTGCCCGGAGGTGCCGAAAGAGACCATATTATGCGGATTGTCTGTATCGGGTTTATGGACATAGTAAGCGGATATGAGTTGCGGAATATTGACCAGAATCTCGTGTGGAGCTGGTTTGGCTGCAAGTTCGTGTACGTTCATAGTAACCTTCCATTTCATTTGGAAGCATTTCCAACTTGTTGCGGATAATAAATGTGGATTTGCTTCCCGCCTGCCTGTCCGTCAAATTTCTTCGGACGGGAAAGACGAGTCGGGCAGGCGGGTACGCCCTTACATTATTTGTGTCAACATTGAAATTCCTTATACATATAAATTAGAAATTCCTATAAATAGGTTATTTCACAATTTGTCTCACTCCGCACAGTCAATACAGTGATCTGTGAACGGAATTGCCTCGAGTCTTTCTGCGGATATGGGGTTTTTACATACCGCACAGATTCCATATTCATTTCGCTCAATACGCTCAAGCGCCGTACTTATTTGCTCCAATTCTGAACGCGCAATACCGCCCAGGGCCTCAAGTACATCATCGTTTTCGCGTTCTATTGCCTGTTCTCCGGAGTCAGGGCTTGGAGCTCCACTGGTATGTAATATATCCTTATCGATCTTGTCAAGACGTCCCTTGATCTCATCTCGTTTGATAATGAGTTTTCTACGAATCTTTTCATACTTCTTCATAGTGGTCTCCAAATATTTATAAATATCGCATTCTCGGATACTGAAAGATATGTTAATTTATTTTCTTTACACTCACATTTGCTCGGTTTATTATATCAGAAAATGGCTAGATAAGAAAACAATTAAGGAAAGGAGAGAGAAATGGGAAATACTTATGAGGGTTATTGGTTCAGATCGCATCGGGGTTCAGATTCGTTGAAGCAATGCGGACTGTATAAGGAGGACAAACACCACCCGGCTAACGTTTATGACGACGACATTAAAGGCGAAAGCCACGTTGACGACCGTGTTGCTGATAAAGATAATGAGAAGCTCTTAAGCGGCAGCGAAATAACCATGGGTATCCAGGAGTTTCTAGAGATGGGGATGAAGTACAAAGTTAATATCGAATCCAAAGAAGGCAAGTACACCCTGGAAATTGAGACTATTTGATTACTGAGCGTGCCAATTCTTCAGATGTTTGCCTGGAAGCCGGATGGATGGCGCTTAACAAATTCAGCGTTCCATTATTTTCTTGACAGCGGGTGCAAGGGAAGTTAACCCTGCGCTCTCTCCAATCTCCAATCAAAAGAGCTTCTTCTTTACTTTTGCCATCAATCTGGAAGAAAAATCAGGGAATTATGAAATCTAATCTCGTTATAAGGATTTGTCTTATCTGTCTAGTTATTGTGGCGGTAACTTTTCTGGTCTTGAAGTTAACTATCTGGCAGGTTACACCTGATAGCTATCCTAAAGATTTCAAGAAATATCCAAAAACCTCCTTTGGCTCAAGGTTAAATGATTTAAGAACAGGCAAAGAGAGCGAAAAGACACATAGCGCATATTCCGGAAACGATAGGAAAGATTATGAGGCTGTGCCTGTTGAAGCAGTAAGGGTTGAAAGGAGCAATATTGAGATATTTTTAGTTAATAATTGTACACTTGAACCCGAGAGGAAGGTTGATGTGGCAGCAAAGACTTCCGGTATTGTACTAGAAATATTGGCGGAAGAAGGTGATTACGTAGAATCAGGCAGACCGCTTGCGAAGCTCGATGACGAAGAGGCGTTACTAGCGCTAAGGGAAGCAAAGTTAAAAAAGGAGAACGCTGAAAGGGTTTATAAAAGTTCTTTGGACAATTTCAAGAATGCTATTATCAGCAAGGAGGAGTTCGAAGACAAGAAATTCCAATTTGAAATTGCATCGGTAGAACTCGAAAGAAAGCAATTGGAATATGAATATACTACAATCGAGTCTCCCATTGATGGTGTTATTGTTGAAAGGAATATCGAGGAGGGCTATAACATCGAAAAAGACCAGATGGTGTTTAAGATAGCAGATTTTGATCCAATACTGGCAAGGATATATATACCGGAGAAAGATGTTAACAAGGTAGTAGAAGGTCAAACGGCCAGAATCGTTTCAGAATTCCTGCCAGAAATTGAATTCATGGGAAAAGTAAAGATGGTAAGCCCTGTTGTTGACCCTGAAAGCGGCACGGTAAAGGCTACAATTGAAATGGAAGGCTTAACGGGTGGTGTGCTGAGACCGGGGATGTTTGTCTCTGTTTTTACGATTGTGGGACAACACCAGGATGCTTTGATAATACCAAAGAAGGCGCTGATCCTGGAAGCAGAATCCGATGAGGTATTTGTTGCAAGAGATTTTGTTGTAATGGTTATGAGTTCGGACGGGTTGGAAGGATTGGCTATTGGTGACAGTGTTGTATGTGAACAAAAAAAAACCATAGAAGAATCCTCTTTAAACAGAGTGGATTCTACACTGAGAGGAAAGATTGTAGACATTTCCGGAAGCTATGAAGATAAATCACTATACCGTATTACGATAGAAGCTGATGGTGCTCTTGGTAAAGAGACAGGCAATATATTCAAAACAGTGTCTTTCTATAATAGTCAGGACGACCTGATATTGCAGATTAAGGATGTTGGTTTTGGTGTAGAAACCAAGGCGTTTAAAACAAAGATTATACTAGGCTTCAGGAAAGGTAATAATGTAGAAGTATTAACCGGGCTTAAAGAGGGGGACAGGGTTATCACTGTTGGGCAGGATGATGTCGGCCACGGTGCAGACATCGTAATCATTAATACTGGAAAAGAGATTGGCGAGACATCGGTTTTGGGGTCGCCATAGGGAATAGGTAAATTCTCAATAAGTTGAGGAGTACCTCCCAGCGCTAAGCTCAGCTTTGCCTCTAATTCCCTCCTTGCGCCCGTCCCCGCCAGAACAGCCTTGTCGGGCTGGCGAACGGCTTGTCCGGGCGGGAAGGAGGGGAAATTGGGTGGTCAAAAATTTAAAGGAATTCCTCAATTTATTGAGAATTTACGGAAATAGTTAAAAGACATAGAGCGGCATCGCTGCAACCAAATTAAAAAAATTTAAGGTGTAATAGTATAATATCCACATTAATCAAACTTCATTAATTACATGCTTTTTAACTACTTGTCTTTCTGCAAGCTATTCTATCAATCAACATCTTTCATATTACTAGCAAGGTTACACGTTTCCCCCTTTAGAAAAGGGGGACTAAGGGGGATTTGGATTGTGTTACCATACAACAAGAGATTGAAGAAATACTCAAGGGAGCTTAGAACAAACATGACCGATGCAGAAAAATTACTTTGGTCAAGAATAAGGAGAAAACAACTTAAAGATTGTCAATCTTACAGACAAAAAATTATAGGAAATTATATAGTTGATTTTTACTGTCCAAAGTCAAAATTAATTATTGAGCTTGACGGAGGACAGCATTACAGCGGTGAAGGAATGAGAAAGGATAAGATTAGAGATAATTATTTGAAAAATCTTGAGTTGACAGTTTTGAGGTTTTCGGATAGAGATGTTTTCAAAAATCTCCAAGGGGTTCTTGAAGCAATATGGGAGAATTTGAATCCCCCTGGCCCCCTTTGATAAAGGGGGGACGGTTTGGAAGCTTTCGTTGAAAAGAGTGGCAAAGACATTATGCTTTCATGAAAAAAGGTTGGATGATAGATGCTCGTTTTGATTAGGGATACAGTATTCGATATATTTAGCGAGGGTACACGTTTCCCCCTTTAGAAAAGGGGGTCAGGGGGATTTGAAATATTGAAGATAGTTGAATTTTCTACGAGAAGGCGGGTTACTGTTGTGATGTTGATGGCCACACTCGTCATCTTCGGATTGATATCTTATAAACGGCTGCCTATAAATCTCCTGCCTGATATATCGTACCCCACGCTGACAGTGCGGGCTGAATATCCTGGCGCTGCGCCCAGCGAAATCGAGAATCTTATTTCAAAGCCGATTGAAGATGCCGTTAGCGTAATATCGAACGTTGTGCGTGTGAGTTCCAGATCAAGGCCGGACGTTTCTGAGGTTGTGATTGAGTTTGCGTGGAAAACCAATATGGATTTTGCATCAATGGATGTGCGTGAGAAGCTTGACCTGGTAGACTTGCCGGATGATGCTGAAAGGCCGGTACTGCTGCGTTTTGACCCTTCTCTTGACCCCATAATGAGATTGTCTCTATATGGGGATGAAGATCTTATTACGCTTCGTATCCTGGCGGAAGATGAACTCAAACCGGTTCTCGAAGGTTTATCGGTAGAGAGCGGAATTACAGGTGCAGAGACGGTCAGTGGCGTTGCTGCCGTAAGAGTAAGTGGAGGGCTTGAGGAAGAGATACATGTTGATTTGGAGGAGGCCAGGCTGGCAAATCTGGGGATCCCCATATCTCTGGTGATTGAGCGCCTCAGAGAAGAAAATATCAACCTTACGGCCGGGAATATTAAGGAGGGGGAAGTTGAATACATTGTAAGGACATTTAATGAGTTTAAGCAGGTCGAAGAAATAGACGACATAGTCATAGATTTTAAAGACAATGTTCCCATCAAGGTAAAGGATGTTGGAAATGTAAGTAAAGGTCATAAAGATCGTGATGTGATAACCCGTGTCAATGGAAAAGAGAGTGTGGAGGTTGCAATATTTAAAGAAGCAGATGCAAATACGGTGACGGTAGCAAGACTGGTTAAAGAACGATTAGGCGAGATTGAGAAAAAGCTGAGGAAGTTTTCGGATTCCATCAGATTGGACATAACCTTTGACCAATCCGGATTCATTGAAAGTTCAATAAAAGAGGTAGTCTACACCGCCCTTTGGGGTGGAGCTTTAGCTATAGTTGTCCTTTTCTTATTTCTCAGGAGTATTAAGAGCACGCTGATTATCGGCCTTGCAATTCCTCTGTCCGTAATAGCAACCTTATTCTTCATGTACATATCTGGTGTATCCCTGAATATAATGTCATTAGGCGGTCTGGCGCTCGGTATCGGGATGCTTGTAGACAACTCGATCGTGGTACTCGAAAGTATCGATAGATATCAGAGAAAAGGACATGGTGCTATTGATTCTGCCATTACTGGCGCCGGTGAGGTTGGCATGGCTGTAACAGCCTCCACACTCACAACCGTATGTGTATTTATACCAATAATCTTTATTAAAGGCATCGCCGGTCAATTATTTAATGATCAGGCGCTTACGGTAACATATTCACTCCTGATCTCTCTCCTTGTCGCTATTACTCTGATTCCGATGCTGTCATCAGTAAGTATCAGACGAAAGAAAAATATGGACGTACAAAGAGAGGAGCAAAATGTTGCTGCAGATCGCGGACCTTTACCATCGAGAATACTTTATATATTACTTTATCCTTTGTTCATTGTGTTTGATGCTGTTTTTTCTGCGATTACGAGGGTTTATCCGCGGGTTCTTAGTTTCGCACTATCAAATAAGTTGTTAATTATTATTACTGCATTCTCTATACTTGGTGGTTCGTGGGGCATGTTTATAAATCTGGGCAAGGAACTTATCCCTGAACTAAGCCAGGGGGAATTCACTATAAATGTCAGAAAGCCGACAGGGACACCGCTTTCCAGCACACTGAAGACTGTTAAGGAGATTGAGGATATAGTAGGCCATAATCCAGCGATACAGACAATATATACTATTGTCGGATCAACCAGTCAGGCGGGTGGAACTATAGCAGAGGAGAGAGAGGACATAGGAGAAATTAATATAAGCTTAATAGAGAAGTCCAACCGCAGGCTGGAGGAAGGCGTAATGGCAGATTTGAGAGAAAGACTTAAACCCCTTCCGGCAGTTGAGTATAAATTTTCACGGCCTGCATATTTCAGCTATGCAACTCCTGTTGAGGTGGAGATAAACGGCTATAACCTTAACGTAATTGAAAAATTATCGAACGTAGTTATGTCTAAAATGGAAGAGGTGAAGGGTCTGACGGATATTAAGTCTACGATAGAGGAAGGGATACCGGAAGTACAAATTGTCTTTGATAGACAAAAACTGTCACAACTTGGATTGGATTTAAACACAATTGCCAATATTATCCGTGATAACGTCCTTGGTAATGTCAGCACCGAATTTTCCAGGAGAGACAGGAAGGTTGACATTCGCGTCCGTGCAAGACAGAAGGATATCGGCGGTGTCGAAGATTTGAAGAATTTTGTAGTTAATCCTGAAGGAGATAGGCCCATTCCTCTGGCGGCAGTTGCAGAAATAAATGTTGAAAAAAGTCCCGGTGAAATAAGGCGTCTGAATCAGGAACGCGCGGCAGTAGTTTCTGCAAATCTTGTCGGCAGAGATTTGCGCAGTACGGTCATGGAGATAGAGGAAAAGATTGCAAATATCAGGATGCCTGATGGTTATGAGGTATCTGTCAGCGGCCAGAGCCGTGAAATGCTTGTGGCATTTTCCAGTATGACCTTTGTCATACTTTTGGCTGCATTTCTGGTTTATATCGTGATGGCATCACAATTCGAATCATTGCTTCACCCTTTTGTAATAATGTTTTCTATACCATTTGCCCTGGTAGGCGTAGTACTTGCATTGTTTATAACGTCAAAACCCATAAGCGTTATAGTATTGATAGGTGTTGTTATGCTGGCGGGGATTGTCGTAAATAATGCAATTCTTCTTGTTGACGGTATAAACACCCGCGTGAAGGAAGGCATGCCAAGGCGGGAAGCTATTATCGAAGGAGGCAGGATACGGCTGCGTCCGATAATGATGACGACCACTACTACTGTTCTCGGTTTACTCCCACTGGCGCTTGGACTGGGTGAGGGCGCGGAACTCAGGATGCCAATGGGAATTACCGTAATCGGCGGATTACTCTTCTCCACACTTCTAACCCTCGTACTCGTACCCGTAGTTTACGACATCACAGAAAAGATAAAAGAATCGGTTTGGAAAAGGGAAAATAATAAGGATTGAGGAATTAAGGGATTTACTAAGCTAAGCTCAGCTTTGCGAATTACGATTTAAAAACATGGTGTCATTCCCGATACAGGTTGGGTATCTGGTCTAAATAAATGTTATTTAGAGTCCCAAAGTATGCCGTAAAGCTTTATCAACTTTTATCATTGGTACTATTCCAATAACACGGTCAATCTCAGAGTAAGCAATTGTGGCAAGGTTATCTGTCATAATTACAGAGTCTGAAAGCAAGCCTGATTGTTGACCTTCTGTAGTTGAAAGTTGAATAACAATGCGGCTTGGGTGCTTTGAACGAAATAGTCTACTCGTAATCATTGCAACGATGACCTGTTGCAATCCGGTTTCAAGTTTATCTGCTTGCACAATTATAGATGGTCGAGGCTTTGCTGTGCGTAAATTTGAATCTGGAAAAAGCACCAGGACGATATCACCTTGTTTAAATATGGGATTTTGATTCATCATAATTATCGTAAATATTCATTTCCGGACTATCCCAATCTTCAGCAAATGTAGAAAGTCGGCCTCGTAAATCTGCAGCCTGCTTCTCACCAATTCCACGCTCATGTAAAAGAATATGCTTAGATTTAAGAAACGTTACGATAACGCGTGTTTCATCATTCACATCTTTTGGAACTTCTGTCAATTCGATTTTTCCATTACGATATATACCTTCAATTGCATTAAGCATAACCAATCCTCCTTTCATCTGTATCCTACTAAATACCATACCAATTTGCGGTATAATAGGGACAGCGACTATTTTCTCTCTTTGTCAATAAACGGTTGCGGTTGTCCTATTATTGTTTAATTATTGTTAATGAGTTTGTTATATTTATTTTATAGGTTTTATCCCAAGGTCTTTACATATTTTTCTAACCAAATTATCTTTAATTTCAGTATGCCTGGGAACGGCTGATCGTTTATTCATCTCAGGATTAATCTACCATGAATGCCGTCCTCCTTCTCTAACAAATTCACAACCATTTGCCTTTATGTATTTTATTAATGCATTACGTTTCATAATGCTATTTGTTCTTCATAGTAGTTAGAACCTGCTGCCGTAATTGCGTCTTGCCGATTAAATTCTAAAGCTTCCTCTAAAGTAACTTTTAAAGTTTCCAATAATTCTTCTCGTGATTTTTCCTGGCAATTAACTCCTGGTACCTCTTCAATCCATCCAATCCAGCAATCATCTTCTTGTTTAATTACTGCTGTATATAAATTATTCATATTTTTACCTCAAATTAATTTTATAAATTTATAAATATACTGCGATTATGATATTAGAAAAATACAGACGCTGTCTATTTCGAATATCATAGACATGTTTATATTACTTTACAACAATTTTTCATGTGGAATTACTATAAAACAATCCGGTAAAGATTTCTTAATCTTAAAACGTTTAAAAATAAAATGCTGATATTATTGTTTATTGGAATAGCCGGGTAAGAATTATGATAATGCATTTTAGGAATGACAATTTAGTAGATTGTAGAAATACTGATGTTTATAATAAACACTTAAATATTAAAAGAATGGCAAAAACTAAACTCACCGCACCCGTCCCCGCCAGAATGACATTGTCGTGCTGGTGGCCGGGCGGGAAGGTGCAAAGGGCTCCAGTGAAATAAATTCAGATTCCACAGGGCAGGCGCAAAGAAAAACCTTAAAAAAAGAGAAAAGCTCCATAGTATAGTATCTAGCAGATTCAATCTTGTAGATTGAACCAAAATGCTTCGATTCAGGCGGCAAGCCTGAACCAGCCAGGAACCAGTTGATGGAAATCTTTGTTTATTCTGTAAATCCTGTCAAATAAGGCTTTTTTCACAATCAATGGAGAATATATATGAATCGCCGATTATTATGGCGCTTTTTACAAACCGGTTTCTTTATCCTGATCGTGTCGGCAACAACGTTCGGTCAGATCAACCATGACCTTAAGATCACGCTGTATCCGGACAGCCACCGGCTCGAAATAGTTGACATAATCACCTTGACCGATGTATATACAAAAACTGAACCTCTCCTTTTCACACTTCATCAGGGACTCAAGCCTGAGGTTCTTGACAAAGGCACAATACTAAGAAAAAACTTCGGTGCGGAAGCAGGCAGATTTTTCAGCAATAATCCATCACTTCAAAACAGTAATATCAAGATGGAGCTTTTTGAGGTAAAACTGCCGTCGGGAACCAGTCAGTTTACACTCAAATACGCAGGTGAGATCTTTCATCCCGTGGAAGAATACTGCGAAGAATATGCGCGCAGTTTCAGCGAGTCGTCCGGTATTATCTCCCCGCAAGGAATATTCTTAAGCGGGTCCACCTTCTGGTATCCGCATTTCGTAGATGAATTAGTAACATTCAACATGGAGGTGAAATTACCAACTGGCTGGTCATCTGTCAGCCAGGGTTCACGTACAAAACATGATACCAGCGCAGATTCCCGGCGGGATGTATGGATGGAAGATACACCACAGGAGGAGATTTATCTCATATCTGCTGAATTTACCGAGTACGGCCAGGCTGCAGGCGCTGTAGAAGCCATGGCTTTCCTGCGTCAGCCTGATCCGCAGCTTGCACAAAAATATCTGGATACAACTGCACAGTACCTTGAGATGTATCGAAAGCTTCTCGGCCCGTATCCTTATAGTAAGTTTGCCCTGGTAGAGAATTTCTGGGAGACAGGTTATGGGATGCCGTCTTTCACACTGCTTGGCCCCAGGGTTATCCGTTTCCCTTTCATCCTTCACTCTTCTTATCCCCATGAGATTCTCCATAACTGGTGGGGCAATGGGGTATACACTGATTACGAAAAAGGCAATTGGGCTGAAGGGCTGACAACTTATCTTGCCGACCATCTCATAAAAGAACAACGTGGAGAGGCTGTTGAATACCGTCGCTCTGTCCTGCAAAAGTATACTAACTATGTAACCGCCAATAAGGACAAGGACTTTCCCCTGACCGAATTCCGTTCCCGGCATAGCGCTGTCACAGAGGCTGTAGGTTATGGCAAGACCATGATGTTGTTTCATATGCTCCGACGGCAACTTGGAGATCAGGCATTTATTAAGGCTCTAAATCAATTTTATCAAAAATATAAGTTTAAGGTTGCTTCCTTTGATGATGTTGCAACTATCTTCAATAATGTGACTGATGATCCCCTGGAACCGATGTTTGAACAATGGGTAAAGAGGGCAGGTGCGCCATCCCTGCAAGTGAGCCGGGCTGTTGCAAAGCCAAAAGGCGATGGTTACGTACTGTCGGCCACTGTTGAACAAACCCAGGAGGCAGCGCCTTACCGGTTAAAGCTGCCAATTGCCGTTCATATGAAAGGTGTTGCGAAGGCATACCAGACCGGCATTTATGTTGATGGTAAAGAGTACAATCTGGAACTCAATTTTCCTGTGCGGCCTGTGCGCCTGGATGTCGATCCGGAATTTGACGTATTTCGCACATTAGATCACAATGAAACTCCACCGGCGATGAGCCAGGTCTTTGGCGCCGAGCAGGTATTGATAATATTACCTGCCGATGCTCCTGAACCAATCCGTCTGGGCTATCAAGAACTGGCCAACGGCTGGCAGAAAGGACGCTCTGTGCAGCTAGACATCAGGCTTGATAATGAGCTGGATGAATTGCCGGCTGACCGTGCCGTCTGGTTGTTCGGATGGAAAAATCGTTTCCGCCACATTATCAACAAGGCGCTTTCTGACTATGATTTTGCAGGTGAGGATAAAACAATAAGAATAGATGATACCGAGTTGAAACGCGACCAACATTCTGTTGTAGTAATGGCGCGGCATCCGTCTAACAGCGCTCACGCCCTGGCCTGGCTTGCCACGGATAATGTGGCGGCAATGCCCGGTCTGGGAAGGAAACTCCCACACTACAACAAGTACAGCTATCTTGGCTTCACCGGTGATGAACCCACCAACGTCTTCAAAGGCCAATGGCCGGTGGTCAATTCACCTATGTCGATAGCCGTTTTGCAAAGTGATGACGAAAAAGTAGAGCCAACAACAGCCAAACTGGCGCCGCGTGCTGCGCTTGCGCAACTACCTCCAGTTTTCTCCGAAGCGAGAATGCTGCAGGATATAGAATACCTCGCTTCTGACGAGTTGGAGGGCAGAGGACTCGGCACTCCCGGATTAGATAAAGCGGCTGACTATATCGCAAGGCAGTTTTCTGATGCCGGTTTGCAGCCCTGCGGGGATGGTACAGATGATTATTTTCAACCTTGGACTGAAAAAGTAGATATGCCTGATCGTGAAGTTGTCACTATTAAGAACGTAATAGGAGTCATTCCGGGTACAAATCCGCAATTTGATGGGCAGAGCGTGGTTATTGGCGCACACTACGATTCTCATGGACTCGGCTGGCCTGATTGTCTTGCAGGCAACGAAGGCAAGATTCATCCCGGCGCTGACGACAATGCCAGCGGTATCTCCGTCTTATTGGAATTTGCACGCCTGGTTGGTAAAAATTGGCAGCCTGAACGCACGGTTGTGTTTGCGGCCTTCAGCGCAGAGGAAGCCGGTAAGCTCGGCTCACTGCATTACATCAGGCAGGCCCGCCTGTACCTATTCGGGCAGGCAAAGAAATACCCTGCCTCAAAAACTATGGCAATGATCAATATAGATACAGTCGGCCAATTAGGTCAGGATGCGCTGACCATATTCGGTACTCACTCCGCACGTGAATGGGTACATATTCTTCGCGGTACCGGATACGTAACCGGCGTTCCAATTAAACAATCAACCTTAGATACCGGCAACGGCGATGAAAAGAGTTTTCTAGATGCAGGTGTGCCCTCAGTACATTTCTTCAGCGGCGCACGCGATAACTATCATAGACCGACTGATACTGCTGATAGAATAGATACGGCAGGTCTGGTCAAGACTGCTGCCGTCTTGAAGGAAGTAGTTGAGTACCTCGCCGCAAGGCCAGAACCTCTGACCTCAACTCTAACCGGCGCAAAAGACAGTCCTGCTGAACAGAAAAAGTCTCCGCATACGAAAAGGCAAGTCGTTCTGGGCACAGTACCGGACTTTGCTTATACAGGTAAAGGCGTTCGCCTTGACGGCGTGATACCTGATACACCGGCAGTTGAAGCCGGTCTCCAGGAGGGTGATGTCGTCACACGTATAGGAGACACAGCAATCGAAGACCTGCAAACCTTTTCCGCAGTTTTAAAGTCGTTACAGGCAGGAAGCGAGATTACGATAGTTTTTAAGCGTGACAACGTAGAGCACTCCGTCATTACGAATGTGGTCGCCAGGTAAAAGAGCAAGGTAAAATGGGTGACCTCTTTTACTGCTTCAAATATCTCACCAGCTTCACCTAAAGTTATATCTCCTCTTTCCGCGTTCAGGCATAGGCCAGGTCGCAGGGCATGGATGGTTTGAAACTGCAGGTTATTTGCCAGAGAAATAAGTATAGTGCCTGCCCGCCGTTTTGTTTGGCGGGCTTACCCGACCTGCCCGACTACCCGTCCGAACGTGCGTCATTCAGGCGGGCGAGTCTTCCCGCCCGAACGTACTCTTCGGTACGGGCAGGTTGGCGGGTTTATCCCTTATTCTTCTCTGGATAAATCACGATATAAAGCCACTCATGCATCGGCTTCACCGATAGGGGTCATTGGAAATCTGGAACGATATTCTCCTATACCGTAAACCCGGAAGCTTCAACTCTTTCGCCAATCTTTTGGCCAGAGTAGTTTTACCGGCACCAGGTAAACCGATAATATGAATAATAGGCAGAAGTCCTTTTTGTTCAAATTTTCTCTTCGATTACCTTTAGTATTTCCTCGCAAGAAATTTGATAACTTGGTGAGACATTATTACCTTGATGAAGATGATGTGGATGTGTTTCAATGTGTTTGTGATGAGCAGAGTTGTCCCATCTGATCAATAATTTTTTATTTGATTCTTGCCAGTGATATGAATAGTTTCGCACATAAACGTCAGAGTATTCCCTTATGTACAGTTCTGTATTATTATTCAACGTAACCTTGATCTTTATGTAGAAACCACCTTCAAAAAACTCAAGAACAGAAACTTTAAAGTCTTTGACTACATTACTCTTTTCAAGACACTTTATAATCTCCAACTTCCAGCTCCTTCTTTTCTTTGATCAGATTCTGTAAGACATTTTCATACCCTTTCCATTCCATATAATCATCCCACCTCTCAAAGTCTTCTTTCTCAGATCCTTTTATGTCCTTTTCAAACTGTTCAAATGACATCGCGTATTTCTTTGTGAAAAGCCTTATCTTTTCAGTAACCTTGTGATACTCATACATCATATTGGCATAATACATATCTTTTGCCTTTTCCTTATCAATAATTACCATTTTAATCACCTCCTGCAATCCTATTATAGTTCATTGCCAAATTATTTCAGCTTCAGCCATTAATATTATCCATTCACAAGAATAATAACAAGTATAAATGATTTCACTTTTGCCAGAGAAATAAGTATAGTGCCTGCCCGCCGTTTTGTTTGGCGGGCTTACCCGACCTGCCCGACTACCCGTCCGAACGTGCGTCATTCAGGCGGGCGAGTCTTCCCGCCCGAACGTACCCTTCGGTACGGGCAGGTTGGCGGGTCTGTCCCTGATTCGATTCTGATTCTTTTTAAAGCATTCTATATTGCATAGAAGTAACCTTGCCAACGTTAATCACAAATCAAGGTGACCCTCAGGTGAATGGGTAAAAACCCACGGCAACGGCAAGATAGGCAAGAAGGTTGCGAAATTTCTGACTTTTCAGGAAAACGTGTTTCGATTTCTATAACAATCTTGTAAATTCATCAACGGATAAATGTGATTGTTTAATGATATGGGATAATGTAGACCTCTTGATAGGGTTGTGCGCTGGAACTGTGAGTTTTAGTGTTCTTTCTGTCGTATGCTTTTGCAAACGTATATGACTGCCTTTTTGCCGGACAATTACCCATCCATCACGACGTAAAGCATTAATGACCTGTCCATAATTCAAATTCGGGACTTTTGTCATATTGCAATTTCTAACACTTGTGCATCAGGATTAAACCTCAGATCATCATCAACTGGTTCAAGATATAACTCAATGGCTTCTCTAATATTTTTTAATACCTCCTCCTTCGTATTGCCTTCGCTTATACAACCGGGAAGTGAAGGAACGATTGCCGTAAATCCCCCTTCATCACTTGGTTCTAAAATTACTTGAATTTTCATCTTTTTATCCCCCAATGTTTTTTAAATTAACCACGCATATTTTATCCCATTATCACAATTAGGTTGACAAAAGTCAACCATTCCTATCATTTGCCTTTATGATCTTAACTTCCTCTTCTGTTAGTCCATACAACCTGTAAACGATTTCGTCTATCAGTTCGTCTGTGGCGTTAATTCTGGCTTTCAATGGTTCGAGGATTGACATGCTTTTGGCAAATTGATTTTCAAGCAGTTCCTGGGTCTTCCGATCCGAGGGATTTACGGATACCTTGTTTCTATTCTTTTTGAGGATATCGAGGAGTTGATTAAAGTCGTGTTCGTGATATTACTTTAAGGATGTTTTGTTGGCAAGGCTATCGACCTCTGCGCCGATTTCACGTTCAAACCATTTCATAAAACCTTTGATTTCCCCGTTTCTCTTTTTGTTTATAAATTACTTGTATTTTTATTTTGATCTCCGGTATCTCCAATATCTTCTTTTCTTTTAAGCAACCGGAAAGTATCCTCATATATGCATTCGCGGGGACCTATTGCAACAATTTCAATTAGCTTCTGGTCTGAAATCCTGTATATTATTCTAAATCGGCTAACTCGAAAGCTTCTTAAACCAGCGAGTGCGTCTTTTAGTACTTTTCCTGAATATGGATCAGATAGTATCGCTTGTAAGGAAGCCTTGACTTTCTTCTTAAGATGTGGGTGCATGTTCCGGATGAGCTCTGCAACAGTATCGGGGACTTTAAGTTTTCGTATTGGTTGCTGCATTTCCAGAATATATTACCCGAGGAGTTCCTCAAGGGTGTATAGTCGTGCCTTCTTACTTTTTAGTAACTTTAACCCTTCTTTAATTTCCTGCATTAATGGTAAATCTGAACGAATGGCAATTGTTTCCTTCCAGCCTTCAAATTCGTCCGGACTCACCAAAACAGCGGCAGGTGAACCATTTTTTGTAATT
>CAKKPF010000028.1 GCA_919901575.1 Candidatus Brocadiaceae bacterium
GCAGATTATAAGGATTTAAGGAAACCTAAGACAAAAAAAGGTTTTATTGCATATCTGTAAATTCCATGTCCTGTTAATTTTTCAAGATTATTTGTTTTTAAGATTTAACTTTTGTTAATCTGACGTCAACCGGCGATACATTTTGTTCAAGTGTTACCGATCTCTTTTCATAGCCATGTTTATGCCCCATTAAGAATGGGCCGATAAAGGTAAGTAATACGATAGTAAAGCCTACTATGGTAACTACAGCTACCTTTGTTCCATGAAATGAGGCTCCCAGTCTCAAGTGTAAGATTGCGGCATAAATAAGCCATGTGAGAGAGCCTAATAATACTTTCGGGTCAAGATACCAGAGTAAGCCTAAAATGTTGGAAGTCTTTGCCCATACAGTACCTGCAACAAGACCGATCGTCAGGAGAGGAAAACCAAACGTGATAGTCTTCCACATTAGCGTATCCAGGGTTTCAAGAGAAGGTAAACTTTCGAAGAGTGGGCCAAAGGCCTTTTTCTTTAATTGCCTTTCTTGTGTCAGGTACATTATACTGAAAATAAAAGAGACAGTAAAAGAGGCATAGCCCAGGAATATCGGAATTATGTGGGCAAAGAGCCAGAATGTCTTTAAATTATAAGTCAGGGCCAGGTCGTTTCTTACGAGTGCGACTGAGGCAATCGAAAATCCCGTAACTATTGGCATTACAAATGGAGTGAGTGATTGCAGCCTGTATAGAAATTTGAGTATCACAGAGAGTAAGACAATCAGTGAGAGGTAGAATGTAGATGACTCAAACAGGGTAGATATCGGCAGCGTACCTGATCTTATACTTACAACTATTAAGAATGTGCAGTGAAATGATAAGCCAGTAAGGATAAAGTAATCGGCCAGCCTTTTACTGAATTTTTGGGGACGGCATATAGAGCCGACTTCCCAAATTGAATCCAGGAGATAGAGAACTATTGCCGCTATAAAAATGTATTGTATTGGACTGAGTATGGCTAACATAATTATCTGACATTAAGTGAAACCCGAATTGAGTGATGTATTT
>CAKKPF010000029.1 GCA_919901575.1 Candidatus Brocadiaceae bacterium
AGGACCCATTCAGGGTTTGTAAGACAACTTTTCGAGTTGGAAGTACCTGAAATACCTGAGAAGATTGTTGAAATAAAGGGCCTGGTAAGGGAGGCCGGCTACAGGACTAAGATTGCCGTATTCTCGGAAGATCCTAATGTAGATTGTGTGGGCGCATGTGTAGGTGTAAGAGGGACGAGGATAAAAAACATTGTGGACGAATTGAACGGAGAGAAGATAGATATTATTCGTTGGGATGATGATCTGGAAGTCTTTATACCTAATACCCTTAAACCGGCGGAAGTTACCGGGATTTTGCTATCACCAGAAAATCAGGTTGCAACTGTAGTAGTTCCGAACGATCAGCTTTCATTGGCTATAGGCAAAAGAGGACAGAATGTAAGACTTGCGTCAAAGTTGGCAGGTTGGGACATTGATATAATCACAGAAGTAGAGTTGGAACGTGAGCGCGAGCGTGAGGAAGCTGACGGCTCAACTGAGCAGGTTGTCGAAGGGGCAATGTTAAATAACGATACTGATAGCGAAAAAATCAAAGAAGGTGCGTTAAATAAAGAAACCGATAGTGAAGCAATAGAAGAAGCAATGTCAAATAAAGATGCTGGCAGTGAGGGAATCGAAAAATAGGCATGAGTAAAAGGTGCCGAGGGGAGTCTTTTTTTGTTATGGTAAGAATAAATAAACTTGCAAAAGATTTGGGTATCAAAAACAGCTTTTTAATAGAAAAGTGTCAGGAGTATGGTTTTGTAAATATTAAACACCATGCAAATGCTTTGACAGAAGAACAAGAAGGCCTGTTACGCAGTAAGTTAGTAGCGGGATCTGGGCAAAGTGTTTCTGTTAAAGAGAAACCTGTCACTCCCAAGGTCGTTAAGGCAGCCGCTGAAAAGAAAAGAGAAGCCTCTGTTAAGGCTGCGTCTAAGGAAACTGAAGTAACCGTACGGAGACGAATACCACCCTGGAAACAAAGGGCAAGGGAAGAATTAATAAAGGGAAGATGGAAAGAGGTTACAAAGGTATCTCCACAAAAAAGACCCAAAAGATTTGAAAAACATACAAAGATAGCGCCCAAAGTTACCAGCCTTGTCCAGCCGAAGGAAAAAGAAGAAAAGATCACGATAGAGTTGCCTGCCTCAGTTAAAGATGTGTCAGCGGCTTTGGGTGTAAAATCTGGAGAGATAATATCAAAGCTGCTGATTGGACATAATATTTTTGCTACTATAAACCAGTCTTTAGATGGCGAGATCATCGAAATGATAGGTATTGAGTATGGTGTTGAGGTTGATCTGAAACAGGCGAAAGAAGATGAAGAAGAATTCTCGCTTGAAGAGGCAGTTGACAAAGCGGAAGATTTAAAGGCGAGGGCTCCTATAGTAACATTTCTTGGCCATGTAGACCACGGAAAGACTTCCCTGCTTGATAGTATCAGAAAGACTGATACTGCATCTTTAGAATCCGGTGGAATTACGCAGCACATAGGCGCTTATAGTGTTGACACAAAAGGGAAA
>CAKKPF010000030.1 GCA_919901575.1 Candidatus Brocadiaceae bacterium
TGGTTAGAGTCTAAATTCTTAAAAAAAGTGTCTAATTTCCATTGACACATTCCGTTGTTGCATGCATTAGTAACTGTTGTTAACAGTTATTAACCATTATTAACTGCTATTAACCGTAATAAATTGCTACTATTGCTGAAGGAAAAACAATTGCAGAACGCGCCTTATGAAAAACTAAAATTCTATCAAAATATCTGTGAAATACGTAAGCGGATATACAAAATCACAGAAAGATTTTGCAAAAGCCATATAAGACTGGTAAGTCAGATGCGTGATGCTGCCCGTAGCTCTAAGCAAAATATTCGTGAAGGGTATAGGAAAGATACAGTTGGAGAATTTCGTCATTCAATAAAAATTAGTGCAGGTTCTTTGAATGAGCTTGAGGGTGACGTAGATGATTGCTTTGAAGATGGACTTATTACCCAAGAGGAAAATAACAAACTCAAAGATTTATTAGGTAAGACAAATTATCAAATTGATCGTTATATAGATTCATTAAACAAATTGGACATGGAAGGTAAATGGAAATCCAGATTCAAGAAATAAGCGGTAAACAGCGGTAATAAAAACGGTTAACAACAGTTAACATCGGTTAAAAGCGGTTAAAAGCGGTTAACAACAGTTAAAATTGGTTAATAGCGGTTAATATCAGTTGCGTTATAAAACGGCTGTTGCTAGCATTAGTAACCGTTGTTAACTGTAGTTAACCGCTATTAACTGTTATTAACCATTATTAACCATTATTAACCATTATTAACCGTAAAGCACTAACTATGCCCACCAACGATAAAGACTTACAACAACTCCTTCAAAAGGTGTTTGAGGAAAGAGGGTTTGACTTCAGGCAATATAAGATGAGTATGCTGAAACGCCGGATGGAAAGAAGATTAACCGTAACCAGGTCAGAATCATACATTGATTATGCAAAGTTATTAGATTCCCATCCCGAAGAATATAAAAAACTATTCGATGACCTGACCATTAATGTAAGCCGGTTTTTCAGAAACCCATTAACATTCGAATTAATATACAAAGTAGTCCTGCCAGATATGATTGAGTATAAACAAATATCCATGGATAATATGATACGAATCTGGAGCGCCGGGTGCGCCAATGGTGAAGAGCCGTATTCCGTAGCTATATTATTGGCAGAACTCCTGGGTAAACAATTGAAAAATTATAATATAACAATATACGCCACCGACATTGACACCGATGCGCTGAATGATGCAAAGACAGGCATATACTCCGGGGAGAGTGTTGCGGAGGTAAAAAAAGGGCTTCTGGATAAGTATTTCCATTTTGATGGAAATTATAGAATCAAGGAACATGTGAAAGAACTGGTAGACTTCAGTTATCACGATCTGACATCTGAAAAGTTCATTGCCCCAACCAAAAGCGTTTTTGTCAATTTCGATCTCATTTTGTGCAGAAACGTCCTCATATATTTTTCAAGACCCCTTCAAGATAAAGTGTTCAACAATTTCACACACGATTTGAATAAGAAGGGATACCTCATTCTGGGAGAGGCGGAAACACTGCCGGACGATTTTAAAAATGATTTTGTCTGCGGAAACAACCTTAGTAAAATATACCAAAAAATAAAAGTCTGAAGGATTAACTACAGTTCGGTTAATAACAGTTAAAATCAGTTAATAGCGGTTAATATTGGTTAAAATCGGTTGCAGTCGGACACGTAACCGTTATTAACCATTGTTAACTACTATTAACCGTTGTTAACTGTTTCTATTGTTAACCGTTGTTAACTGTAGTTAACCGCTATTAACTGTTGTTAACCGTTATTAACCGATGTTAACTGTTTTTTTTTCCAAAGGGAGGTTAATTTATATGAAGATTCACACAAAAATCAGTTCTATATTTATTCTGCTAATCACCTCTTTTATACTAATTATAAGTTATACCTGGTATCGAGTCAGCAAAGAATCATTGGATAGCGCTTGTCTTACTAAATTAGAAAACATTGCAGACCTCAAGGTGGAGAAGATTGAGAACTTTTTTAAGGAAAGAAAAGGGGATATCAAAACTGCTCAAGATTATTATAACATCAAGACTAATCTTCCAATAGTATCTCAGCTTGCAGATGACAGGACGAATCCTGCTTATATAACAGCTAAAGAGAAGCTGGACGGTCAGTTGAAGGCATTTAAGGACGTCAATGAATATATAGACGTTATGCTGGTGAACCCTGAAGGTAAGATTGTGTATGTAGCTAATGAAAAACATGCAGAAGGAGATTTAGACAACCCCCTTCCTGATCCTGCCGGTAATGCCTTTGAAGAGGGTAAAAAGGGGATTTACATTTCTGATATCTTTATAAACAAACTTGAAGGCTATCGTTTTGAAATGCTGCTTACAGCTCCAGCCCACGATTTTAATAGAAAATTTATCGGCGTCATCGCCTTTGAGATCGGCATGAAACCTATTTATGAATCCATGCAAGGCACAACCGGTTTGGGTGAGACGGGAGAAACTCTGATTGGTTCAAATAAGAAAGATTATGTCCTTTTCCTTAATCCGCTGCGCCATGATCCGGAAGCCGCTTTGATCCGAAAGGTAACTTTTGGAGAGAACAAGGCGTTTCCAATACAGGAGGCGGTGCAGGGTAGAAACAGCTCCGGATTTTCATTTGATTATCGCGAAAAAGAGGTCATTGCCGCCTGGCGGTATATCCCTTCACTAAATTGGGGACTGGTAGCAAAAATTGATGCTTCCGAAGCATTTGCTCCTGTTGATCGTTTAAGGATTATTACTATAATTGTAATAATTATTGGCATTATATTCGTAACCGTAATTATATATTTCCTTTCATCCGCTATAACAAGACCTATACACAGGCTAGTTTCAACAGCCAATCTCATCGCAAATGGGGATTTAACAAGACAAATCCATGTCAGGGGCAGGGATGAAATAAGTACTCTGTCAAAGGCATTTAACACTATGGCCTCTAATCTGAATAAATCTTATCTTGATCTGGAGCAGAAGGTTACTGAACGCACGTATGCACTGGAGTTGTCCAATACAGATCTGAAGAGAAAAAAGGAGATAGACTCAGTTTATAAAGAGATCGGCGCTATACTGAATTCTACGATGAATACTGAGGATTTATTATCAAAAAGCTTAGCCAGAATTGTGTCTTTCACTAACTCACAGGTGGGCATTATATACCTGTACGATGAAACAGAACAATGCCTCAGGGCGGGAGCATGTTATGCCATTGGGGATGCTGACATTAAGCTGGAAAATCTTGCCCTGGGCATCGGCATCCCTCGACAGGCGGCAGCGAATAGAGAGCCGATATTGATCAAGGACATTCCTGAGGATACTATATTTAAGATCAAACATGCTATGCGAGACAGTAT
>CAKKPF010000031.1 GCA_919901575.1 Candidatus Brocadiaceae bacterium
TACCCAATATACTATATATAGTGGTTACGGCAGTCAAGCGGATAACCATGAAAAACTATATGCTGAAGTGGTATCTTACAGATTTATATTGTTGTATGTCTTCACCGTTTTCAATCCTGTCTTCCACATGGAGTTTAATAGCGTCCCTGATATTTTCCATGACTTCTTCATAAGAATCGCCCTGTGTGTAACAACCCTGAAGTTCTGGACAAAATGCAAAATAGCCATCTCTATCTTTTTCAACTACTACTGAAAATTTATATGTACTCATTTTCCCCCTGCTTCTAAGCTGTATTTAATGGGGCAAGTTCATCTTCACTTATTGGCTCAACATGTAGCTTCTCTAATGCATCTTTTATTTGTTGTATTGAAGTTGTCGCTGGTGAAACTATTTCCAATCCGACAGGAATACCATTTTGGTCATAGTCAGCAATCAAATCGTTATCAATTTTAATTGTTTTAACACTTTGAGCCCCTTTTTTTCTGTTTAAGTAAAGATATGCTGCTAAGGGTTGTCCCTTTCTAAATGTAATTTCTAAATATCGATCTTTCATAGTTTTTTAACCCTCTATTGGATAGGCTGTTACAACTACTATTAATTTTTCGTCAAAATCTGGTTCGAGTATTATTTCCCAATTAGTAGAATGCAAAGTTGACACAACGACATATCGTCCAATTTCTTTATCAGGATGTAATGTTTTTGCTCTATCAAGCATTTCTCTTAATTCTATCTCAGTAAAAGAGCGTTGTATCATCCTTTTCTCGACATGAGGGGTTATTTCAAGTTCCCAATCCCACCACTCAGGCCAATTCATTTATATGCCTTTCATTATTTTTTAAAGTATACTCTCATCGTGTTAAAAGAGCAACTGATACCGCTAAAACCCAGAGAGGGCATCACTTCCTCCCCATTGGCGGCATGTTTTAAAGTGTTTGTTTTGTCGTTTATTAAGTGACTTGCAAAAACATACCAGCAAGGCGTTCTAATTTAAATCAACGATCCAACTTAAAAACGTGCATTTATTTAAGACAGCTTGTCCACATCACAAGATGTGGTGAAGTTTTATGGCTTGTTGAATGAAATGGGATCATAAATCTATATGTTATTGAAGTCAAGAAAAAAGAGATGGTGGGGTTGAACTATTCCGGTATTTCTTCACCCGTAAGCTTTACGTAAGCCTCAAGATATTTTTCAGACGTAGTTCGGATTACGTCTTCGGGGAGGGAAGGTGGAGAGGATTGTTTATCCCATCCGGAGTTTTCCAGATAATCCCTGACAAATTGCTTATCAAAAGATGGTTGTGATTTTCCCGGTGAATAGCTTTCCAATGGCCAGAAGCGGGATGAGTCGGGAGTCAAGACTTCATCAATTAGAATTGTTTTGTCTTCATATCTGCCCCATTCGAATTTTGTATCGCTGATTATTATTCCTTTTGTCAGTGCATATTCGCTTGCCTTTTTGTATATCGCAATGCTTTTTTGCCTTATTTCTTCTGCGAGTTTTCTACCCGTAATCTTGGCGGCTTCTTCAAACGAGATGTTTTCATCGTGACCGGATGTTGCTTTTGTTGAAGGTGTGAAAATAGGTTCTGGCAGCTTGTCGCTTTCTTTCAGGTTATCAGGCAATCTTATCTTGCAGATAGTTCCTTGCTCTTTATACTCCTTCCAGCCTGAACCGGCGAGGTAGCCTCGTACTATACATTCAACTGGAACTACGTCAACCTTTTTCACGAGCATTGAACGTCCTCTCAAAAGATTCCTGTCTTCTTTTGTTATTTTATCTATTCCATCGATTGAGGTTGTGATTAAGTGATTTTCTGTCAGATCTCCCGTAAGCTTAAACCAGAATTTTGACATGAGTGTAAGGACTTTGCCTTTGTGTGGTATGCCATTTGGGAGGACTACGTCGAAAGCTGAAATTCTGTCGGTTGCAACGATCAGGAGGTTGTCATCTATTTCAAATATGTCTCTGACCTTTCCTTTGCTGTGTCGTTTTAAGTAAGGAATGTCTGTTTCTAATAAGACTGTATCGTTAATAGCTGTCATTTTATAAGGTGGTTAGAATTATGTGCAATAGGTTTCTTGTGAGAAGTGTTTGTTCAGTTTATTTTTTAATGTTTGGGCTCCTTTGAGATTGGGACAGAGTGATAGCGCCTTATTGAAATTTGCCAATGCATTGTTCCATTCGCCTGAAGTTACATAACAATCAGCAATCTTTTTGTAAATGAAGGCTTTTTCGTTTTTGCTTAATTTCAAATTTAATGCTCTTGTCAGGTAGGTTATCGCAGAATTGGATTGTTGCTTTGCCAGCTTTTTACATGATAAGCGAATAATTCTCTCTTTGATCTCCTCTATTAAGTACCGGCGCACAGGATTATTGTTTTCTTCTTGATAAACATACTCGTACAGTTCAAAGGCCAGCTCATAATTTCCCTGTTTTTCATACTCTTCAGCAAGAAGAAATTTACAATCCAGATAATCTTTTAAATTTAAAAAGGCCAGAAGGTCAAATTCTTTATTTTCCTCTTTTAACCGTTCATAATTTATAACTGCCTGGTGTCCATTTTTGTTTAAGAGGTCATTTAAAACCATTTTTGCCTGAGACTTTAAGTCATACTTATAGCTATCTCTTTCTACTTTTTCTTTATAGTAAAAATTTCTTATATTGTTGCTCTGTAATTGAGTGTCGTAATGGATCCTTTTCTCTGCGTCAGTTAGAGTCTTGTATGCTGTAATCAGTAGTTTGATTTTGTCTTCTGAAGAGATTCCGTTTGTTTTGTTCTTGTCGGGATGATATTTCTTTACAAGTTTTCTAAACGAGTTTTTGATTTCATCTCTATCAGAACCCTCCTGCACTTGTAAAACCTGATAATAATTAATCAATTTAGATTACCTCTTTTCTATGTTAAACGGTTGACACAACCATCTTTGTCGCACGCCTATATTCCAGATTAGATGGTGAAAATTTCGTGAATATTTGCATATTATCATCAGAATACTTACAAGTCAAAAGTTTTTGAATTTGTTAACTAACAATAATGCTGTGATTCTCACCATAGTTGAATCTTTTACTCGTATCTAAGCGTCTCTATTGGATCTAAACGTGCGGCTTTTAATGCCGGGTATATACTGAATAAAACGCCGCATGCAACAGAGAAGGAAATAATTACAATTATATCCTTAAAATCCACAACGGTTGGTATTTCATTAAAGTAATAAACTTCCGGCGGGAACGGTCTCCAGCCTGAGTAATTATATACTGTTTTCTCAATCCAGTTAATTCTATTTATAAAGGCAAGTCCCACCCCTGTGCCTATTGCAGAACCGAAGAGGCCGATGAACAAACCGTTCATAAGAAAAATAAGCATTATACCTTTGGTTGTAGCGCCTAACGCCTTCAGAATGCCGATGTCTTTAGATTTTTCAAAAACAATCATGGTTAAGATTGCAAGTATGTTGAATCCTGCTACGATAATGATGAAGAACAAGATAAATGCCATAACACGTTTTTCCAGAGCAACGGCTTTCAGAAATGTACCGCGCACCTCTTCCCAGGTTTGAATATAAAAACCAAACCCAAGTTCTCTCTGAAGGCGTTCGCGAACCAGTGGTGCATTCTTATAATCATCTAATCGAACACTTATTCCCGTAACGGAATCTTTTGCTCCAGCTAATTCTTGAGCACTCTTTAAAGGTATGTAAATATAGTTTTTATCAACATCATACATGCCCGATTTAAATTTTCCCGTAATAATAAACGGTTTTACACTAATCTTATCCCATTCTTTTATTGTCACTAAGACAATCTTTTCTCCATTATTTACAAAGCTTTCAGGGCTTGTTTCAGGGTCGCCTTCTTTGATACGCAATAGTTCGATGCCACCGAAAGCACTGGGAGTTTCTTTATCTCCATGAATTTTTAATAAATCCTGCGGTTTGTTGCCAAATTGTTTTATATAGTCTTCAAAATCTCCCACCTTTGTTTCTGCAACAGGATCGATGCCCTTAAAGTATGTGAATTCTTTTGCGCCTCTTATGTTAAGTAGTGCAGGTCCTTCTATATACGGGGAACACGCCTTGACATGTTCAAAGGACTCTATCATCTTTGTGACCTCTTCATAATTACTCAAACCATAGATACCTCTTTTTACGACAATAATATGTGCTAATGTACCCCTTATCTTGGTGCGTAATTCTTTGTCAAAGCCACTCATTACCGATAGTACAACTATTAACGTCATTACTCCAACGGCAACTCCTGCAACCGCGAAAAAGGTGATTTTTTTCCTTCGCAGATATCTGAGACTTATAAATAGTTTGTACATTTTTGTGTTTTCAAATTCGGATTTTCAAAAATACTATCATAACAATATGAACAGAAGCAATTAAAAATCCATGTATATACGAGTATACGGCAGACTCTTTCCATTTTATATATAAAAAAAGCTTGTAAAAGAAGTTATATTTAAATATAAAATGATTATTATACATAAATTTCTATCTTTTTTGAGGGGCTTTTATGCTGACTTATACTACTGCCGGTGAATCACATGGAAAGTGTCTGATTGCAATAGTGAGTGGATTTCCGGCAGGGATTCAATTGGACGAATCTGACATTAACGAGGAGTTAAAAAGGCGCCAGGGCGGTTTTGGCAGAGGCGGCAGGATGCAGATTGAAAGTGACAGGGTCTGCATTTTGTCAGGTGTAAGAAAGAGTACTACTATTGGAAGTCCTGTTTGCTTAAAGATCGAGAATAAAGATAGCAAAATAGACGTTTTGCCGGATGTTACAAGGCCCAGGCCAGGCCATGCTGACTTGGCGGGGATTATTAAGTATGGCCAGAAGGATGTGAGAAATATTCTTGAAAGGGCAAGCGCTAGAGAAACCGCTGCCAGGGTGGCTGCCGGGGCTTTGGCAAAGATATTACTTGCCAGGTTTGATATAAAGGTTTTGGGTTACGTTAAGGGTATTGGAGGTATAAATTCAAAGAAAATAGCAAAAACCCCGAATGAAATTTTAATAAACAGAAATAAGAGTAAGGTCTATTGTCTGGATAAACTGGCTGAAGCTAAAATGATAGAAAAAATCAAAAAAGCTAAAAAGGAAGGTGACTCTCTTGGCGGGACTATAGAGATAGTGGCATTTGGGGTGCCGCCCGGGCTAGGAAACCATACACAATGGGAATTGCGATTGGATGGAATTCTGGCAGGCGCCTTGATGTCAATACAGGGGATAAAGGCGGTCGAGATTGGTCTTGGGTTTGGATTCTCCAGAAAGTTTGGTTCCCAGGTGCATGATGAGATATTTTATTGTGAAGACAAGGGTGCTTTCAGCAGGACGACTAATAATGCTGGCGGGATAGAATGTGGTATGACAAATGGTGAAGTTGTAATTGCAAGAGCGGTTATGAAGCCTATTCCAACCCTCATGAAACCATTGAGGTCTGTGGATATAATTACTAAAAAGCCGGAAAGTGCGTCAACAGAGCGGTCGGATGTCTGTGCTGTGCCTGCTGTATCAGTTGTTGGCGAGGCGGTTGTAGCTTTTGAAATAGCCAGGTGTTTTATGGAAAAATTTGGCGGTGACAGCATCAATGAAGTAACTCGGAATTATGAAGGTTATTTGAAGCAAATTTGCGCAATTTAATAAAAAACAGGTGGTTTTAGCTTGAAAAAAACTTTTTATTTGCTAATCTGAAAAGGATTCAAAGCTAGCGTAGCTCAACGGCAGAGCAGCTGATTTGTAATCAGCAGGTTGCGGGTTCGAATCCCATCGCTAGCTTTTTATGTAATTAACGTGCAGTTGAGTGCTTTTCGATTTCATGGGGAGGTACCCGAGTGGCCAAAGGGGACAGACTGTAAATCTGTTGGCGTAGCCTTCGGAGGTTCGAATCCTCCTCTCCCCATATTTTAGGTCTGTGGTTTTGTGGTATGTTCGTTCTATAGAATAATATGGCGAATACTAACTTAGAAGATGTTTTAAAGCTTCCAAAGAATCATCACTAGTGTATATCCGATGGGTCACTGTCTCAAAGAGTGAAAACGGGAATATAAAAGAGGTTTTTAATCTACCTGCCTGAAGCGATTGTTCGGACCGAATATGCGGGCGTAGCTTAATGGTAAAGCCCTAGCCTTCCAAGCTAGCCATGTGGGTTCGATTCCCATCGCCCGCTTAAATAATTTAGATAAATCTGGCAAATATTGTTATCTTGTGCGGTTAAGTTATTACAGGATAGGTGGTTACATATATTTTTGCTTTTTTAAAAAAGTTTTTGACTTTTTTTGCATATGATGTTAAATTAGAACACTTTGCGCCAAATTCTAAATCTTTTAGCAATTTTGCGTTATGTGCTGCTGTGGCTCAGGGGTAGAGCACGTCCTTGGTAAGGACGAGGTCATGGGTTCAAATCCCATCAGCAGCTTTCATTTGTGCGTGTATGGCTTATCAAAAAATATAGAATGTTATTTCACTAAATATTAATTAGGGAATTTGAGGAGTTTATATTATGGCCAAGGAGGTATTTGAGAGGACGAAGCCGCATGTGAATGTGGGGACGATAGGGCATGTTGATCACGGCAAGACGACGTTGACGTCGGTGATAACGCATACATTATCGAAGATTGGTCTTGCGAAGGATAGGCCATTTGATAGTATAGACAATGCGCCTGAGGAGAGGGAGAGAGGAATCACGATAGCGATAGCGCATGTTGAGTATGAGACAAAGAAGAGGCATTATGCCCATGTGGATTGTCCTGGTCATGCTGATTATGTAAAGAATATGATAACGGGTGCAGCGCAGATGGATGCTGCGATACTGGTGGTAAGTGCGCCGGATGGTCCGATGCCGCAGACGCGTGAGCATATACTACTTGCTAGGCAGGTAGGAGTGCCGAGGATCGTGGTGTTCATGAACAAGATGGACCAGCTGGAAGATCCTGAGTTGGTGGAATTAGTGGAGTTAGAGATCAGGGAGTTGTTGAGCAAGTATGAGTTTCCCGGAGACGATATACCAGTGATCAAGGGTTCCGCGATAAAGGCTGCGGAGTGTGGTTGCGGTAAGAGGGAATGTGATAAATGTGGTTGCATACATGAATTGATGGATGCGCTGGATACTTATATACCAGATCCTGTGCGAGAGACGGACAAGCCGTTTTTGATGTCGCTGGAGGACGTGTTCAGTATAAAGGGTAGAGGTACGGTAGGTACTGGTCGAATGGATCGAGGGGTGTTGAAGGTAGGAGACGAGGTAGAGATAGTGGGTATGGTAAAGGAGATAAGGAAGACGGTGGTAACTGGGGTGGAGATGTTTAACAAGACGCTTGAGCAGGGTATGGCAGGGGATAATGTAGGGGTGTTGTTAAGGGGAATAGAAAAGGATGATTTGGAGCGAGGTCAGGTGTTGGCGAAGCCTGGCAGTATAACACCTCATACCAAGTTTGAGGCAGAGGCGTACATATTGACGAAGGAAGAGGGCGGCAGGCATACGCCGTTTTTTAATGGATACCGTCCGCAGTTTTATTTTCGGACTACGGATGTGACGGGAGTGGCGACGTTATTGGGTGGAGCAGAGATGGTGATGCCTGGAGACAATGCTAATTTGCAGATAGAGTTGATAACGCCGATAGCGATGGATGAGGGGCTGAGGTTTGCGATAAGAGAGGGCGGAAAGACGGTAGGAGCCGGTGTTGTTACTAAAATTATTGAATAAGTGTAAAATTAAGCGTAATGGCTAACTATATAACTTTAGCATGTACAGAATGTAGTAGTAGGAATTATAGAACAAGTAAGAAGGTAAAACAGACAGAGCGCCTGGAAACGAAGAAGTTCTGTAAGTTTTGTAGATTGCATACATTACATAAAGAGCAAAAAAAATAGAGAGAAAGGTCTGTAGCTCTAATTGGCTAGAGCACTGGATTCCAAATCCGGGTGTTGGGGGTTCGAATCCCTCCAGACCTGCCAGAAAATTTTATTATAGAGTAGCAAATATGACTTTTCAAGTTTATAGGAAAGGAATGGGTGTACATGCGAGGAGTGCGGTAGCAGGTCTCTTTGGTCTTGCTGCAATATTTGCCGCATACTCTTTATATGGGGCGTTGATAAACCTTCCGGAATTCTATGCCGGTGCCAGGGTGCCTTTGCTGGATATACGTTTGACCTGGGGGGTTGTGGGTTCATGTGCCCTTTTTGTTTTGTGCGGCATTTTTATATGTATATTTACAACTGGTTTTGAGATTGGGGTTAAGGGGCTAGATAATAAGTCCAAAAAAGCTGTTGAATTTTTCATAGAAACGCAGGCAGAGCTTCAAAAGGTTTCATGGCCGACAAGGAGCGAATTAATCGGATCAACAATTGTTGTTATCGTATGTTTGATAGTTTTGGGGGTGTATGTTTTTTGTGTTGACTGGGTAGTGTCGACTTTTATGAAAGCTATAGATATATTGTAATAAAGTTCTTAATGTCCAGGGTTGAGTGATAATAGCGTTGAACGCCTCAAGGTTTGAGTCCACGTCTATTCTACTAACACCACTAATTCAGAAATAACCGGGTGATACCCCGCCATTTTTCTACTAGGTAAGTTTCAACGAAAGAGTAACTGCCGGTAGCTAATATAAAAGATGTATCGTGTTTCTAGTTTTTAGACAAGGATTATTGTTTTGTGTTATGGGGAAAAAGTGGTTTGTACTTCGTGTGCAAAGTAACAAAGAGGATAAGGTCAAAAGTGATTTGGAGAAACGTATTAAGATCCAAGGAATTGAGAACCTTATCCCAAAGATTTTGGTGCTTAGTGAAAAGGTATCTGAAATCAAAGGCGGCAAGAAAAGAGTGGCCGAAAGGAAGATATATCCGGGTTATATAATGGCGGAAATAGAGGTTGATGAGAAGGGTGAGATTCCGGAAGAAGTGTGGTATATGATCCGTGAGGCGCCGGGAGCAGGTGACATTATTGGTGGAGACCGTAAGCCAATACCAATGAAAGATAGTGAGGTTGAGAAGCTATTAGAAAGAGTAGAGCGAGGGGAAGAAAAGCCGAAAGCAAAGATAGAATTTCGTAGGGGAGATAGGGTAAGGGTTAAAGAAGGACCTTTTGAGAACTTTGATGGAGAAGTGGAAGAAGTCTTGCCAGCCAGCGGATGTTTAAAATTAATGCTTACGATTTTTGGTAGACCGACACCTGTAGAATTGGAATATTGGCAAGTTGAGGCAATATAATATACATCATTTAGCGTAGGAAGTTTAATGGCAAAAGAAGCTGTTACTAAAATAAAATTGCAAATTCCTGGAGGGAAAGCTACTCCAGCACCTCCCGTAGGCCCTGCTTTAGGACAACATGGGGTGAATATAGGTCAATTTGTTACTCAATTCAACGAGAGGACTAAAGATGCCCAGGGAACGATAACACCTGTAGAAATCTCAGTTTATAAGGATAAGTCATTTACTTTTATTATAAAGTCGCCCCCAGCTGCCGTATTGCTTAAGAAAGCTGCAGGAATAGCAAAGGGGTCTTCAGTGCCGAACAGGGACAAGATAGGCAAAGTAACAAGGTCGCAGATTGAAGAGATCGCAAAAGTAAAGCTGCCGGACCTTAATGTAAAGAATCTTGATATGGCCGGGAAGATTATCGAAGGCACTGCGCGGTCTATGGGTGTAACAGTAGAGGGCTAGAAATCTTTTGTATATGCGTAAAGGAAACTAATAATGAAGTTTAGAAGTAAACGTTACGCCGAATCAAATAAAACGGTCGAGAAATCGAAGGAATATGAACTGAAAGAAGCGGTTTCAGTTTTAAAAACCTTTAAAAAAACTAAGTTCGACGAAACTGTTGACATGGTTATGAAATTGAGCGTTGATCCCAAGCATTCAGATCAGATAGTCCGTGGAACATTCTCTCTGCCGAAAGGGATTGGAAAAGAGGTCAGGGTAGTAGTCTTTGCCAGCGGAGATAAAATAAAGTTGGCACAGGAGGCTGGCGCCGTAGAGGCTGGCGGTGATGATTTGCTGAAAAAAGTCGAGGGAGGCTGGTTAGATTTTGATGTGGCGATTTCAACACCAGACATGATGGGTAAGGTGGGTAAATTAGGCAGGGTTTTGGGTCCACAGGGTAAGATGCCATCTCCAAAATCAGGTACGGTAACGAATGACATTCAAAATGCGGTTAAGGAATTTAAGGAAGGTAAGATAGAATATAGAACTGATTCTGGTGGTAATGTTCATGTGCCTGTAGGGAAAACATCCTTTTCTGATGAAGATCTGGTAGAGAATATTAAATCATTTATAAAGCATATTATTAGAAATAAGCCACCCGCAGCAAAAGGAACCTTTGTTCAAAAAATATTTATTTCATCTTCTATGAGTCCCAGTGTAAGAGTTGCGCTGGCTGCATAGTTAAAATATTTTAGTAAATTCTAAGAAAAATGTCTAAAGCGTTAAAGAAATTAATTGTAGACGAACTTATAGCTGACTATAAGGATAAAAAAAATCTTATTATAGCAAATTTTAAGGGAATAAACGCTCACCAGTCTAATGTGTTGAGAAGCGATCTGAGCGAGAAAGATATTAAGGTAAAGGTGGTAAAAAATTCTCTTGCCTCCATAGCATTTAAGGAAATAGGGATTTCAGGGCTTGGGCAAATGCTTGATGCCCAGTCGGTTATTGCATCAAGCGACGATGATCCTGTAATGTTAGCCAAAACGCTAAAGAAATGTTCTAAAGAGATATCAGAATTTAAAATTATAGGTGGATGGGTTGATGGAGAGTTGATGTCGTTTGACAATATTAGCATCCTGGCATCAATTCCTTCCAGAGAAGTGGTTTTGACACAAATATTATTTGCGATACAAGCACCTTTAGTTCAGATAGCAAATGTATTCAACGCCACGGCAAGCAGCCTTTGTCGAGTTTTGCATGCGATAAAAGAGAAAAAGAGTGATGTTTAATATAAAGAAAGTTTGAAATGTAAAAGGAGGAAATTATGGGAACAGATACAGAATTGAAGAAAACTGAACGTACTGAAAAAATTGCTCAGGTACTGGAACTGATTGAAGGGATGAGCTTGCTTGAGGCTTCTCAGTTGGTAGCGGCATTTGAGGAAAAATTTGGTGTCTCTGCTTCAGCAGCAATGGCAGTTCCGATGGGCGGTATGGCGACTGCCGGTGGAAAAGAGGCGGCTAAAGAAGAGAAATCTACTTTTGATGTTATTCTGAAGGAAGTTGGCGCAAACAAGATTCAGGTTATTAAGGCTGTTCGTGCAGAAACTTCTCTTGGTTTAAAAGAGGCAAAAGCATTGGTAGATAGCGCGCCAAAACCTGTTAAAGAAGGTGTTGCAAAGGATGAAGCAGAGAAGGCTAAAAAAGCATTAGAGGATGCTGGTGCAGTAGTTGAACTTGTGTGAGGTAAATTAAGAAGACCTTTTTTGAACGCTACATAAAAGAAATATAAGAATGAAAAAGATGGACGTAAGAAATTATGGTAAAGTCGCCGATGTAATTGAGATGCCTGACCTGATTAGGACGCAGACTAAGGCTTATGCTGCTTTCCTGCAGGAAGAGGTGCTTCCAAATAAGCGCAAAAATATAGGTTTGGAAGCCATTCTGCAAGAGACTTTTCCAATAAAAAACTACAACGAAACGGTAAACTTAGAGTATATAAAATACGAAATAGGAAAACCACGTTATGGCCCGGATGAATGTAGAAAATTGAAGTTGATATATGGCAAACCTCTCAGAGTCTGGTTAAGATTAAACAAGGAAGAGCCTGTAGAGGAGGCGGTGTATTTGGGAGAAATCCCTGTTATGATTGGCGGCGGCGAATTCATAATTAACGGAACTGAGAGGGTCATAGTAACTCAACTTCATCGCTCACCAGGAGTGGATTTTGTTGAAGAACTGCATTCAGAGAAGAGAATGCATTCTTGCAGGATTATCCCGGAACGCGGCAGTTGGATTGAGGTTGAAGTTGGGAAAAAAGATATTTTAACTACCAAGGTTGATCAAAGTGGTAAATTTCCTGCGACGTGTTTCCTGAGAGCAATGTCAGAGAAATATTCAAAAGACGAAGACATTATCAGGCTTTTTTACGAAACTGAAACAGTTAGTATTAAAGATTCTGCTTCGATAAATAAACTTAAAGATAAGTATTTAGTTGGTCGGTTAATTAACCCTCAGACCGGTGAAATTATATTAGAAGCTGGACGGCAAATAACCGAGGATATGGTTAATGTTATATCAAACTCAAATCTTAAAAAGATTGAAGTTATTAAGAGTATGGATGATCCTCTGATACTTAATACTCTGGAAACTGATTATACAGAATCGCATGAAGATGCATTATTAAAGGTTTATACAAGATTTAGGCCAGGTAACCCTCAGCAGTTGGATAAGGCAAAACAACTGTTTCATGATAAATTCTTTGATGCAAAAAGATATAAATTAGGTCTTGTGGGACGATTTAGGTTAAATAGGAAATTAGGGCAGGAAGTATCTGAAAGTGAAATGACTTTGAAACCGGAAGATTATATAAATTCTATCAAGTATATCGTAACACTTAGAAGAGACGAGGGACGTATTGACGACATAGATCATCTCGGCAATAGGCGCCTCCGAACTATTGATGAGCTATTTGGAGAAGAATTGCGTAAAGGATTCCTTAAGCTTAGAAGAACAGTCCAGGAAAGGATGAATACTAAAGATCTTGAGCAGTTGACGCCAAGAATTCTCATAAACTCTAGAACAATCTTTTCAGCAATAGAATATTTCTTTAGTCGTGGTGAACTTTCTCAGGTATTAGATCAGACTAATCCATTAGCACAGCTTACACATGAACGAAGATTAAGTGCTTTAGGGCCAGGTGGTCTTAATAGGAAAAGAGCCGGTTTTGAGGTGAGAGATGTTCACATCTCTCACTATGGGCGAATATGTCCGATTGAGACTCCGGAGGGTACAAATATTGGTTTGATTGCATCATTAAGTATATATGCTGCAACGGATGAGTATGGTTTTCTAATTTCTCCTTACCTGAAGGTCAAAAACGGCAAATTGACAGATGAGATTGTTTACCTTCGCGCCGATGAGGAAGAAGGTAAAACACTTGTACCTGCTGATACGCGGACGTATTTTGGAGATAAAGGTTTAAACAATGAGGTCCTTGCACGTTTTAGTGGAGATTTCAAGCTTGTAAATGTAAAGGATGTTGATTACATGGACGTGTCGCCAAAACAGTTGGTAGGAGTATCTACAAGCCTGATCCCATTTCTTGAACACAGTGATGCGAACAGGGCATTAATGGGGTCAAACATGCAAAGGCAAGCCGTGCCGTTATTAATAACCGAGCCACCACTTGTTGCTACAGGTATGGAAAGAATGGTTGCGCAAAATTCCAGTATGGTTGTTCGCTCTGAAAATGCCGGCACAGTTACTAAAGTAGATGGTGAACAAATAGTTATTAACGATAGTGATATATACAATCTAAGGAAATATGTTGGCTTAAACGAAGGAACCTGTTTAAACCAGAAACCTATAGTGATAGAGGGGCAAAAGGTAAGAAAGAATGAAATTATTGCTGATGGCGCTGCTACTTGTAATGGTGAATTGAGTTTGGGCAGAAATGTATTGGTGGCCTTTATGACATGGGATGGTTACAATTTTGAGGACGCTATTGTGATAAGTGAAAGTTTGCTCAAGAATGACAGTTATACGTCAATTCATAGAGATGAGTTTGAGGTGGAGATCAGGGAGACAACACTTGGGAGAGAGGAGTTTACCAGGGATATACCAAATGTTTCCGAGAAAGCCCTCAGTAATTTAGACGAAAACGGTATAATTCGTATTGGAACGAAGGTTAAACCGTCAGATATTCTTGTGGGAAAAATTGCTCCAAAGAGTAGAAGTGAGCTGTCTCCGGAAGAAAAACTTTTACATGCAATTTTTGGCAGAGCCGGAGAGGACGTTAAGAATGTTTCTTTGGAAGTACCATCAGGCGTAGAAGGGATTGTCATAAATACACAGCTTTTCTCCCGAAGGGCCAATCTGTCAGACGAAAAAAGACAAAAAGTTACGAATGAAATAAAAGGTGAGGAAGATAAATTCGATAAAGCAATATCAAAAGAATTTGTGAAAATGATAAAAGAGCTGGAACAGGTTTTTGACGGTGCTCTTGTAAATTTGGAGACAGACCAGCCTTTGAAAGTATCATACGGGACAGACGTCAATCGTATTCTTGATTTGCAGGAGCAATTTGATATTGGGAACTTCGATTCTGGTAGTAATAAGAGGAAAAGTGAAAAAGCATCGAAAGTTTGTGATGAATATAATGAAAAAATTGAATCTTTGAAAGAAGAGAAGAATACAAAAATAAGTCAACTAAAAAGGGGTGATGAATTACCAAGTGGCGTATTAGAAGTGGCAAAGGTCTCTATTGCAACGAAAAGGAGGCTGTCTGTTGGAGATAAAATGGCAGGCAGGCATGGTAACAAGGGAGTCATAGCCAGGATCCTGCCAGTGGAAGATATGCCATGTTTGGAAGATGGAACACCCGTTGAGATGGTTTTGAATCCGCTGGGAGTTCCTTCCAGGATGAATGTGGGTCAAATCCTGGAAACACATCTGGGCTGGGCTGCAAAAAAATTGAACTTCCAGGCTGTTACACCTATTTTTGATGGGGCGAAAGAATCTGAAATAAGAGATACCTTGAAGGAGGCAGGACTTCCAGAGGACGGTAAGACTACGTTGTATGATGGTTATACAGGCGAACCATTTAACCAAAAGGTGGCAGTTGGGTATATGTATATGATGAAGCTGCATCACTTAGTTGATGAAAAGGTACACGCCAGAGCCACAGGGCCGTATTCCTTAATAACGCAACAACCTCTTGGAGGAAAGGCAAGGTTCGGTGGGCAAAGGTTTGGAGAAATGGAAGTATGGGCATTGGAAGCTTATGGGGCGGCTTATAATTTACAAGAACTTCTCACAGTGAAAAGTGATGATGTAGAGGGTCGTACCAGAATTTATGAATCTATGGTTAAGGGTAAGAATACGCTGGAGGCTGGAACACCTGCATCATTCGAAGTACTGACTAAAGAGCTTGAGGGGCTTGGGCTTTCCTTGACACTTGAGAAAGAAGTGTTTTAAACACTTTCAATCGTTGTAAGCTTTACTCTAAAAGTGAATAAGTTAAAGTAATTAAAATTTATCTCTTTTTTTAACAATAAATGGAGATTAGCTAATGACAGTTTGCACATATGAAAAGATAAACGAATACAGCTCCGTGAGGATATCCTTATCATCAGCAGAGAGTATCAGGAGCAAGTCGTATGGTGAAATAAAAAAACCAGAAACAATAAATTATCGTACATATCGTGCAGAGAAAGATGGGCTGTTTTGTGAGCGAATTTTTGGTCCAGAGCGTAATTGGGAATGTTTTTGCGGAAAATATAAAGGTATTAAGCATAAAGGGATTATCTGTGATAGATGCGGGGTCAAAGTAACTCATTCTCGCGTAAGAAGAAAAAGGATGGGACATATTAGCTTGGCAGCGCCTGTCGTTCATATTTGGTTTTTTAAGGCAATGCCTTCGAGAATAGGAACGCTTTTAGGTATGAAAACTAACGTTTTGGAAAGGATTATATATTTCCAGGGCTATGTTGTGATAAATCCGGGAAATACGGCGCTTAAGGAATATCAATTATTGACAGTCGATGAGTATGCAGAGGCCCAGGAAAAATATGGAGAAGGTAATTTCCGCGCTGGCATGGGAGCCGAAGCTATACGGACGATACTGCAAAACCTGGATTTAGAGAAAATATCGAAAGATCTTAGGGTAGAGCTTAAAGAAACAAAATCTAAACAGCGAACTAAGGATATAATAAAGAGATTAGCAATTGTTGAATCATTTAAAAATTCAGGAAACGAGCCTGAGTGGATGGTTTTGGACGTTGTTCCGGTTATTCCTCCGGATTTGAGACCTTTGGTGTTATTGGAAAGTGGAGACTTTGCCAGTTCAGACTTGAACGACCTTTACAGACGAATAATTAATCGAAATAATCGTCTTAAAAAACTGATAGACCTTAATGCGCCTGAAGTAATAATTAGAAATGAGAAAAGAATGTTGCAACAGGCGGTGGACGCGCTTTTTGATAATGGCAGAGGTAAACGTCCTATCCTGGGAAGCAATAGCCGTCCCTTGAAATCTCTGACTGATATGATCAAGGGAAAACAGGGAAGATTCAGGGAAAATCTGCTTGGTAAGAGGGTTGATTATTCTGCGCGATCAGTAATAGTCGTTGGCCCCGAACTTAAATTAAGCCAATGCGGGATACCCAAAAAGATTGCACTTGAATTATTTCAACCATTCATAATCCGACGCTTAAGGGAAATTGGGTTGGCGGATACAATAAAGAGTGCAAAAAAAATGTTGCTGAGACAAGATGAAGAAGTTTGGGACATTCTTGATGATGTTGTAAGGAAGCATCTGGTTTTGCTTAATAGGGCGCCTACATTGCATCGTATGGGGATTCAGGCGTTTGAGCCGATTCTCGTAGAAGGTAATGCGATCAAGCTGCATCCATTAGTGTGTCGTGGATTCAATGCAGACTTTGATGGAGACCAAATGGCAGTTCATTTGCCTCTTTCTATCGAGGCTCAAATTGAAGCAAGAACTCTAATGCTATCGGTTAATAATATTTTTTCTCCTGCTTCGGGCGAACCTATAATTACCCCTTCTCAGGATATTGTTTTGGGTTGTTATTTTTTGACGACTATGACAGGCGAAAAAGAAGAAGAAAAACTGAGAAGCTTCAGTAATTATGACGAAGTATTGTTGGCTTACGCATTGAAAAAAATTAATGTTCATACTCAGATTAAACTCAGATTAGCCCCAGACAAATCTGTTAAGAATGGCGAGGGTGAACAGAGCGGGGATGGGTTATGTACTACTACCGTAGGCCGTGTTGTATTTAACGAAACCTTGCCTCCTGAGCTACCTTTTTATAACTATCCTCTTGACCATAAGGCAATAAAAAGCATTATCCAGGATTGTTATAACATTTTAGGAAAAGAGGCCACTATTGACCTGTTAGACAAAATCAAGGAGATAGGTTTTAAGGAGTGTACAAAGGCCGGCCTTTCTCTTTCGATAATGGATTTAAAAATGCCAAAGAAGAAGGCTCAGATATTGGAGAAAACTCTGAAAGAGGTGGAAAAAACACAAAAATTATACCATAGGGGTATTATCACGGAAGGCGAAAGGTATAATCAGGTAATAGATACCTGGACATATGCCGGGGAAATGGTGGCGGAGGAGATGCTTGATGAACTTAAGAACGATGTAAGAGGTGGGAAACCATACCTTAACCCGGTATATTTAATGTCTGCATCAGGCGCCAGGGGCAGTACCCAGCAGTTGAGACAGCTTGCGGGTATGAGAGGCTTAATGGCTAAACCGTCAGGCAAGATAATAGAGACGCCAATTAAAGCAAACTTTCGCGAAGGGTTAAGCGTATTGGAATATTTTAGCTCAACCCATGGTGCCCGAAAAGGGTTAGCTGATACAGCATTAAAAACAGCAGATTCTGGTTATTTAACAAGGAAACTTGCAGATGTTGCACAAAATGTTATTGTCACCTGTTATGATTGTGGAACAGTTAATGGAATTAGTAAGAGCGCCGTTTACAGAGGTGACCGTGTTGAGGTCCCTCTTTACAAAATTATAACTGGCAGAGTGTCTTTGAATAATATTGTGGATTTGGTTAATGATGAGAAAATTGTTAAGGAAAACGAATTGATTACAGAAGAGAAAGCAAAGAAGATTGAAGCTCTGGGATATGAGAAAATTCGTGTACGCTCTGCATTAACATGTGAGGTGCCGCAAGGTTTGTGTGTTAAGTGCTATGGCATGGATCGTTCTAAAGGTAAATTGGTAGAAGAAGGTACAGCGGTGGGAATCATTGCTGCCGAATCAATAGGAGAACCTGGCACTCAATTAACCATGAAAACATTTCATATCGGTGGAACTGCGACACGGTCAATTGAAGAATCAGAAATTAGGGTTAGGAGAGCTGGCAGAGTCATCTATAGTAATCTGAATGTAGTAGAAAATCCACGAGGAGAAAATATTACTCTGGGAGGCAAGGGAGAAATCCTCATCGTTGATGATAAAGACAGGCAAATCGAAAAACATGCAGTGCCACTTGGTGCCATGGTTTTAGTAAAAGATAACGAAAAAGTTGTAGTGAGGCGTACAATAATCAAATGGGACCCCCACATGACTCCAATACTTGCTGAGATGGCTGGTAAGGTTCGTTTCGAAGATATAATAGAAAATAAAACTATGCGTAAGGAATATGATGCTGTAACCCGTATTAAAAGAAAGGTGATTGTAGAACATAAAGGAGACCTTCATCCTCAAATAATTATTGAGGACAGTACCGGGAAAATCCAGGGGCTTTATCCAATACCAGAGAAGGCGCATATAGAGGTCGAAGAGGGATCAAAGGTTATTGCCGGTACGCTTCTGGCTAAAACGCCCAGAGAAATTACAAGAACCGAGGACATAACGGGTGGGCTGCCCAGAGTATCAGAGATTTTTGAGGCGAGGAAGCCAAAGGATCCTGCTGTAATGAGTGAAATTGACGGTATAGTCGAACTTGGCGAAAAGAGGCGAGGTAAAAGGACGATAATTGTTAAAGGTGAATCAGGAATGGAAGTAGAACATCTTGTTCCTCGCGGTAAGCATCTAAGGGTACACAGGGGAGATCGTGTGAAAGCAGGAGATCCATTGGTAGAAGGGCCTCTTGTTCTTCAGGATATATTAAGGATTTGCGGGGAAGAAGAATTACAGCAGTATACATTGAAGGAAGTTCAAAATGTTTATCGTTCGCAGAATGTGCCAATTGACGATAAGCATGTTGAAATAATTATCTCACAGATGTTGCGGAAAGTGCAGGTAGACGAAACTAACGATGCAAAATTACTGCAAGGTGCGATTATTGATAAATTTAAGTTTAAAGAAATAAATAAGAAGGTAAAAGAGAGTGGTGGTAAGCCTGCCAGTGCCGAACCATTATTATTGGGAATTACTAAAGCCTCCGTACAAGCCGATAGTTTTATATCAGCGGCATCTTTCCAGGAGACAACCAAGGTATTAACAAAAGCTGCTTTAGAAGGAAGTAGGGATATGCTTGTAGGCCTGAAGGAAAATGTAATCCTTGGGCATTTGGTGCCAACTGGAACGGGATACAAACCATACCAAAGAATGCTTATGGAGAAAGATGAAATAGAAACATCTGGTGATAAGATTGATGAGAAGGACGAGTTGTTACCAACGTTATCTAATTAAGTTAGAGGGATAATTTATGCCGACAATAAATCAGTTAATAAGAAAAGGTAGAAAAAAGGTATTAAAGAAGAGTAAAAGTATTGATTTAGAGGGATGCCCGCAAAAAAAAGGTGTTTGTCTTCAGGTTATGACGCGGACGCCTAAAAAACCTAATTCCGCTTTGAGGAAGGTTGCAAGGGTAAGATTGACAAGTGGAAAAGAAGTTACGGCTTATATACCTGGCGAAGGACACAATTTACAGGAGCATTCTATAGTTTTGATAAGGGGTGGAAGGGTACGTGACCTTCCAGGAGTTAAATACCACATAATAAGAGGTAAATTGGATACAGCAGGAGTAGATGGTAGAAAGCGCAGCAGGTCGAAATACGGGGCAAAAGGTTCAAAATGATCTTTAGTTTTTAGTTACTTGATGGTGTGGGAGACAATAAATGTCACTGGAATATAGAAGTACAGAAGTTTTTCTGCGGCCAGATGTGCGTTTTAAAAGTATTTTGGTTACTAAGTTTATCAATAATTTAATGCATAAAGGTAAGAAAAGTGTTGCTGAGAAAGTTTTTTATCAGGCCACAGATATATTACAAACAAGATTTCCCGATAAAGAGCCTTTGGAAATAGTTGAGACTGCCATTAATAACGTAAAACCGTTGGTTGAAGTAAAGTCAAAACGTGTCGGTGGGGCGACTTATCAGGTTCCGGTTGAGGTGTCTAGAAAGAGGCAATTATCACTGGGCATTAGATGGATTCTTGAAGCAACACGAAGCAAGAAAGGTAAAGCAACACATCAAAAACTGGCGTATGAACTATCAGATGCATATAAGAAGCAGGGTGTGTCAATAACCAAGCGCGAAAATACTCACAAAATGGCGGAGGCAAATAAAGCCTTTGCTCATTTTGCATGGTGATACAAGGTTTATATATATGACAAAAGAAAATCTGGCAAATCTTAGAAATATTGGAATTGCTGCTCATATTGATGCAGGAAAAACGACAGTAACAGAACGCATACTCTTTTACACCGGTAAGAGTTTCAAGTTGGGTGAGGTTCACGAGGGTACAGCAACTATGGACTGGATGGAGGAAGAGCAAAAGAGAGGTATAACGATAACGGCAGCGGCAACAACATGCTTTTGGAAAGATTATCGAATAAACATAATAGATACGCCGGGGCACGTGGACTTTACAATTGAAGTTGAAAGGTCTTTAAGGGTCCTGGATGGGGCGATATGTGTTTTTTGTGGCGTTGGCGGAGTCGAAGCACAAACGGAGACCGTGTGGCGACAGGCGAATAAATATAAAGTTCCGCGAATCTGTTTCGTTAATAAAATGGACCGAATTGGTTCAGATTTCATAAAAGTGGTTAACGAGATTAAAGGAAAACTGAGCAAGAATGCCGTTCCAATTCAACTGCCTGTTGGTAAAGAAAAAGACTTTAAAGGTGTTGTTGATTTAATAAAGATGAAGGCTATAATATTCGATTACGAAGATGAGTCAGGTGAGAAATTTGAAGAGCATGATCTGACGGATGACATGTTAGAGGAAGCAGAGAAATATAGAGAGATAATGATGGAGGGTATTGCTGACAAAGTAGATTGGTTTATGGATAAATATTTGAGTGAAAGTGCGATTAAGGAAGAAGATATCGTACGTGCTGTGCGTGAAGGAACTATAAACTCAGGATTGATACCCGTGTTGTGCGGTTCAGCCTTTAAAAATAGAGGAATTCAGCAATTGCTTGATGCGGTATGTTACTATTTGCCGTCACCTCTCGATATCCCACCAATAAAAGGAACTCATCCTAAAGATGATTCTGTTATACAAAGAAAGCCTTTAGTAACGGAACCTTTTAGCGCTTTAGCCTTTAAGATAGCGTCTGACAAACACGGAGACCTTACTTTTATACGTATTTATTCAGGTACAATTACATCAGGGCAAAGGCTTTATAATCCCAGGTTTAGGAAAAAAGAACTGGCAAGCCGTATTTATAGTATGCATGCTGACAAGCGTGAACAACTGGAAAGCGCTTCGGCTGGAGACATTGTGGCTATTGTCGGCTTTAAAGATACTGGTACAGGTGACACGATATGCGTAGAGGAAGACCCTATAGTCCTGGAGAGAATAGAATTTCCGGAAACCGTTATTTCAATGGCCATAGAGCCAAAGACGGAAACGGAAAAGGAGAAATTAGCTTTTGTACTGGCTCGACTGGCGAAGGAAGACCCAACATTTAAAGTTCATACAGATAGTGAGACTTCTCAATTAATAGTTTCGGGAATGGGGGAATTGCATCTGGATGTCTTGAAAAACAGGATGCTGAGCGAATATAAGATAAATGCAAATGTAGGCGCTCCTAGAGTGTCATACAGAGAAACGATAGGACACGAGGCTGAAGTGGATGAGAAATTTGTTAAACAAACTGGAGGACGCGGTCAATATGCTCGTGTTGAAATCAGGCTGGAACCCTATGTTGGAGAGAAGCTTGTTGAATTTGAAGATAAAATAAAGGGAGGCGCAATTACAAAACAATATATAAAATCTGTGGAAAAGGGCATTATGGACACGGCGAAAAGCGGTGTCTCTGGCGGCTATCCTCTCATAAATATAAAAGTGACTTTGCTGGACGGTGATATGCATTCCGTTGATTCGTCAGAATTTGCCTTTTACCATGCTGCAGGAGTTGCTCTAAGAAAGGCGGTAGAAAAGGCTAAGTCTATCTTACTTGAGCCGATCATGCAGATAGAGATTACTGCTCCAGACAATTATCTTGGTGACGTGCTTGGCGATTTAAATGGTCGCAGGGCACATATAGTAGAGATGGTTACGGAAGGAGACTTGAGGGTAGTTAAAGGAAAGATTCCTTTGGCAGAGTCCTTTGGTTATTCGAGTGTCTTAAGATCGATTACTCAAGGCAGGGGTACATATACAATGGAGCCTTTAGAATATAAGCCGGCACCGGCAAAAACTTATAGTAACGTAGCATAATTTTAGACAATCTTTAAGTTGTTTTTGGAGGAAGAAGAGGGATGGCCAAGGAGGTATTTGAGAGGACGAAGCCGCATGTGAATGTGGGGACGATAGGGCATGTTGATCACGGCAAGACGACGTTGACGTCGGTGATAACGCATACATTATCGAAGATTGGTCTTGCGAAGGATAGGCCATTTGATAGTATAGACAATGCGCCTGAGGAGAGGGAGAGAGGAATCACGATAGCGATAGCGCATGTTGAGTATGAGACAAAGAAGAGGCATTATGCCCATGTGGATTGTCCTGGTCATGCTGATTATGTAAAGAATATGATAACGGGTGCAGCGCAGATGGATGCTGCGATACTGGTGGTAAGTGCGCCGGATGGTCCGATGCCGCAGACGCGTGAGCATATACTACTTGCTAGGCAGGTAGGAGTGCCGAGGATCGTGGTGTTCATGAACAAGATGGACCAGCTGGAAGATCCTGAGTTGGTGGAATTAGTGGAGTTAGAGATCAGGGAGTTGTTGAGCAAGTATGAGTTTCCCGGAGACGATATACCAGTGATCAAGGGTTCCGCGATAAAGGCTGCGGAGTGTGGTTGCGGTAAGAGGGAATGTGATAAATGTGGTTGCATACATGAATTGATGGATGCGCTGGATACTTATATACCAGATCCTGTGCGAGAGACGGACAAGCCGTTTTTGATGTCGCTGGAGGACGTGTTCAGTATAAAGGGTAGAGGTACGGTAGGTACTGGTCGAATGGATCGAGGGGTGTTGAAGGTAGGAGACGAGGTAGAGATAGTGGGTATGGTAAAGGAGATAAGGAAGACGGTGGTAACTGGGGTGGAGATGTTTAACAAGACGCTTGAGCAGGGTATGGCAGGGGATAATGTAGGGGTGTTGTTAAGGGGAATAGAAAAGGATGATTTGGAGCGAGGTCAGGTGTTGGCGAAGCCTGGCAGTATAACACCTCATACCAAGTTTGAGGCAGAGGCGTACATATTGACGAAGGAAGAGGGCGGCAGGCATACGCCGTTTTTTAATGGATACCGTCCGCAGTTTTATTTTCGGACTACGGATGTGACGGGAGTGGCGACGTTATTGGGTGGAGCAGAGATGGTGATGCCTGGAGACAATGCTAATTTGCAGATAGAGTTGATAACGCCGATAGCGATGGATGAGGGGCTGAGGTTTGCGATAAGAGAGGGCGGAAAGACGGTAGGAGCCGGTGTTGTTACTAAAATTATTGAATAATACTATTTGAGCTATGGGAAACGAAAAGGATTTTAAGATTAGAATTCGTATGGAAGCTTATGATCACAGGATTCTTGATCAGTCGGCTGCAGATATAATAGAAACTGCCAAGCGTACGGGAGCAAAGGTGTCAGGGCCGATACCCTTACCAACACGTATGGAGAGGTATACAGTTCTTCGTTCGCCGCACGTTGATAAAAAGTCTAGAGAGCAATTCGAAATAAGAACACACAAACGGTTGATAGATATTATTGAGCCAACACCGAAAACTGTTGATGCTTTGAACAAACTTAATATGCCTGCGGGAATAGAAATAAAAATAAAAGCTTAGGAATGTATTGGGTTTCTTAAATACGAAGGGTTTTTTGGTTGAATTCTAAAGGTAGATTATAAATGGTAGCTAGATTACTAGGTAAGAAATTGGGCATGACCCAAACGTTTAACAAAGAGGGTGATTTGATTCCTGTGACTTTGATACAGGCAGGTCCATGTAGTATCTTGCAGATAAAAAGCAAGGAAACCGATGGGTATTCGGCTATACAGGTTGGATTTGAAGAAAGGAAAAAGAAAAGGGCGACTAAAGCTGAAATAGGACATTGCGCAAAGGCAAAAACTGGTGTAAAAAAATTAGTGCGGGAATTTCGGGATGATACTTTGGATACGGAATATAAGCTTGGGCAGGTATTGACAGTTGATGTCTTTAACGGCGTGGAAGTGATTGATGTAACCGGTACAAGCAAGGGTAAAGGCTTTGCCGGTGTTATGAAAAGATGGGGATTTCACGGTGGGCCTGCTACGCACGGTTGCACCACGCATAGAGGCCCAGGTTCAATTGGTTCGGGTACTGATCCTGGACGAGTGTTGAGGGGGAAAAAGATGGCAGGTAGAATGGGTGGTAATAAATGTACTGTAAGAAATCTGGAAGTTATTAAAATAGACAAAGACAAGAATTTGATATTTGTCAAAGGCGCTGTTCCAGGTCCAAATGGCGGATATATTGTTATAAGAAAGAGTAGATATAGTTAATCATGATAAAAGTACCAGTATTTGATAGTTGCGGCAATCCTTTAGAAAATACATCTTTGCCTGAAGAGAGATTTGGGGGTAAGGTTCACAAGGAGCTTTTGAGAGATGTGATAATTATGCATGAGGCAAATCATAGGCGAGGTACGGCGTCTACTAAAACTAAAGGAGAAGTTAAAGGCAGTGGCAAAAAACCATGGATGCAGAAACATACCGGAAGGGCGAGGGCAGGAAGTATACGTTCTCCATTATGGAAAGGTGGTGGAGTTGTTTTTGGGCCACGGCCAAGGGATTATTCTTATTCAATGCATCGTAAAGCAAGAAAAGTCGCTTTACAATCTGCGATTTTGTCTAAATTAAAAGATAATGAGGTGGTTCTAATTGATAAGCTGGAATTTGATTCTCCAAGTACAAAAAAAATGGCAAGTTTGTTGAAATGTTTAGGGGTCAGTGAAAGCTGTCTTATAGTAATACCAGAGCTAAATGAGACGATATGGAAATCATCCAGGAATATTTATAACCTGAAGGTTCGTGTTGCTTCGGACTTGAATGCTTATGAAGTGATTAAATATAAAAAGTTATTAATCGTTAAAGAGGTGTTGGATAACCTCAAATTTGAATAAATTTACTAAAAACTAACTTTAAGATAAAATTAAATTTCATTATAAACTCCGTTATGGACTATTATCAAATTATTAAAAGACCTTTGTCTTCAGAAAAAAGTGTTGGTGATAGAGACTCTACAAATTCGTATCACTTTGAAGTAAATAAGAAGGTTAATAAAATTCAAATAAAAGAGACAATAGAAAAACTGTTTGATGTAACAGTTTTAGGTGTTCGGACTTTAAACAAAGTTGGGAAAAAAAGAAAATACAAGAATAAGGTGTATAAAACAAGCGGATGGAAAAAGGCAATAGTAACCTTAAAAGATGGGGATAGAATAGACCTTGGTTACTAAGTTATTATGTGATAAGAAAGAGTGATTTAGATGGGAATCATACGTTATAAACCTACAACAAATGGAAGGCGACTTGGGACGGTTTCTGACTTTTCAGAGTTAACAACGTCAACTCCGGAAAGGAGCTTACTGCTGCCTTTAAAGAAAACTGGCGGAAGGAATAGCGAAGGCAAGATTACGGTTCGGCATCGAGGTGGGGGTAATAAAAGAAAATATAGAATTATAGATTTTAAAAGGAATAAATATGACATCCCGGCAAAAGTGGCAAGCATTGAGTACGATCCCAACCGTTCAGCTAACATTGCATTGCTGCATTATGTGGATGGAGAAAAACGATATATATTAGCTCCAGCAGGTTTGACTGTAGGAAATCACATTCTATCGGGTGAAAGAGTTGATCCCCAAATTGGTAATTGTATGCCTCTTAAGAATATACATTTGGGGATTGAAATACATAACATTGAGTTAAGGCCTGGAGAAGGCGGGAAAATTGTCAAGTCGGCAGGTAGTGTTGCACGAGTTTTAGCCAAAGAAGGTAATTACGTACAAATAGTCCTTCCTTCCGGTGAAATTCGCAAAATATTTCATGAATGCAGGGCTACTGTAGGTCAGGTGGGTAATACGGACCATATGGGCAACAGGCTCGGAAAGGCAGGAAGGAATAGATGGAAGGGTAGGAGGCCGCATGTAAGAGGCACTGCAATGAATCCTGTAGCCCACCCAATGGGTGGAGGTGAAGGCCGAAGCCATGGCGGACGGCATCCTTGTTCTCCAACTGGTGTATTGTCAAAAGGTGGAAAAACAAGGAAGAAAAAGGCTGTAAGTAATAAGTTTATAATAAGAAGAAGAAAGTCCAGGCGTAATAAAGACTCGTAATAAAAACTAGTTATTTAGAAATATAAAAATTAAGAGAGTATAACTATGGGACGTTCGGTAAAAAAAGGCCCTTTTGTTGATAGTAAGCTGCTTAAGAAGGTGTTAAAGCAAAGGGAAACAGGCTCCAAAGACCCTATTCGTACATGGGCTAGAAGTTGTATAATTATCCCTGAATTTGTGTCACATACTTTTATGGTGCATAATGGAAAAATTTTTCAGAAGCTTTTTGTTATGGAAGATATGGTAGGACACAAAATTGGAGAATTTTCTCATACGAGAACGTATAGAGGCCATGGCGGGACAAAGAAGAAGTAGCGTAAGCGGTAACTAACTAAATTACATAAAATTTGTTATTTTAAAATGAATTTCAAAGCAAGTTGTAAATACGTCAGGATATCACCCAGGAAAGTCAGATATGTTGTTGATCTAATAAGGGGGAAGTCCGTAAATCATGCGCTGGAAGCGCTAAGACTGACACATAGAAGGGCTTCATACATTATAGATAAAACATTGAGGGCGGCAATCGCAGGCGCTAACGAAAAGCAAGGTGTGGATATGGATTCTCTATATATAAGAGAAATCTATGTAGATGGAGGTCCGGCGCGTAAATGGTTTCAGCCCAGAGCAAGAGGCGTTTCTACAATGATTAAGAAGCGTACGAGTCATATATCTTTGGTGTTGTCTGATGGGAAGAAATTGGTATAAATCTTCCTGACCTTGCAAGATGGTTAGTATATTTAAAGTGATATTTATTCAGGATTTTAATTAGGAAGGAAAAGATGGGTCAAAAAGTTTGTCCAACAGGTTTTAGGCTGGGAATAACCGAGAATTGGAGATCACGATGGTACGCAGATAAGAAGACATTTGGTAAATTACTGGTAGAAGATCAAAAAATACGAAGATATATTAAAAAGAACTATCGTTTCACCGGAATATCAAAAGTAGAAATTGAGAGAACACGTGATGAAGGAGCAAGAATCATTATCTTTTCGGCAAGGCCTGGTTTAATAATAGGTCGCAAAGGGTCTGAAATCGAAAAATTAAAAGAAGGTATCGAAAAATTAGTGGAGAAAACAGTAGAAATAAAGATACGTGAAATCGAGAAACCAGAGCTGGAGGCACAATTAGTAGCTGAGAACATTGCTGAGCAACTACAAAAAAGGGCGGCATTTAGAAGGACTATTAAGAAAGCTGTTGATAGTACTATGGGCCTTGGTGCAAAGGGAGTTAAGGTTCAAGTTTCTGGACGTCTAGCAGGGGCAGAGATAGCCAGGACAGAAGGGGCTACTGTTGGAAGTATACCTTTGCATACATTAAGGGCAAACATCGATTACGGATTTGCAGAGGCTTTAACAGGTTACGGCACTATTGGTGTTAAGGTATGGATTTATAAGGGGTTGGTTGATTTGGGAAAAGGGGTTGAATATGCGGTTGATGCCGAAAAGGGTAAAATTTAGGAAGACTCAAAGAGGAACGATTAAAGGTAATGCCACAAGGGGAAATACCGTATGTTTTGGTGAGTATGGTTTACAGTCTACTGAGCCGGGTTGGATAACGGCACAACATATTGAGGCTGGCAGGGTAGCGGCTACACAATACGTTTCGCGAGAAGGTAAATTAGTTATAAGGATATTTCCACACAAACCGGTTACATCAAAACCTATAGAAACGAGAATGGGTAAAGGTAAGGGCGAACCTGAAAAATGGGTTGCTGTTGTAAAGCCAGGTACTATTTTGTATGAGATAGGAGGAGTTCCTGAGGATATGGCAAGACAGGCCTTTGGTAGAATCGCATACAAGATGCCTGTCAGGGTAAGATTTATTAAAAGGAGAATGGCGATTTGAAGGCAAGTGAGATTAGAGAAAAACCGCATCAGGAAATACTTGAAGAGTTAGAAGCCTGCAAGAGAGAGTTGTTAAACCTCAGATTCCAATGGCAGGCAGGAGAGTTGCGTAATTCAGCACAATATAGACAAATCAGAAAAAATGTTGCGAGGTTAAAAACTGTTTTAAGAGAAGCAGAGCTAGGTATTAACACAAACCTCTTTGAGAAAAAGAGTGAAAAAGAAAGTACATAATGAAAACTGAGAAAAATGTTAAACGGCGAAAGACCGTTATTGGTGTAGTATCAAGCAGTAAAATGTCCAAGACAATTACGGTAAAATCAGAAAGGCGTGTAAAACATCCCAGATATGGAAAATTTGTTAAAAGAGTGACCGTTTATAAAGCACATGATGAAGAGAACAAGGCTGTTAGTGGAGATAAAGTAGAGATTGTAGAATCACGGCCATTAAGCAAGAGTAAACGTTGGAGATTAGTTAGTATTATAAAATGATATAAGGAAGCTGATAAAATGATAATGGAACAAACGATGCTGGATGTTGCTGATAACTCCGGCGCTAAGATGGCTAAGTGTATTAAGGTTCTTGGCGGTTCAAAGCGTGTTTATGCGTCTGTTGGCGATATTATAATAGTTGCCGTAAAGAAGGCGATTCCAAATGGTGTTGTTAAGAAGGGTGACGTGGCTAAAGGTGTAATTGTAAGAACAAAGAAAAATATAAGACGCGAAGACGGTTCTTATTTGAAGTTTGATAGAAATGCAATTGTAATAGTTGATGACGAAGGAAGCCCTAAAGGTACTCGCATTTTTGGTGCAGTTGCAAGAGAATTAAGGCAAAAGAATTTTATGAGAATTATTTCTTTAGCTCCTGAAGTAGTGTAAATGTAATAATTTAATAGGGAGTTCTTTAATAGATATGCATGTAAGAAAAAACGATACTGTACAGGTGATTGCTGGCGATGATGCCGGTAAGACGGGTAAGATCTTAGATATAATGACGAAGGAGAAGAGGGTCATTGTAGAAGGGATGAATTATATTCAAAAGCATGTAAAACGCAGTGAGAAAAACCCACAAGGCGGACGCGTGCAAAAGGAGGCCCCCATATCTTTGTCAAATGTACTGGTAATATGCCAAAACAAGAGTTGTGAGAAAAATGGTAAGGGTGTGCGAACCAGACATAAATTTCTTGAAAATGGTGATAAGATAAGGGTCTGTTATAAATGCGGGAGAGAAATAATTACTTCTGAGTAAATTAATAAAATCAGGATGTTAAAATATGGCACGTTTATTAGATAAGTATAATAAAGAGATTGTACCCATGTTGATGGAGGAGTTTCATTTTAAAAACAGGCTGGAGGTTCCGAAACTTGTTAAGATTGTGATAAATATGGGTGTTGGAAGGGCAAAAGAGAATAAGAAGATTCTTGAAGATGCAGTGAGGCATTTGTCTGTAGTTGCGTGTCAGAAGCCAAAAATTACAAGGGCCCGAAAAGATATAGCCGGTTTCAAGCTTAGAAAAGGTGATGCTGTTGGCTGCAAGGTAACACTACGAGATAAAAAGGCCTACGAATTTATGGATCGCCTGATAAGTATTGTTTTCCCGAGAATAAAGGATTTTCGAGGTATTCCTGCAGGGTCGTTTGATGGTCGTGGAGGTTATACAATGGGAATAACTGAATTGGCCGTTTTTCCAGAAATAAATATTGATGACATTGAATTTGCACAAGGTATGGATATAACGTTTGTGGTATCTGTGAAATCGGATAAACAAGCGTATGGGATGCTTAAGTTGTTTGGTATGCCTTTCAGGACATAGTTTAGTTTTTTAGAATTAATAACGGATTGCTAACCCACGGAGTTTTTATGGCAAGAAAAGCATTAATAGTAAAATCTGAGAAGGAACCAAAGTACAAAACCCGTAGATATAACAGGTGCCGGCTTTGCGGTAGATCCAGGGCGTATTATAGAAAATTTCAAATATGTAGAATATGCTTCAGGAGTCTTGCGTCAAAAGGAGAAATACCTGGTGTGAGAAAGGCCAGCTGGTAAAGCGCCTGGAAACATAGAATTTTTTATTGAGATAAAAGGGGTTTATTAAAATGAGTATGACAGATCCAATTGCCGATATGTTAACGCGTATACGTAATGCTAATATGGTCGATAGAGAAGCAGTAAATATACCTACATCTCGTATTAAGGTGGGCATTGCAGAAGTTTTGAAAAAAGAAGGTTTTATAAAAGATTTCAAGAATATTCCTGATGAAAAACAAGGTGTTTTGAGGGTCTATTTAAAATACGGACCTTTAAACCAGAAAGTAATTAATCATATAAAGAGAGAAAGCAAACCAGGCAGGAGAATATATAAACAGGTGGAAGATATAGGGAAGGTACTTAACGGTATCGGTATATCAATATACTCGACTTCAAAAGGGATATTGAGTAATAAAGAGTGCAGAGAAAATAAAGTAGGTGGAGAGCATATTTGTACTGTATGGTAAGAGTGGTTTTGACTTAACAGAGTTATAAAGCCGGGTAATAAATTTTTCTAAAATATTTCTTGCATAGCTAAACGAATAAAAATTATGTCCAGAATAGGAAAAAAACCAATACCAATTCCTGATGGTGTCAAAATTAAATGTGATAACGGTGTGTTAACTATTGATGGCCCCAAAGGCACAATGACACAGGAGATACATCCATTGATGAAGATAGAAGTTAATGAAGAGGCAAGGCAGATTCTTGTAATACGCCCTTCTGACGAGAGAAAATGCAAAGAGCTTCATGGTCTGGCACGTACGCTTGTAGCAAATAATATTCATGGTGTTACTGCAGGCTTTTCAAAGAGTTTGGAGATAATAGGATTAGGGTATAACATTAAAATGCAGGGCAATGGTTTGGTTTTGCAATTAGGGTTTTCGCATCCTATTAATGTTAAAATTCCAGAGGGTATAAAGGTAGAGATTACGAATCAGACAAATCCTGGGCAATTTGCGATTAGTGGTATCGATAAGCAGTTGGTCGGACAATTTGCAGCAAATATTAGAGACTTGCGTCCACCGGAACCGTATAAAGGTAAAGGTGTTAAATATGCTGATGAGATTATTCGCAGGAAAGCTGGTAAGACGGTAGCTTCTGCATCTTAAGTTTTTTTTCATTTCATTTGATTTAAAAGATTAACATATGAATGCTTTAAAGGAAAAATACAGAAAGCGGCTTAAGCGTCGTAAAGGAATAAGAAAAAGGATCTTTGGCGTTAAAGAAAAGCCAAGATTGAGCGTATATAGAAGCTCTAAAAATATATATTGTCAGTTAATCGATGATACTACCGGCAGGACACTCGCTAGCGCTTCAACATTGATAAAAGATATTAAAGACAAATTGCCCTATGGTGGAAATATTGAAGCGGCAAAACTGGTAGGCCAAAAGATTGCAGAGGATGCTGCAAAGATAGGCATTACCAGGGTAGTTTTTGATAGAAGTGGATATAAATATCATGGCAGAGTTAAGGCATTAGCTGATAGTGCAAGGGGAAGCAACCTTGTTTTCTAAAAGGCTTATTAGATAACGGGCGTTTGATTAAATAAGAGGAGGCATTTTTGGCGCAAAAAACTGATACTGATAGATTAGAAGAGACAGTTGTGAAAATCAACAGATGTACTAATGTAACAAAGGGTGGTAAGAGTATGAGTTTTAGTGCATTAGTTGTAGTTGGTGATAAAAACGGAACAATTGGATATGGTTTTGGGAAAGCCAGAGAGGTTCCGAATGCAGTTGGAAAAGCAGTAAAAGACGCGAACAAAAATGTTGTTTCAGTGCCTATTGTTAATGGAACTATAACGCATGAAGTATGGGGACGTTATAAAACAGCAAGGGTATTTATGAAACCGGCAACGCCTGGAACCGGGATTAAAGCGGGAACGTCAGTGAGAACGGTTCTTGAATCTGCAGGTATTACAGATATTTTAACAAAATGTTATGGTACGAGAAATCCTCTAAATGTTGTGAAAGCTACGGCGGAGGGTTTAAAGTCTTTGAGAACCAAGCAGGA
>CAKKPF010000032.1 GCA_919901575.1 Candidatus Brocadiaceae bacterium
AATCTTTTCGGTTTACGACGGACTGATATTTATCATGGCTTCGGGCATTGTAGTACGCGTAATTGCGCCGTATATTGAAAACAAACTAACGGATCCTGCAGTTATTGTGGTTGATGATGTTGGACGATTTGTTATCAGCTTACTATCAGGGCATGAGGGGGGGGCAAATAAGCTGGCTCATAAAGTTGCAAATATCCTTAAAACTGATGCCGTTATTACTACAGGAACAGAGGCAAGGAAGGATATTATAATCGGTATAGGTTGTAAGCGAGGCATAAGCAGTGCCGAGGTTAAAAAGGCAATTTGTAATGCCCTCAATGATGCGGATGTGTCTATTGACAGGGTCAGGCTGGCAGGTACCGTGGATTTGAAGGCAAATGAGGCTGGATTATTATCTGCCCTTGAGGAACTGGGCATTCCATTGAGGGTGGTTTCAAGGGCAGAGATTGAAACCTGTGCAAAAGATTATTCTAAATCAGATTTTGTGATAAAGAAGATTGGAGTGGGGGGTGTTTGTGAGCCGTCAGCCCTTATTTCAGGAAGGAAGACAAAATTAATATTAAAGAAGCAGAAATATCCAGGAATAACAATAGCAATAGCGCAGGAAAACTTTATGTGGTAGGAATTGGTCCGGGTAATCCGGAGCATATGAGCGTCAAGGCTATTGAGGTCTTGAAAGAATCTGACTGCATTATTGGTTATAAAACATATATTAATCTGATAAAAGAATTAATTAAGGGTAAAGAGGTAATTATGTCGGGGATGCGTGCAGAAATCGAGCGCGCATCCCTGGCTATTGAAAAGGCAAAAGCCGGAAAGGTTGTTTCTGTCATAAGCAGCGGCGATCCTGGTGTGTACGGTATGGCGGGATTGATCCTGGAAGTTGCGAGAAATGGCAATCACAAGATTCCTATTGAAGTCGTCCCCGGTATTCCTTCTGAAAACGCAGCAGCAGCTCTTTTGGGCGCTCCTTTAATGCATGACCATGTTACCATAAGCCTGAGCGACCTTCTTACTCCCTGGGATGTAATTGAGAAAAGGATTGAGCTCGCTGCAGAGGGTGATTTCGTAATTGTCCTTTATAATCCAAAAAGTTCTGAGAGGAAATGGCAGATTGAAAAGACGCTGGAAATATTATTAAGCAAAAAACCATCAGATACCCCTGTTGGTATAGTCAAAAGCGCCATGCGTGATGGACAATCTTTAGTGATTACGAGTCTTGGAGAAGTATTGGAACATCCGATAGATATGACTACAATATTGATTGTAGGGAATTCCACAACATTTGTTTATGATAATTATATGGTAACTAAAAGGGGCTATAAAGTTTGATATTGGTGATGTCCGGAACTGAAGAAGGCAGAGAAATAGTTAAAGCGCTGAGTGATAAAGGAAAAGCCGTAGTTACAACAGTAGCTACAGAATACGGGCGCGAGATTTATGAGAAAATTGGTTTGGGCCATCTGTGCCTTCAGGGAAGGCTTGATATTAAGGGGTTGTCTGAACTTATACGGGGTAATGGTATTGAAACCCTCATTGATGCAACTCATCCATACGCAACCCAGGCGTCTCTTAATGCAATAAAGGCGAGTGAGGAATGCGGTATTAAGTATATCAGGTTTCAGAGACCTTCCTCTGTTTCGAATTCATCATGTATGGAGCAGGCGGCTACGAAAGAACCTGAGTTAGTACATATTGTTAAAAGTATGGATGAAGCAGTGGAGTGGTGCCGTAAATCAGACAGGAAGAATATATTATTAACAACCGGCTTCTCCTCTGTCGAAAAGTTCGTGAAACTAAAGGATGAAAAGAACATTTACGTCAGGATACTGCCCATGTCCGTTCATATTGAACAATGTGTTAAGATGGGTATTAAGTCGTCAAACATACTGGCCGTTCAAGGACCTTTTTCACTGGAATTTAATAAGGCAGTCTTCAATCAGTATCATATAGATGTAGTGGTTACAAAGGATAGCGGTAAGGCCGGGGGTGTCCCTGAAAAGATTCAGGCGGCAATGGAGATGGGGATAGATACTGTAGTAATCAAGAGAGAAGAGATAGATTACCCTGTAAAATGTTCAACCATAGATGAAGTATTCTGTTTGTTGGGGATGGAAACTGTATAAGTCTAGACACGAATTTCACGAATTAACACGAATTGACAGTTATTAGAAGATCATGGATGACAGGTTAATTTATAGGGAGGAAGCGTATAGAATAATTGGATTGTGCA
>CAKKPF010000033.1 GCA_919901575.1 Candidatus Brocadiaceae bacterium
GATAATGGGAAGAGGCAAAATAGAAGAGTTGAATTTCTCATCTTGCCTCCAACAACCAAGACAGATAGCAAGTAGCAATATCATTTTTAATTATAACTTAAATTTAAAACACTTCTTACAAAACTTAAAAGCCTTGCTGCTATAAGTAGTGGAAGAGGTGCTTGGATATGAAGGACGAAACTGTATGCAAAAAACAAAAGGAGTAACTCACCCTTATATCGTGAGAAATCCAAAGATATGTGGAGGTGCTCCAATAATAAAAGGTACAAGGATTAGGGTCATTGATATAGCTATCGAGTACGAGCGATTGGGAATGACGCCTGATGAGATACTCGAAGCGCATCCTCACATACAGCTCAAACAAGTGCATAATGCTCTTTCATTTTATTATGAAAATCGTGAATCAATCGACAATGAGATACAAGCTAGATTGAAAGACATTGATGATTTTCAAAAAGAATATGAGACTATGTTGCCTAAGTGAAAAGAGTAAAGATATATGTCGATGAGAATATTGATTATCGAGTGGTGAAAGGATTAAAGAGGCGTGGTGTAGATATTATAACGGTACAAGAAACACTTAATTTGGCTAAGAGTGATGAGAAACAATTAGAGTATGCTAAATCAATAGATGCACTCTTTTTTACACATGATGACGATCTTCTGAAAATTGCAAAGAGGTGGAAAAATGTAGGTAAAACCCATAATGGAATTATATTTGTCCATCAAACCAAGCTATCAGTGGGTGAAATTGTTCGTAAATTAAGATTGCTGTCGGAAACTGTTTCTATAAAAAAAATGAAAAATCATATAGAGTTTTTGTAGTATCGCTATAATTACTAAACAAAGTTTAACGTTAATATTAAGAAAAAATAACACTTAGCACACTTTGCTTTATAATTGGGATGTAGGAACTGCCCTTCTTAAAGAATCGATGGAATAATGGGAAATTAGGTTTTTAAATTTGGGCGGTATATTAAGTTTTCGTTCGACATTCCACCACACCACTATTCACTCTTCGGGATGAAATAGATGTCCTATAATAATCTCCATTAAATTCAATGAGTCGTGGAATTTCAGAGAATTATTATGTATTGAAACCATAGAAAGATTGTATGACAAAAACAACAAAAATTGAAAAAAAATTATGGCAGTTTGTATGTTCAGTTAAACTTGCCGTAATCATTATAATCATTCTGGCAGTTGCATGTATCCTGGGTACGCTAATTCTTCAGATGAGACCGCCTGAAGATTATGTAAGCAGATATGGTGAAGGCCTTGCGAAATTATTCTCTGCAATTCAATTCACTGATATATTTCATTCCTATTGGTTTGCTTTTCTTCTGGTACTATTGTGTGTAAATCTGGGTTGCTGCACAATCAAGAGGTGGCGGAATACCGTACTCCAGATCGGCTTCTTAATCACACATATCAGCATAATCTTGACATTGATTGGTTGTTTTATTGACCTTCAATTTGGAGAGAAAGGCGGTGTTAATGTATATGAGGGAAAGTCTGTAGATTATTACCTGAATCGTGCTGATTACAGGAAGATTCCATTAGATTTCCAGGTATACTGTGACGACTTTATAATAGAAAAACATCCACCGAAGTTCAGATTAGTTGCCTTTGTAAAAAACAAAGACCTGCAAAAAGTTATTCCCGTAAAAGTAGATAAAAAGATTAACATTCCGGGTTCCAACTATGCGGTTACAGTTAAAGACTATTACCAGGATGCAGAATATAGACAGGAACCAATCAATGAGTCCAACGAACCAAACAATCCCGCCATATATGTTCAAATGCTGGATTCTAACCATGTTACTGCCGAAGGCTGGCTTCTTGCCAAAGACCGCAATTGGTATAACGACTCTAAACGTGATTTAAAAGTTGAGTATCTGTGGGCTGATAATGACGAGGACTATGAGAGGCTTGCTAAGACTGTAGGGAAAAGCGCCAACCCAAAGCTGGATATTACCATAGAAGGAAAGAATATTCATAAAAGTATGCCGGTAGAAGAAGGAAAAAGCATCTCGATTGACGGCACTGATTACGTGGTTGAGATTAAACAATTGGCGCTTGATTATGCTAATAGGGCGTCGCCATTAAGAGAGCAATCTCTGGACAATCCGGCTGTAAGTGTTGAGATTACCGGTCCCCAAGGCGTAGAAACTCGCTGGACATTCTCGAAGTATCCTGATTATTGGGATAAAGCTCACCAGGCAAAGTACAAGGATATTAAGCTGACATGTTCTATTCCGGATGATTTCTCCGATGCTGCTAATAGATTAAAGATAGTCCAAAATAAAGGAGGAAAACAGACGCTTTCATATTTAAATGATGGCAATCTGATCAGCATTATAGATTGGGAAATTGACAAGAGCTACGAAATAGACGAGACAGGGCTGCAAATGAGAATAGTAAAATATTTCCCATCGCATAGCACAAAAAAAGAGGTTGTTGAGAGGTCTGATAATCATGAGGGGCATAATCATGCACCTGGTGAACATGCGGGAACTCCTGCAATATTGGTAGAAATTGAAGGCCCAAGAGGCAGAGTGGCTGATTGGATGCTCGCAAATAATCCGCCAAAATGGTATCCTGACAAAAACTTTGCGCTTTTATATGAACAGTCCGGTATGGTAGTTAAAGATTATAAAAGTATACTGAGGGTTGTGGATGGTGGAAAAACGGTTATGACAAAGACTATTGAAGTTAACGATCCTTTGAAGTATAAAGGGTATGTATTTTACCAGTCAAGCTACGATCCTGAAGGAGAGAAGTATACGGGGCTTCAGGTAACCAGAAATCCCGGCCTGGCAGTGGTGTATTCCGGCTTTATTCTTTTGTGTGTGGGTGTTGTTTTTATCTTTTATGTAAAGCCGTTCTTAAGAAGGAAATTGAAAAAAGGGCAAAAAGTGGAAGATTATTATTCAGATGATGAGATTGCAGCAGAGCATATTGAGTAAAATATACCATCCGGATAGGATTGCAAATTTTAATTATAAATTGATGATAAATAGTTCTCGTTTAACAAAATACAAAAGAGAGGTGTGTTAGACATGGATTTCACGTTGAATGTTACTTTTTATGTTTATATTGCGGCTATTATTGCTTACGTGGTCAGAGAAATATGGAGGACGAAAACCTTACGCTGGGTCGCTTTCGGTGTATTTTCAGGTGCTTTAGTATTAAATACAATTTTAGTACTGACAAGGTGGTATGAGGCAAATCATGCTCCAATGTCTGATAAATATGAATCTTTTGTATTCTTTGCCTGGACTATCGCCCTTGTGTACCTGATTATGGAACTTGTTACAATATTTATTGCTCGTGTACATGAATCTCGTTTAGGCATTATTGGCGCACTACAATCTCTTTTGTCTGCCTGGATGTTACACTCTGCAATCAATACTGACAGTACCATAAAAGAATTACCTCCTGCGCTTCAGAGTAACTGGCTGGTTGTGCACGTAATAAACTATTTTGTATCTTATTCTGCTCTGAGTATATCATTCTCTGCTGCTATTATTTACTTAATATATAGAGCAATATATCGTGGAAGAGCGCAAGAAATAGTTATGTCCGGTTCTAATAGTCAATTAAGAAAGGACGTAACCTTTGATAAATTAGCCTATATTTCTGTCACCATTGGCTTCCCATTTTTAACTGTTGGTTTGATTACGGGTTCGATCTGGGCAAAGGGGGCATGGGGCACATATTGGGGATGGGATCCTAAAGAAACCTGGTCTTTAATTAGCTGGCTTGTTTATCTTGCTTATCTGCATTTACCTATGATCTTGCCTAAGACAAAGATAAAGAAGACCTTTGCTCCTATTTTGCTCTCAATAGTACTATTGGTCGCTTTTCCTATTGTTTTGTTTACATTTATGGGCATGCACAAACTTCCTACTGCTGTAGATAGTGACCATATATATGCTGAATAAGCCTCGAAAAGGTATTTCTGACTTGTGTTAAATTCCAGTTATTTTTCTTTATGAATATTTAAGGGGTTTACCCGAATTACATAAAGCAAAGGAAAAATCCCGTAAAAGAGTTTTATTTATCATATCTCCTTAATCACTCCGTTAACAGGAATTTCAAAATTTTGCAAAGTAGGGGCGTACCCGCCTGCCCGACTGCGTCGTTCGGGCGGGTACGCCCCTACATTCTTAATAAAGATGGCAAAAGTAAGGCTGCATGTCGTTATCGAGGGAAGAGTTCAGGGAGTCTTTTTCAGGGCTAATACAAGGGAAGAGGCCATCTCATTAGGTTTAAACGGCTGGGTGAGAAATTGTCTGGATGGGCGTGTTGAGGCAGTCTTTGAAGGTGAAAAAGATAAAGTTGAAAAAATCTTAAAATGGTGTGAAAAAGGCCCGCTGGGAGCAATAGTAAGAAATGTGGAAGAAAATTGGGAACAGGCTACTGGCGAGTTTGACTCATTTTCTATAAAATATTAAAATAAATGATTAATCTATGGAAAGTAACTCTTATAAGATTATAGAGAGAAATTTATCAGAATTGCAGGAGCGCATAAAATCAGCCTGCTCTCGTTCCAGATACGGGCAGGAATCAGTTGAATTAGTAATCTCAACAAAGTACGTAGAGGCAGACATTATAAGAATATTATCTGAATTAGGTATTTCATGCATAGGTGAGAATCGATTACAGGATACTGAGAGAAAAATAGAAAAACTAAATGATCTGGATTTAAAGTGGCATATGTTTGGGCATCTTCAGAGGAATAAAGTTAAGAAGGCTGTCCATATCTTTGATTTGATACATTCGGTGGAAAGTGTTACTCTTGCGAAGGAGATAAACAAGGAATCTGAAAAGCTGGGAAAAAACACAAGGATATTAGTAGAGGTTAATGTAAGCGGTGAGGAAACCAAATACGGTCTTTCCCCGGATGAGGCCATTCCTTTTTTACAAGAAATAAATAATCTTGAAAGAATTAATGTAGAGGGTTTAATGACTATGGCGCCTATTGTTGATGATCCTGAAATATGCAGGCCAATGTTTAAAGGGCTGAGGGAATTAAGTGAAAAGATCAGAGAAGAAAACATTCAGAATATTGATATGAAATATCTGTCCATGGGAATGACTCAGGACTTCGAAGTTGCAATAGAAGAGGGCGCAAATCTAGTTCGTGTCGGTTCCGCAGTATTTAAAGGAATTATAACGTTTAAGTAAACTGTAGCGGAATGGCTTTAGCCTTCCATTTACACGTTTTGACATGGTAATGGAAACCTGAAGGTTTCCGCTACGTCTCTACAAGGATTAATCGTAACAATCTGCGCTTATCAGCATCCATTATACCGTGATGGTCAAGACAAGGGAAGTTGAAGGGGGGATAGTTGTATCTGTTAAGATACAACCAAATTCCAGCAAAGACAGGGTAATAGGGGAATACGCCGACCGGATAAAGATTGCAGTTACTGTAGCGCCTGAAAAGGGAAAGGCAAACAAGGCCGTAATCAAATTATTTGCCAAATGGCTGGGCGTCAAGAGTTCAGATATTCAAATAATCTCTGGTGAAAAATCAAGAGACAAGGAAGTGTTTGTAAGAAATATTACAGAAGATGATTTATATAGGTTGATTTAAAACATGAGTTATAAAGATACGATTAATTTGCCAAAAACAAAGTTTTCCATGAAAGGGAACCTCGTTCAGAGAGAACCAGAATTTCTTAAAAAATGGGAAAAGGAAGACCTGTACGCTCAAATACGAAAGGCTAGGGAGGGCGCTAAGAAATTCATTCTACACGATGGGCCTCCCTACCCTACAGGAGACCTCCATATAGGAACCGGATTAAACAAAATATTAAAAGACATAATTGTTCGGTTTTATACGATGAGGGGGTATGATGCCCCGTATGTACCTGGCTGGGACTGCCATGGTCTGCCGATTGAACATAGAGTGTTGCAGGAACTGGGTTCAAAGGCAAAAGAGATGGAAAAAATTGAGATTCGCAAAAAGTGCAAGAAATACGCTGAGAAATTCGTAAAGGTACAAATGAAGCAATTTAAGGCCCTGGGCGTCTCAGGTGACTGGGAATCTGCATATCTAACCTTCACTCCACAATACGAAGCAGGTATTATTGAGGTATTCGGTAAACTTGTTGAAAAAGGATATGTCTACAGAAGTCTGAAACCCATACATTGGTGTATGCGTTGCGAGACTGCGCTTGCTGAGGCAGAATTGGAATACCATGATCAAACCAGCCCTTCAATTTACGTCAACTTCAAACTGATAGATAATCCAAAAGATAAGTTTCGTGGACTCCATGATGAAGATGTTTATATACTGATATGGACTACTACTCCATGGACGTTGCCTGCAAACCTTGCGATTGCATTGCATCCGGAATTTCAATACACGGCAGTTAGATATATAAATCCAAAGACGCAAAAAAGGCAGGTTTCAATACTTGCTGAAAATTTAGTGGATTCTGTCATGAACCGGCTTGAAATAGAGGGCTACGAACGTTTGGGCACTGTCAAAGGTAGTTCGTTAGAGGGATTGAAATATCAGCATACGATTATGAACAGGGAAGGTTCTGTGGTTATGGCGAATTACGTAACCCTCACGGACGGTACCGGATGTGTGCATACCGCCCCCGGCCATGGCCAGGACGATTACCAGACCGGTTTAAGGTATGACATGCCGATTCTATGTCCGGTTGATGCAACCGGAGTATTTACAGAAGAAGCAGGGGATTTTGCAGGGCAGAATATATATGACGCAAACAAATCAATAACAGACAAACTCGATGAGTTGGGACTTTTGTTACATATGGGCAAAATAAGCCATTCATATCCTCACTGCTGGCGTTGTAGAAAACCGGTGATTTTTCGGGCAACCGAGCAGTGGTTTGTAAACATGGATCATCAGAATCTCAGGAAAAATGCATTAGATGCGATAAAGAGCACAAATTGGATTCCATCGTGGGGTGAAATCCGTCTGTCAAATATGATAAAGGAACGCCCGGATTGGTGTATCTCCAGACAGCGCTCCTGGGGTGTGCCTATACCGGCTTTTTATTGTACCAGTTGTAAGGAATCACTCCTGGACGTGAAGGTTGTGAACCATGTTCGGGATATGTTTTTAAAACATGGCGCAGATAGCTGGTTTTATAAAGACACAAAAGAGTTTCTGCCGGACGGCACAAAATGTCCGAAATGTAGTTCTACTGACTTTGAAAAGGAGAATGATATTTTTGACGTGTGGTTCGAATCTGGTTCCAGTCATCATTCTGTCTTGAACAAACGTAAGGATTTACAGTTTCCTGCTGACGTATATCTTGAAGGCAGCGACCAGCATCGGGGCTGGTTCCAGCTTTCTCTGCTTCCATCAGTTGCGGCATGGGGTTGTGCGCCTTTCAAAACAGTAATAACCCACGGTTTTGTTGTGGACGAGCGAGGCAAAAAGATGTCTAAATCACTTGGCAATTTTGTATCGGTTGGAGACGCCCTGAAGGAACTGGGAGGAGATATCGTAAGGTTGTGGACCTCTTCCATGGAATACAGAAACGAGATGAACACTTCTCCTGCTATCATTTCAAAGTTATCAGATTCCTACCGGCGGATTAGAAATACATTCAGATATATTCTGGGAAATCTATTTGACTTTGATCCAAAGAAAGATTCTGTAGAGTACACACAACTGTTGGAGGTTGACAGGTGGGCGCTGCACAAAACGGAAGAACTCATAACCTCAATAACATCTGCTTTCGAATCATATCAATTTCACCGCGTATATCACATTGTTCACAATTTTTGTGCGGTTGAGATGAGTTCCTTCTATCTGGATATTTTGAAGGACAGATTATATACCTTTTCGAAGAATTCTATAGAAAGACGGGCGGCACAAACTGTTCTTCACAGGATAAATTCGGTGTTGGTCAGGCTCCTTGCCCCAATCCTGGCCTATACCTCAGAAGAGGTGTGGATGGAGATGACGCATGATGACAACAATGTTCCATCTGTACACCTGGCCGATTGGCCGGTGACAAATGAAAAGTATGTAGATGAAGAGCTTAACGATAAGTGGGAGAAGATTATCAAGATCAGGACGGATGTGGCGCGGGAGTTGGAAAAAATGAGGGCGTCCAAGCAAATCGGCAACTCCCTTGAGGCATCGGTTGACCTTTATACTGACGATGCTGAAATGTTTAATTTTCTGAAAGAATACGAGAGTGATTTCCCAATGATATTCATAGTCTCAGACGTAAACATCTGCAAAGAACCACCTGACTCTGCCGGCAGGGGAGAGATATTTGAGAAGCTGTTTATCAAAGTAAGACAATCAGAGAGTAACAAGTGCGAAAGATGCTGGAACTACCGTGAAGAAGTTGGCAAGATAACAAAATATCCGACACTGTGTAACAGGTGTGTTGAGGTTATTGAACAACATTGTCAGTTGCCTAAAGAATCTTAACCAGGGTGGCAACAACACCAACAGCAATTACTATCATACTACCCAGCCGGATAATGAGCCTATATTCTAGTTCTTTTAGACGTTCGTCGAGATATTGGCGGGTAACTAATTGTTCTTCTACCAATTGAGCAATTATATTGGTTTGTGTCTCAGCTTGTTCCTCTGTAAAACCAGCAGCCTTGAGCTTTTTAACATTTTCATGAGTATCGAAAAATATGGTATGGTGCATAATGGTTTTCCCTTGCAAATAAAATAGGTAAATTTCCAGAAACGTTCAACTCATGATATATATTTTTTCCTAATTGATCGCGTTAAAAACCACATTGTACAACTACTTTCTTATTAATCAAGCAATAATAAATGACGTGTTTCAGATAGTAACAAGAACTACTGCAAAGAAGTTGGCAAGATAGAGGAATATCCAACATTAAGTAACCGATGTGACGAAGTTATTGCGGAAGTGGAGGCTCAGAAATGATGTTTGTATTTTTACGCACCACGATCAGCCTGTCGGTAGGTGTGTCCTGCTATTCAATTTGATTATGTTGTATTTGTCCCCGCCCGCCGACTGCTCAATACATTCTTAAAATCCGGCAATACTCCTCAAGATATTAAAATTCCAAGACTTATAGTGAAAGTCAAGGGTTTTTACAAGAATATTGGAAATTACACTTGAAAATTGCTTTAAAAGTAATATAAACCATGACTATGATATTGGAAATATACAGACGCCGTATATTTC
>CAKKPF010000034.1 GCA_919901575.1 Candidatus Brocadiaceae bacterium
TTCTCACGATATATAATCCCGCGTACATCCCGTAGAGTTTCGTTGTTTCGTGAGAGTGATTCTAGAAGGTCAACAATGGTTGCTTCACCTTCGCCAATCACACCGATGTCGAAATGAGGGATTACCTGAAATGTTTCTTCGGGAATAGCAGTAACATGAGGGCCGCCTATTATGATTTTTATTTCTGGATGTTGTGCTTTAAGCGCCTTAGCGATATCTGCAGCGCCAGGAATAGTAGGGGTTGTTGCAGTCAAACCCACCACATCAGGACTGGATTCCAGGATTTTATTGACAGTGTCCTGGACAGATAAATTATATGCTAAAGCATCTATAAAACTGACATTATGACCGGATTTCCGGATTGCAGCCGCTAAAAATAATAAACCCAACGGCGGGCTGATACTATCTACCTCTGACAAATCCCATTCTTCATATAGTTTTCCTGAAACTAAATGGGGATTAACTAAGCATATGTTCATTTACTTGATTTACTCCTTACTAAACAGCGCTGATTGTGATGGTTACGTCTGATTGTCAAGATTATTCTATGTTACAACAAAGTGTTTATCAAGATTAAAAAAAAGATTCTGGAATCATCACTTTGTTATCTATCATTATCACACGATATACCATTTCCGGCCTCATCTCTTGATTTATAGATGTTTTATGATAACATATTATTCAGTTATAAAATGCAAGAGACATTGGAATATATAAATTGTAATTTGTGTGGAAAGAATCAAACCACACCTCTATTTATCAAAGATGGTTACAATCATGTCAAATGTAACTCATGTGGATTAATCTATGTCAATCCCAGATTAAAGAATTCAAAAGAAAACTTAGATAGTTTCTACGGTTCAGACAAAGGTGATGGTAGCTTAATAAAGAAACTTCTTCATAGAGCTTATTCTGCCAAGAGGCAAAAGATATTTTGTGCAGAACTGAAGAAGATGGAAAGATACAGAAAGTTGAATAGAATCCTTGATATAGGATGTTCATTCGGCGGATTTCTCAATGCAGCAAAGAATCGTGGCTGGGAAGCAAAAGGGATAGAGACAGTTTATAACGTAGGTAAGTACGGGAAGGAGTTGTATAATCTCGACATCTTTTTTGGAACACTTGAGGAAGCAAAACTTGCAACATCTTCATTTGACGTAATCAGGTTGAACAACATTATAGAGCATATACCGTTTCCTTCTGAATTTTTCGCAGATGTAAACAAATTACTCCGAAAAGGAGGACTATTAAGCCTCTCTACTCCTAATTATGACAGCTATTCGGTCTTAATCTGTGGCAAAGAATGGATATACTTCGATGGTCAACATCATATCGTTTTGTTCACACCAACAACTTTAGAGAAAATCCTTGACAAAAATGGCTTTACGACCGTACTTTTAAGTACAAAAGGGTTTCATATCAGAGTTAAAGATAAAGTTTCTCATAACGTAGCAATTGAGACGTTACTTAAAATATCAGAAAAAGTCATTTCTCAATTTGTCCGTTTTACAAAAAAAGGACACAGGTTGAAAATCTGGGCAGAGAAAAGATAAATGCCAACCGTAAGCGTAATAATACATACTTATAATAACGAAAAGTTCATTGGAGAGACTATAGATTCTGTCCTTAATCAGACATACAATGACTATGAAATTATAGTTGTTGATGATGGTTCTGAGGACGGCACGCGTGATGCACTCCTTCCATATATGCAAAAGATAAGGTATCATTACAAGGAAAATGGGGGGATTGCAAGCGCCAAGAATGCAGGTATAAATTTATCTAATGCTGAATTCATAGCGTTCCTTGATCATGATGATTTATGGGTTCCTGACAAACTCAAGATACAGATGGAATATTTTAACGAGCATCCTCAAGCAGGACTGGTTTATGCCAAATATGCAAGCTTCAGAGATGATAAGGAACTGAGAACGAAACCGGAGAAAGGATACAGCGGTTGGATATTTAAGAAGCTTCTCTCTAAGAGTATTGTACAAACTTCAACCGTAATGGTTAAAAGGGAATGCCTGAATGCTGTTGGCCCATATGATGAATCTTTCAAGCTTGCAGATGAATATGATATGTTCTTGAGAATAGCAAAAAGATTCCAATGCGGTTTTGTTGATAAAGCGCTCACAAGGTATAGGGTTCATGATACGAATGCATCAAAAAACGATCTTCTTTTTGATAAGGAGAATATAAGAGTTTTCAAAAAGGTTTACAATGGTTATACAGACCTTGGTGAAAAAGAGAAAAAAATATTAAGGAAAAGAATTGCCAGGTACAGCATCAAAGTTGCAAAAGGCCTCTACAGTCAAGGCAAGCTGGAAGAGTCCATGAAATATCAAAAAGAAGCACGTGAGTATTTACCTTTTCATAAAAAACTATTTTACTGTATCGGCATTTCAAAATTAGCCACAAAAAAGACACAAATAATGCTTTAATTGTTGGCTGGATTAAGCCCTGTGGAGTAGAGCTACTATATTACTCCACAGGGCGAATCTACCATCATTAATCAATTTGCGGAGCTATGTGCTAAATTTGTTTTGCGAAGCCACGCTGAGCGGGGCGAAGCCCGTCCCCACCAGAATGATCGCCCGCCCGGATAAATCCGTTCGGACGGGTCGGGCCTGCCCGAATAGGTACAGGCGGGCTGGCGAACGGCTCCTGTCCAACTTCGTCATTCAGGCAGGTAGCCGGGCGGGCAAACCAAGAAGTTAACGAGTGGAAGGAGCTAAATTCTGAGAATAGCCTTAAACATATATAAATATTTACCAACAAAGGGAGGTGGAGAAGGCTATCTCGCCAATTTTGCAAATCATCTGGCAGAGAGAGGTCATGAAGTGCATATATTTGCCAGCGAGTGGGAAAGCAATAATAACCAGATGCACTATCATACTATTCCCGTTATAAGATATCCAAAGTTTCTTAAAGACGTTTCATTTGTCATAAATAGTTGGCGAAGGATGTCCAACTATGATTTTGATATAGTACAGGTCGTCGGCAGGGCGCTTGGGATGAACGTATTTAATCCACACTGCGGAGTGGAAAAGGCCTGGCTGAAACAGGATATCCTGTCAGTAAACTGCCCTTTTTATAGATTCCTGAAACAGATAACAAGGTTTTTCAGCCTCAGACAAAATTTTATTTTATGGTTGGACAGAAAACAGTATACGAGCAAGTGTGTATCCAGAATTATTGCCATATCTGACATGATAAAGAATGATATTATTAAATACCACAATATAGACCCGCAAAAGATAAAAGTAGTTTACAATGGTGTAGACCTTCAGAGATTTACTCCAGACAACAGGAACAAATACAGAAAGGTTATAAGGGAAAGACTTTCTTTAGGTGAGGAGTTTGTAATCTTATACGTAAGTAACAACTTCAGACTGAAGGGGCTTTTCACTCTGATAAAGTCTCTGGGAGAACTTAAAAAGTCTCACAAGGATTTCAAAGCCTTAATAATAGGAAGAGGCAGGGCTGCTTCATACCGTAAATTAGCAAGGAGGCTGAACTGTCTGGAAAATTTGATATTTTTAGGACATGTAAATGAGATTGAGAAGTATTATGCAGCATCGGACCTTTATGTACATCCAACATTTTACGATTCGTGCTCTTTAGTAGTTACTGAAGCTCTGGCAAGCGGGCTGCCGGTAATTACTACCAGGTATGACGGCGCCAGCGGCGTAATAGACAATGGTGTAGATGGCTTCGTAATGGAAAACCCAATGGATTACGAGGCATTAGCGGAAAAGATAAGCCTGTTTCTTGATGATGAATTCAGGGAAAAGGCATCCATTGCCGCACGGAAAAAAGCCGAAAAATACCCTGCTGAGAAAAACTGTGAAGAGATTATAAAAGTCTATAAGGAAGTTATAGAGAACTCTATCGAAAATACTACAAATAGGCAACACCATACAACATAGTTTATTTTTTGATTAGACCTTCATGCACTTTGGCGCGTCCATGAAGGATGAAAATTGGATTCCTTGCCAGCCCGACAAGTCAGACTGTGTTACATCATTCTGGCGGGCGAAAGCAAGGCTGCCTCCCTGCCCGACAAATGGCTGGCGGGCCTTTCGGGAGTATTCCAGTGCTTATTTTGCGACGCCACGCTGAGCGGGGCTAAGCCCGACCCCGCCAGAATGATCGCCCGCCCGGATGAATCCGTTCGGACGGGTCTGGCCTGCCCGAATAGGTACAGGCGGGCTGGCGAACGGCTTTGCCGGGCTGGCAAAATCCCATAAATTAGAGAACGCCTGCCCGACTAGTTTTTTGGCGGGAAGTGAGCTAACTTATATGAAGATACTATTCTTAGTTCAAGGTCTTGATGTGGCGGCAAGCAGATACAGGGTGCTTCAATATCTGCCATATCTCAAGGAACACGGAGTGCAGGCAACCGTCCTGCCTTTTCAGAAAGGGTTTCTTAAGAAACTGAAACTGTTCAAGAGTGCAAGCAAATACGATATCCTGTTTATACAGCGAAAGAGATTCTCCTTTCTCTGGCTTAAATATATAAGGAAGAATGCGAGAAAAATCGTTTACGATTTTGACGATTCCGTAATGTACCGCAATTCAAAGGCCTCTAACCCTGAATCGAACACGCGGGTTACAATGTTTAAAAATATGGTTAATGCCTCTGACCACGTTATAGCGGGAAATGAATATTTACAGAAAAACACTACGCCCTATACACACAACGTTACAATCATACCATCGCCCATAGACATGACTTTATATCCTCAAAAGAAATATTCGGAGGAGAATGGCAATATTACCCTGGGATGGATTGGCGCTACCGGAAGTATCCATTATCTGGAGAAAATGAAACCCATGTTTGAAACTCTCGGCAGAAGGAACGGTAATGTAAAACTAAAGATTATATGTGATACATTTTTCGACTGTGAAAATATGGTTGTGGACAAAAAAAACTGGAGTGAAAAGGATGAGGTTGCGGACATTCAAAGCCTTGATATAGGCCTGATGCCTCTTATGGATGATCCGTGGTCGCATGGGAAGTGCGGGCTGAAGATATTACAGTGCCTTGCCGTAGGCGTTCCGGTAGTCTGCAGTCCGGCAGGAATTAACAGGGAAATCGTTGAGGACGGCGTACACGGTTTCTGGGCAAACACACAGGAAGAGTGGATAGAAAAACTTGAAATCCTGATAAATGACCAAGACCTTCGAAAGAGAATGGGAATGGAGGGGCGAAAGAGGGTGATTGAATATTATTCACTCAAGGCAAACGCTCCCAGGATGCTAAAGATATTTCAACAATTAAAGTGAAGAAGGTGTGCCCCTCAGGCAGCGCCTGGTTCGGCGCGACCACTATGTCCTACTTTGGATACTGAACATCTCGCGTGCCACGGCAACTAGGGAACTCTGAACAACCGAAAAACGGATCACCAGTTTTCGTGTGATTACGAAGCACCATGCGCTTCCCACAAAGAGGGCACGCGGGATAGTCCGACTGCTTTAGAGCGCTCGCATATGCCCGTTGCTCTTGGAGAGTCATCGAGGACAGTGTGCCCGCTACTGCGGGCCTCGTCTCTCCATTGGGAGGTTGTTGCCCACCGCCCTGCGGCCTTCCGAATTGGAATTTGAGAAGCAGCACAACCACAATCACAACCGCTGCGCAGATCGAACAAGTGATGAGAAGTTTTCTCCAGACCGGGGCATTGAAGGGATTCGGCGTTCCCGGCAAATCACAGGCACCTGTGCAAGCGGGGTATCGGACACAACTCAGGAATGGGCCGTACTTGCCGCGCTTCCTCACCATCTCGTCCCCACACACGGGACACTTGGGCGTGACTTGCATGTTGACAACCCCTGTGGCCAACTCGGTGTGGTCTTTGAACCACCGCTCGATCAGCTCGGTCAACTTGTCGAGTTGCCATTCAGTCCGGCAGATGTCCTCGGCATGAACGCGCATCAGCGGGAGGCGGAACAGACGTGACACCTCATCCTTTTTGGCGTCTCGCTCGGCTTGCGGCGAATGGCCATGTTGCGGCCCGTCGAACTCCATCGCGAACAACGGCACCTGATCTCGTCCCGTAACCACGAAGTCGTAATGCGCCTGGAGGGCGAACTCGTACAACGCCTCGGACAGGCCGGAGCCTTCGATCGGGAGTACATCAGCTAGCCGGACCTTGGCGTAAACCTCCGTGAAGTGGCGAGCAGACCTCACACAAGCGCCCGTAAGTTATTCGTTCAGGACTGTTGAGAAGTCTCTTCAACATCTGGCCCCCTCGAACCGCGCCGCCGAACATAGATTATACAGCCTGAATGCTGTATTGTTTTGCAGCTAATTGATAAATTATTGATAAATTATTGTTGTAACTATATATGAATGATATTATTATGTCAATAGTAATGACATATTGAAAATCATATATACTTGATGTGAGTTTATTATAAAATTGCAGTTAATTCAAAATGGAACAGATAATCAAGGCAAAAAAAATACTCGTCAGAGCGCCCAATTGGGTCGGTGATGTTGTGATGGCAACTCCTGCATTCAGGTGTATTAGAGAAAACTTTGCCGATTCACACATAACGTTACTGATTAAGAAAAATTTGAGAGGTATTATAAACAGTTCTCCATGGTTTGATGAGATTATTGAATTGGGGACTAAAGCTGGAAAGAGTAAAAATGGATTTTTCCTAAGAAAAGTTTTAAGTGGTGACATGAATGAATCGCCAGGGCCAAACACAGCATGTACAAACCTTCTTATTCTTTACTTGTCAAGATACGTTCCATGTTTTTCTGTAACAAGAAAACCTTTTTAAGCTGTTTGGGCAAATGATTGCGACTTTTGATCAATTGTCCTAAGTAGGTCTTGAACAGCATCAACTTCTTTTTCTTCAAGAAGAGACCCACCACATTGTTCACAAACCCAGGCAGGAACATGATCTAATATTAAATGTACCCCCTTACGGTCAATATGTAATGGAGTTGAGCCTTTTTTCATATGCCCCTTACATTGAACACACTTCATGATTACCTCCTCGTTTTATAATCGTCTTCCCATTCATTTTTGCTTGGTATATATGCTGTTATCACAGCCAGGTAATCTTCTTTAGACGAACAAACAACATGAATAGGTCTATTTTCTTCACCAAAGCCTGAAATCAGGCAACTATGTCCTCTTGGGTCATCTGGATAGTCTTCAATTATTTCACCTTTTGAAAGAATTTTTCGAACTTCATTAGTCGTGATCATTCGATGAGGCATTGACATCTGGCGCAGAGCATGAGGCAGAAAAAGCCTTTTCTTATTAGCGGAAGCTCGAACCAGAGCCAAAACATCATTAAATTTACTCATGTGTCATTTTACTTTATTTGACTTTTCAACTCAATAGATTATATGTATAGCAACATAAATAACACAGTCTGTATACTGTACTATTTCACAGCTATTTGATAAATTATTGTTGTAACTATATATGAATGATATTATTATGTCAATAGTAATGACATATTGAAAATCATATATACTTGATGTGAGTTTATTATAAAATTGCAGTTAATTCAAAATGGAACAGATAATCAAGGCAAAAAAAATACTCGTCAGAGCGCCCAATTGGGTCGGTGATGTTGTGATGGCAACTCCTGCATTCAGGTGTATTAGAGAAAACTTTGCCGATTCGCACATAACATTACTGATTAAAAAGAATTTAAGAGGCATAACAGACGGTTCTCCATGGTTTGACGATGTCATTGAATTGGAGACTAAAGCTGGAAAGAATAAAAATGGATTTTTTTCCCCGCGAAAAATTTTCAGCGGCAATACGAAGGAATATTTAGGTTTGATCCAAAAGCTCAGGCAGGAAAGATTCGATATGGGGTTTTTATTCCCTAATTCATTCAGTTCCGCTCTTATGGTGTGGCTGGGCGGTGTGAGCAGACGCATCGGATACATCCGCGACTCCCGTTCTTTCTTATTAACAGACGGCATAGAGAGGCTGAGTGAAAATGGAAAATTCCGTCCCAATTATATGGGTGATTATTATTTAAGATTATGTACACAACTTGGATGTAAAATAGTCTCTAAGCAGTTAGAGCTGTTTATTTCCAGAGAGTGTGAGGATAATGCAGACGAGTTACTAAAAAAATATCATATTGATGAGAAACCATTTTTCCTGATAAATCCCGGTGCGTCTTACGGTTCTTCAAAGCTCTGGACGGCTGAAGGATTTGCCAGGACGGCAGATTTATTAAGGGAAGTTGCTGATTGTAATATAGTCCTGAATTCCGGGCAGGGTGAAACCAGGCTTGCTGATGAGATTGAAAGATTATCGAAAAAAGGCTTAATCAATCTTTCAAGGGCATCAATTACTCTTGATGTTCTTAAGGTACTCGTAAGAAAGTGTATGCTCTTAATAACGTTGGATTCAGGCCCAAGACATTTTGCAGTAGCGCTTAACAGGCCAGTTGTTGTACTGATGGGACCTAATGATCCCAGATATACAGAATCCGAATACGAAATTGGTAAGGTGATAAGAGAGGATGTTGACTGCTCACCATGCCAACTCAAGACATGTCCTACAGATAGACGCTGCATGACCCGGATATTACCTGAGAAGGTTGTACAGGCATGTATTGATATTCTAAATCTAAAATACAATCGTAACAAGATTGACAGAAATCTCACAACAACACTCCCTACAGAAAATTGATACTTATGAAAGTTCTTTTAATATACCCTAATATCAACTCACAAGTCGGTTTTAATTTTGGAATCGTTTTTATTTCTGCCGTATTGAAGAAACATGGGCATGATACGAAACTGATAAACCTGAACGAAAAGCTGGCTAAATTACCTGATGACAAAGAAATACAGAGAATAATTGAAGAATACAAACCACAATTAATAGGATTTTCCGCAGTTACCACACAATACCAATATGCCCTGAAAATAGCAAAATTTGTTAAGAGTTTTTGTAATATATCCATTGTCTGCGGTGGGATTCATGCCACCATGGTTCCTGAGGAAGTTATAAGGGAAGACTGTTTTGACTATGTTTGTGTGGGAGAAGGTGAAGAAGCTGTTCTTGAATTAGCCGCCAACATTGAGAAACGAGTTGATACCAAGCACATCGCCAATATCTGGGCTAAGGATAATGGAAAAGTAGTTTCTAATAATGTCAGGTCCTTACCGGATTTAGCCGAATTACCAAGAAAAGACTATGAAATCTTTGATTTCCAGAAAATGATAGATACGGAAGGTGGGTGGGTTCGTTTGATGACATCTAGGGGCTGTCCGTTCAAATGCACGTATTGTTTTAATCACTCCATTGTGGAACGTTATAAAGACGAGACGGGTAGCAGTACAAAAGACCTTAACTATATAAGAAGGCATGCTGTTGATGAAGTAATAGATGAAATAAACTATCTACTCGAAAACTATAAAAATATTACAACATTTATATTTGATGACGATATCTTTACTTCCAACAAGACATATCTGAAGGAATTCTGTGAAAAGTATAAGAAGGCGGTAAAAGTACCGTTTGTCGCCAATGCGCATATCAGGGCATTCGATGACGACAGGGCAAGATTATTAAAAGATGCAGGCTGTATGATTATTAAGTTCGGATTAGAAAGCGGAAGCGAAAGGATCCGGCGCGAAATACTCAAACGTCCAATGACGAATGATGACATAATCCGTGCCTTTGAAAGCGCCCATAAGCACAACCTCCACACTTCAGCATTTGTTATGTTTGGGCTTCCATATGAAACTAAAGAAGAGATTCTCGAAACTGTCAAACTCCTCAGCATAATAAAACCAGGCCGTTTCAGGTGGTCAATCTTCTATCCTTTTCCAAGGACAGAGGCCTACGAAATCAGCAAAAAAGGAAACTTCATAAACTTTGATAAGATGAAGACTTTGGATAATTTCATGGATGATACCTGCCTGGACTTTGGCGAGGAACACAATCTCTTCATTTCAAGGTTACAACGAGCCTTTCCCTGGTATGTAAACATGTATTCCGGTGGTTCATCAAGCGGAATATTTTCCGTATTGACAAAGATGTTAGAGAAAATCCCATCTGATGTATGGGAAGACATTAAGGATTTTATCATGCCATGTGACAGAGAGATTTCAAAGCAATTAAAGCAGGCAAAAGTCGAGCATTATACAATTAAATATAACTCATTCACTGCCGTTAATTCAAAATGGGACAAATGATTAAGGCAAAAAAGATTCTTGTCAGAGCGCCCAATTGGGTTGGTGATGTTGTAATGGCAACTTCTGCATTCAGATGCATTAGAGAAACCTTCGCCGATTCGCACATAACGTTGCTGATTAAAATGAATTTAATTAAGAGGTGAATATGCCTTACAGGGCAAAAGTAATTGCAAAGAAAATAATGGAAGATCATTGCCTGGGAATAGGAATTGATAAACAGAGAATCAAGGAACTGTTCGATATAGCAATACACAAAGATGAGTCATTGGCCAAATCAGGGATTGATGCAACCTTCAGGGCTATTGTTGAGCCGTTAAATGACTCTTTTGATGCTGCCGACAGGGATGTTTATTATGAAATATTCAGTTATTTGATACAGTTAATAAGAGAGCTGCCGGAGGCGGAACATATAGATGAAACGCTGAAAACATTTGGATTGTTCACACAACAGGATTTGCTGGACAGGGTCAGGAAGTTGATTGCTCCTGGCAAAAGGGGCCCTGCTCAAAGGCATAAAGTTAAAAAGGTATTTGTCTTGTCTCGAGTTACAATTGGGGCTGATGTAGCCATAACCAGCATAATAATTGAAAGATCAAAAAAGATATTTTCAAAGGCCAGGATATTATTCCTGGCAAACAGGAAAAACTATGAATTATTCGGTGATGATGAGAACATAAGAATTTTACCTCTGGATTACAAAAGAAGGGGTGGTTTGATTTCACGCCTGGAAAGCTGGCTGGAAGCGCTGGAAAATATAAAAAGTGAAACAAAAGATATGGAATCTTGTGAATATGTAATAATTGACTCGAATTCCAGGATCACACAATTGGGTTTATTGCCATTAGTCGGAGAAGACGCCGGTTATTATCTTTTCGAGCCTCTTGCACATGCTGACGAGGAGACGAGGAAATTGGGAGAGGATGTTAACGGATGGCTAAATAAGGTATTTGGTAGCGCGGGCAAAAAGTCTGTTTATCCTACATTAAGCATACCTGCCAGATATAATGAAACTGCTAAAGCGTTTTATCAGCAGTTGGCTAAAAACAAGGAATTTACAGTCACAGTCAATTTTGGAGCGGGAGAGAATGATAATAAGAGGATAAGCGATGAATTTGAATTTGAAGTAGTTTTACATTTAATAGAAAAAGGAGCTAAGGTTATATTAGATGAGGGATTTGGAAATGAAGAAATAGAGAGAGCTAATAGAATAATTGATCAATTGAAGGAACGCAGTAAAACCATAATGAAAGTTAATGAGGATTTATCGTTTAGTGCAGGATCCAACCCAGATTTAATTGTTTACAAGGGAGGTATAGGACAGTTCGCAGCTCTGATATCCCAAAGTCAGTATTACATAGGATATGATTCAATGGGCCAGCACGTTGCCGCTGCTTTAGAAATACCGGAGTTGGTTATATTCAACGGTTACCCTTCAGAGAAGTTTTCCAGGAAATGGCACCCTTATGGCAATGGTAAAATAAACATAATACACGCGGAAGGGAAAGCAGAAAAAGACGTATTGGAAATTACAAAGAGGATATTAAACGGTTGTTTGTTAGGTGCTGGAATTGTTTTGTCCGTTGCATGGTTGATAGGTATAAATATATAATATCCATATTCACACAAACCTTTTTAAACAAATGAATAAATGAGAATACTGATCGTTGAAGATGAAGAGAAGCTGGCAAGATACCTCAAAAAGGGGCTGGAAGAGAGTTCTTATGCAGTTGATCTTGCGCTTAATGGCACGGATGGTTTACATCTGGCGACTCATGAGACTTATAACCTTATAATACTGGATATTATGTTGCCTGAATATGATGGGTTGACAATCCTTAAACGTGTACGAAGCGCCGAAATCCATACGCCTGTGATTTTTCTAACAGCGAAGGATTCAATAGAGGATAAGGTCAATGGATTAAATATCGGGGCGGATGATTATATAGTCAAGCCTTTTTCTTTTCATGAATTATTAGCCCGCGTTCGTGTCTGCCTGCGAAG
>CAKKPF010000035.1 GCA_919901575.1 Candidatus Brocadiaceae bacterium
AATTTACGCAGGTAATGATTTTGAACCTTATTTTCTTGCTAGAGCCATATCACTTGAAAAGGATGTAGCGTCAGGAACATTACATGGAAGTACTGAGCAGAGGTATACTGCCGGTTTCAGGCTTGACGGCAAGGATATTCCAGGTCTTGGTGGTTTGGATTATACAGAAGAACCTGCATGGCAGTTCGGGAAGGTAGACTATGCGCAAGCTACAACTACTACTGCTTTTGGAGGACTCACTGCGAAAAATTTCACTTCCCCCATACAGGCATTTGCAATATATGCTGGTGGTGGATACACATTTAAGAATATTCCATGGACACCAAGGATAGGTTATGCCTATGCCTTTGCAAGTGGTGATGAGAGGCCAACTTCAGGCTCTGCAAAGACGTTTGACCATCTGTATCCAACCGGACACGCGCAATTGGGATATATAGACTTTATCGCATGGCAGAACATCAAGGATCATCAGATACACTTCAGCATTAAACCAACGAAGAAACTCGGCATTGATGTTAAGGGACATATCTTCTCCTTAGATGAAGAGGCGGATTCCTGGTATAGTGTTGCAGGTGGCACCGGTTATGGTACCACCGCGGGCGTAAACAGGGTTGGTGCAGATGTATTTACTGACCCAAAGACAGGCCTTACAAGAAGAGTGGAGGATGATCTAGGTCAGGAAATAGACTTAACAGTTAGTTACAATTTGTTTAAGAATTTTGGTGTTGTTGCTGGTTATTCCCATTTCTTTGCTGATGATTTTATTGAAGATACTGGAGCGGGTGTTGATAGAGGTTCTGATTGGGCATACTTGCAGACGACATTGTCGTTCTAAGAGGTGTTTAATATTGTGTAACGTAGGGGCAATTAATCAATTGTCCTCACAATTTCTTTTTAAAAGGGTAAGGGTCAAAACGATCCTTACCCTTTTTTTATGTGTGTGTTTCAAAATGAAAGTTTAAAAACCACTTGTACTAATTATAGGAAAATATTAGAATTATAGCGATTTTAGGCATTATATTAACCATGGCAAGTTCTCAGAGATGAATAAGCAAGATAACATAGCGATTAATAACCTGAAGGAGTATTTTGAGAAAAATGAGGATGTGGTTATGGCGTTTATATTTGGTTCTCGTGCAAAAGAAAATATACGCCTGAGCTCTGATTGGGATATTGCGGTATATTTTACTCCCCAGAAAGGATATTTAGAATGGGAAGAACAAGACAGGGAATATCTCATAGAAGACCGCGTATGGAGCGACTGTGTAGAAACACTTAAGACCGATGACGTTGATTTAATAGTGCTTAACAGAATCGCAGCAAGTATTGCCGCCACTGCTATACAAGGCATGCCTTTGGTTATAAAAGATTATGACTTATGGCTTAAGTTTTTGCTTATAATTACACAAGAGGCGGAAGATTATCGGGAGTTCGTAGATGATTATTATGCCATTAGTCAGCGTTCTGCATCCCTTACTCCACAGGATAGAGAGAGCCTGAAAAAAACCATTTCCTTCCTTGAAGAGCAGATGAGTATTTATTCTTATTTTAATGATTTCTCAGAAAGAGATTATACCAATGATATTCACAAACGAAACGATGTTGAGCGCTGGATTGAAAATATCGTAAATAGCTCTCTTGATTTATCCAAAATAATCTTAGCCAGCCAGAAAAAGATAATTCCTGATACTTATAGTGATTCAATAAAACAGGCAATATGGTTTCTTGAACTTCCACAGGATTTTGTTGAGAGATTTCAACGCTGGGTAAAATTGCGTAATATTCTTGCTCATGAATATCTGGATATAAAATGGAAAAGGATTTCAGATTTTATACAAAACAGTCAGGAATATTTTCAAGCCCTATTGGAAGCTGCTAAAGGTTACCTTGCTAACAGCGGAGAAATTTGAGACGGTATTAGAAAAGAGATTGTATGGGGCAATTAATTAATTGCCCCATACAATCTCTTTTTAAAAGGGTAATATGTGTAAGGAATTTCTTATTTTAATAGAGTTGCGGAGATTTAAATGCCTTCGACATTAGAAGAAAGCCCCATACTTTAAGGATTTTGATTTATGTATTACGTATATTTATTAAAGAGTCAGGTATCTGATAAAGTTTATTTAAGTTACACGAGCGACTTGGAAAGAAGGATTCTTGTTAAGAATTTAATGGATTTGTTGTAATCGAGAACTGGTCGGGGCGAGCCGATTCGAACGGCCGACCTCGGCGTCCCGAACGCCGCGCTCTAAACCAAGCTGAGCTACGCCCCGTATATATTTCCCAGGCCATTAGGTGCTTAAAGCACCAAACCGACCAACATGTTGTACCCACCTGCAAAGCCCCGCTGAGCGTGGCGAAGCTGAGCTTAGCTCTGTGTTCGATATTCTATTGAAAAATATCCCCGCCTGTTGTCGGGCAGGGAATAATGAACTTCGAATATCGAATTAAGATTGACGGTCTCTTTCTTTAACAGGTAATAGATTAAATATTTTATACCATTTCATAATAAATTAGCTCACTTCAAACTTTAGGCACTCCAAATTTTGTTGCCTGCATTCAGGCGGACAGCTATGGCGCACTGTGTATACTTGCAGAAATCCCTGCCCTACAAATGGCAAGCGGACGGTATCCTATTAATTTACTTTGCTAATGTTCTCAAGCTGGAGCCAGAGCGGTAGAAGGGATGGTAATATAATCCACAGCATCTTGAGCAAATTGGCAGAACATTTTCTCTGATAAACTTCCTAAACTTTCTGGATTTGTTATTATTCCATATCTCCGGGAATCTTTCGGTTCTTATGTTTCCTAAAATATAGTCAGGATTATCATTACAAAAAACTATATCACCATTAGGATAAATCATTGTTTGCGTCCAGGGTGCGATACAGCGTTTTACCTTCTTTCTTGATTTGCCGCCGTTATAGAAAATATCCTGTGTGTTAGAGTAATACTGCGGTATATCAGAAACTTTAATAGTAGGAAAGAATGCAAGTTGGAATTTGTGTTTCTTGAGAAGTAAGCGCGAAATGCTTTTCTGCAGGACATATGTGTCTATTCTTGTTTCGTCATTAACCCATCCTTGCCATGAAGGCGCATGACACTGGAATACCCTCTTCATCAATGCTTCGTAATCTTTACCTGTTTTTGTATTATTAAAATATGGATGTTTAATAAGCAGCATTTCAAAACCCAGATTTTCAGTTGTTTCAGCAATGTTTTCCAGGTATGGAAATGAATGTTCAGTTATAGTGAATACCTGGCATAACAGGGGTCTTTGTTTATTCAACTTCTCCTTTGCGTTAATGACTTTCTTTATTCCTGATGAAATCTTCTGGTAGCCGTTGTGGGTGCCCCTGATCTCATTGTGAGCATGTTCCGGCCCATCGATGGAGACGTACAATACATCCACTCCAAGTCTGACAATCTCATCTGCATAATTTTCAAGGAGTGTGCCGTTCGTGATTACCCAACATATCAGGTTTTTCTGTTTTATATATTTTATCAACCTGATTATGTCTTTATAATAAAACGGTTCACCGCCTGTCAGGAAAATAGTTGGCGAAAATTTAGAGACATCATCAATAAGTCTCTCAAATTCCTCAATATTTATGGTCTCTCTTAAAAGGCGGGATTCTTTATTATAATAGTTGCCTGTTTCACCCCATTGCCCGCACATTTTACAACGCAGGTTGCATAGATTTGTTGGCGTTATGTGTATCAAATAGGGGGAGAAACTGTAACCATTGCTAAGCCTGCCGTCAATTTGAAAGGAGAGCAGCCTTGTGACCCATTTCATCATCTTTATGTCAGAAAAGGGGTTATCTTTTGACATTTTTATGATATTTGAAATTGTACCCATAGTCTTAATGTCCTGCTAAATATAAATGAGTGGGAGTTTGTGAATGTTCGCCATGGCTAATCCTGTAATGGTGAACGTGCTCATGGCTTTCCTGCCCGAATAGGTACCCGTCCCCGCCAGAAAGACGTGTCGGGCTGGCGAACGGCGTAGACCGGGCGGGCAGGCGGGGTTGCTGGAGACGTTTATAAATGATAGTAAAATAATACAAAAGACGCAAGACGAAAAGAATAGTATAAAATAGTTTAGCCCAATACTGCTATGAGGCGGATGTGTCATTTTCGTAAGATTTATACAGCTTCAACTAACGAATCTCAATCTCACAAAGCTCAATCCCGGACAGGTCGGACATGTCTTCAACCGCAGTACTGCCATCGTAATTACTTTCAAGAACCGCATCGCCATCGTTATATATTATGACAGGTGCATTGCTGACATTTTTCTGAAGTATGAATTTATAGTGAAACTTTTTACGGCTACCGTAATTTCTCGTAATGACAGACACAATCCTGTTTTTACCCCGTATTAGTTTGTCCCTTGCATCATATAATCCCTCATGTCTCATTTTCTCTATCTTTTTAGTTTCCAGAAAAATTAATGCTACTTCATCCCCATCTGTCAAATCTGTAAGCTCAAACCCCAATCCCGCCACGCCATTTTCTACTACAATCTTGGTTGGCGTACTATGCGTAATCCGCTTTGTATCGTTCCACGCATTCGGGTTGTTTAAAAAATAATCTACAATTTTACCCAGAGCAAAACTTGTTTTATTCACTGATAAAATAATAATAAATATTACGAATAGATATTTGGTATACCTCATAGGTTTCTTTAAGGAAATTTTGATGAAAGGCAGGGACGAACGGCAGAGCTAAGCTCAGCTTTGCCGTTCGCTCCTACTTTGCCTCATTGATCATTTCTTGAATCTTATTTCGAAAATCAGGATTCTCATTCATCCGTGTCGCTATCCTTGTATAATCATTCACACTTAATCCCTGGTTATGTACAATCTTCCTGGTTTCTTTATAACTTGCTTTGCTGCCAGCTTTGTTCATGTATGATTGGACATTAACAAATGCCTTTGCAAAAGCCATTAATTTCTGATTATTTATTTCCGTTTCTGTGTTTTGCCGATAAAGCGTTTCTCTGTTATCTTGATACATCTGCTTTCCTGCATCGTATTCTTTCGAATCTAATTTGGGAATATCAGGAGACATTACAGGTTCCTGTGATGTGATCAATTTTAGAGTCACAATAATGGAGACAACAAATATAATAAATATAAGTATAAAAATCTTCATATTGTGTTTTTCAACCCGACACTTGTTCCTTTTTTTAAGCACTTTTCCGGTCAATCCATTTCACCGCTTCAGGAGCTTTGTATGCCTCGAACTTCGCCAGCAATGCATCCGGACACTCTTCTACAAGCACTATGGAGCGATGAATCTTTTTTATGAAACGTTCGGAGACAGCATGATCAAGAAAGTCAATCAGCCTATCGTAATAGCGGCGCACGTTCAGCAGGCCACATGGTTTCTGATGCATTCCCAACTGTGACCAGGTTATGATTTCAAGGATCTCTTCAATCGTACCAAAGCCTCCCGGCAAAGCTACAAAACCATCAGATAATTCAGACATCAATAATTTCCGTTCATGCATAGAGCCAACCTCCCGTAATTCGGTAAGGCCGGTGTGAACGACTTCTTTAACAAAGAGCCCTTTCGGGATTATGCCGATTACGTCTCCGCCTTCTTCAAGGACAGTGTCAGCAATCTCACCCATAAGACCAACACCCGCACCACCATAAACCAGATCAATATTCTTGCTCACCATGGCACGTGCCAGTTGCCTGGCAGCCAGTGCGTAATCAGGCTGACTGCCTGAGCTTGATCCACAATATACACACAATCGTTTTATCTTAGGCATCCTGATAAGAAATGAGAGTAATAGGATTTCTTGAAATTACTGATTATATAGTAATTAGCTAAATTTTCATCTGGAAAATGTAAGTTTTTGTAAAACTGAAAAGCTGAAAAATTGGTTGGAATTTAATAGTATTTTGTTTTAGAATGACTTTTTATCAAAAAAACATTTCTTACCGTATATACTAAACTTTAAAATTAACAGAAGATTCTATGGGCAGCGCAACCCCACTAACTAAGAACAAAAAACTTCTGGCCTGGGTTGATGAGGTTGCAAAAATGTGTCAACCTGACCAGGTTGTCTGGTGCGATGGCAGCCAGGAAGAGTACGATGAAATGGCCGATATGCTGGTCAAAAACGGCACGTATGTAAGATTAAATGATGCAAAAAGGCCGAATAGTTATTGGGCAATATCTGATCCTGCAGATGTTGCCCGTGTAGAAGATAGAACTTTTGTCTGCACAAAAAACAAGGAAGATGCAGGCCCCAACAACAATTGGCGTGATCCGGACGAAATGAAGGCTGAAATGACTAAGCTTTATACCGGTTCTATGAAGGGACGCATCATGTATGTTGTTCCTTTCAGTATGGGGCCATTAGGTTCAAAAATAGCACACATCGGAATAGAATTAACAGATTCTCCTTATGTTGCAAATAATTCAAAGATTATGACCCGTATGGGAAAGGCTGTTTTAGATGTTTTGGGTGAAGATGGTGATTTTATTCCCTGTCTTCATTCTGTGGGCAGTCCATTGGAAGAAGGGCAAGAGGACGTTGCCTGGCCCTGTAATGCAGATAATAAATATATTACTCACTTTCCTGAAGAGCGGACTATCTGGTCATACGGGTCAGGTTATGGCGGAAACGCCCTGTTAGGAAAGAAATGTTTCGCTTTGCGTATTGCATCTTTCATAGCACGGGAAGAAGGATGGCTTGCCGAACACATGCTTATTCTTGGCATCACGCCTCCTGATGGGGAAAAGAAATATGTTACGGCGGCATTCCCAAGCGCCTGCGGTAAAACCAATCTGGCAATGCTGATCCCAACCATCCCCGGGTGGAAAGTAGAATGCGTTGGTGATGACATTGCCTGGATGAAATTCGGTGAAGATGGCCGTCTGTATGCGATTAACCCGGAAGTAGGATTTTTTGGGGTAGCGCCAGGAACATCCATAAAGACTAATCCAAACTGTATGCTTGCCATGAGAGAAAACTGTATTTTCACAAATGTAGCCTATACTGAAGGCGGCGATGTCTGGTGGGAAGAGATGACAGACGAACCACCTGCTAAATTGACAGACTGGAAAGGCAATGAATGGACGCCAGATAAAGGCACTCCGGCATCTCATCCGAATGCACGATTCACGGTGCCTGCAAGTCAATGCCCCGTAATAGATCCTGCATGGGAAGATCCAAAGGGTGTTCCGATTTCGGCCTTCCTGTTTGGCGGACGCCGCGCAAGCGTTGTGCCTCTGATACATCAATCATTCAACTGGCAACATGGAACTTTCCTGGGATCCATTGTTTCATCTGAAAAAACCGCCGCTGCTGCCGGTAAAGTTGGCGAACTGCGCTACGATCCATTTGCAATGCTGCCTTTCTGCGGCTATCATATGGGCGATTACTTTAACCATTGGCTCAAGATCGGGAAACAAGCCGACCCTGACAAGTTGCCAAAGATCTTCTATGTTAACTGGTTCCGTAAGAATAGAAACGGCAAGTTTCTATGGCCCGGCTATGGTGAAAACAGCCGTGTCTTAAAATGGGTAATAGAAAGAGTCTGTGGTGAAGGAAAAGCTGAAGAAACACCCATTGGCTGGGTTCCAACTAAAGATGCCCTGGATCTTGATGGTCTGGATATTTCTACTGAGGACTTAGAAGAATTATTAAAAGTTGATCCTGATGAGTGGAAAAAGCAAATACCATTAATCAGGGAACACCTTGCTAAGTTTGGTGACAGATTACCCGCAGGGCTTAAAGATGAAATAGACGCCCTGGAAAGGCGTTTAGGATCATCTTAGAATCTTAGAAACTCAACATCAGCAAAATGTATGTACAAATAAGTAATAAGCCTATACAAACCACCAGCTTATAATTAGTCCTAAGATTTGACTTGGTGTATTTGCCGTGCGATTCTAAATAGTTGAATCAAGCAAAATTGTATCAAGGTTCTTGCCAAACGAAAGATGCATCATTACAAATAACTTTCAAAGATTAAGGAGGAAATCACAATGAGCAAAGATAAAACATACAGATTTACTGTTATTGTTGAACCATGTGAAGAGGGTGGGTACTTTGCTCAGTGTCCTGCCTTTCAGGGTTGCCATGTCGAGGGGGAAACATATGAAGAAACTATGTCTGAAATGAGGAAAACTATAAATGCCTTTATAGAAGATTATTTAAAGGATGCAGGATTGACAGATGATCAATTTCGAAATTTGGAATGCGAATATACTGCACCCCATTAAATAAGCAGGTGTAATATCTTTTTATGGTGTTTTATTTTTTTAAGGAGGATTTTAAATGTTTATTTTAAGTTTTTGTACAGCAATTATTGGCCTGATTATACTCGCCCCCTTTTTAGCCTACTC
>CAKKPF010000036.1 GCA_919901575.1 Candidatus Brocadiaceae bacterium
TACTGAGGGATTTGACTGAATAAGTTTTTCTACCATTTTTATTACCTCAAATTTAGCAATATTGTATTAAATATTACTCTTTATTATTTTCCGGCAACTCATGACATTTAGAACATTTATCCTGAAAAACGTACCGATCACTTGATCCTGCATCCTCTTTGCACATATCCTTTGAAGCCGTCATTGCACAGCCTGATATGATTTGTTGAACAACAAACAGAGAAATGATTAAGATCATATTTTTCTTTATATCCCTTATCTTGATTTTGTCGTCTACCAACAACTCTTTCTTAATTTTTGATAGTTTTTTTACTTTTGCTTCGATCTTCAACGCCAAACTCTTGTTCCCAATCTTCTTTTTCATAACCAACTTTAAGGGGGTTTTTCCTCTTAAGTATTTTGATCCTTTTTTATCAAGGCTTTTATGTTCTTCAAATCTTTTTTCTATATCAGTTGTTATGCCTGTATATAATTGCCCATGTTTACATCTTATCAAATACAAAAACCAATTATTCATTTATTGTTGCTCACCGCAAAGCACGGCTATTTTGATTGCCAAAAGGGCTTAGCCTGGCGGTTAGTTTGGTGTGCCGTTATGTTTAAAACGCACGAAGACTCTTCCATAATTTTTACTGTCCTTGTCAATACGATGATACCTCTTTTTTATGTCAGGGCGGTCTAAAAAGCGCAGGACGGTTTTCTTTAGCTGACCGCTTCCTTTTCCGGGAATGATTTCTACGAGGGCAATCCTTTTTTCATTGGCCTCCTTGATTATCCGATTGAGTTCCTTTTCAATTAAATTCCCCTTTTTACATATTTCATGCAGGTCCAGTTTTAGTTTTGACATAAGATGTTTTGGATTGCTTCGCAAAACGAGATTTACATTTAAATAAAAATGTATATTATTCCTTGTTTACCCGATTGGCTCACATATTATTATGCTACACATTACCTTTTTAACGGAAACCTGGTTTACACAACACCAGTTGTATGTGGAAACTCGATGCATCGTGATTTATATTTTGCGTAGCCCGCCCGGCCATACCGTTCGCCAGCCCGACCCGTCCCCGCCAGAATGATTGTCGGGCTGGCGAACGGATTCATCCGGGCGGGCGATCATTCTGGTGGGGACGGGCAAGACTCCACAAATTAGTAAACGAAATCTAATGTTTAATGCTATTGAAAATATACCAGGTAGTCAAGGACTTTTATGTTTTGATTTGTTTTTAAATTGGAGTGGATAAAATGAGATTTTCTGCTATGAAAATCACCCGGAAGAATAGTAATAAAGGAAATAAAGTTATTTGCTTTATAAAGGTGTTAGTATGTGTCCTGCTCGTTTCTTTCAATTCATCAAGAGTATTTGCAGGAAATAACATCGTTGGAGATTCACAAGTCATCCAACAAGGCCGGGTACAATTTTCAGACAATAAAGTGTTTCAGGATTTAATTCAGGTTGACGAAGAAATTCTTGATATTGCCGAGACGTCATTGCTTATAGCAAAAGAGGAATATTCAGAAATTAAGATAAGGGGTTATATGGAGTGCATTGATTGGTATGCAAGGATGATAAAGGCACGAATTCCGGAAAACAACGAACCGGAGTCGATAATAAATACTATAAATGAATTTCTGTTTGATGAACTGGGATTTACTTATGTACAAACCGGTAATCTGGAAGATTTATATTTAAATAAAGTAATTGATAGAAGAAAAGGAAACTGCATAGGACTCTCTATTCTTTATCTATCCATAGCGGAGAGGTTGCGGTTGCCATTGTTTGGCGTAAATATCCCTGAACATATTTTCATAAGATATGATGACGGCGGACAGAGGATAAATATTGAAATGGGACACAAAGGAATGAGCCTGTCTGATACATTTTACGTAACACATAGTATAGAACGGTTTGACAAGAAGAGTGTAGAAAATGGCTGCTTTCTGGCGAACTTGAATAAAAAGGAAGTAATTTCAAATGTATTTTTAAATCGTTCTAAAATAAGAAGAGAAGGAGGGGATCATAAGGGGGCGCTGGACGATTGCAATAAAGCGATCTCGCTGAATTCCAAGAATCCAGGCGCTTACTGTAACAGAGGTGTGATATTCGAAAAAATGGAAATGGTTTCCGATGCAATAAAAAATTATAACCAGGCAATATCTCTCAATCATAAATACGCTTCGGCATATTATAACAGGGGTTCAATATTTGGAGTAAAGGGTGAGTATGGCAAAGCAATAGAAGATTTCAGCGAGGCCATTTCGATTAATCCGGTGTTTACGCTTTCTTATTTTAACAGAGCGATAGCTTTAAAGAAGGTGGGTGAAATAGAGAAGGCGATACAGGATTACAATAAAGTAATTGATATTGACCCTGACTATGCGCAAGCGTATTGTAACAGAGGTGTTGCTTTTGCAGAAACAGGCAGGCTTGATGATGCAATTAGTGACTTTAACAAAGCGATAGAATTGGATCCCGGTCTCAGTGATGCATACTTTGCCAGGGCAATATTCTTTGCTGATATGAAAAAACCTGAAAAGGCAATCGAAGATTTTGGAAGATGTATTAAATTGTCTCCAAACAAAACCTTTGCCTATTACCTGAGAGCAAAAATGTATAAAGAAGTGGATGACACTGAAAAGGCCATTCAGGATTTCAGCAAGGCAATAACTATCGGGCCATCTTATGCGGGATTGTACACTGAAAGGGGAATACTTTTATTTCAGGCAGGCAGGATTGAAGAAGCGATAACCGACTTTAATAAATCACTTGAACTATTCCCACGGAATCCTGTTGCTTTCAGGTTTAGGGGTGAATCTTTTAAGAAGAAGGGGCAGTTTGAGAAAGCAATAGAGGATTTTGAATCGTTTTTAGAGATTGTTCCTGATACACCCGACGCTGATATTATCAGGAATGAAATACAGAAATTGAAGTGACTGTTCAGTAACAGATAGATTACCTTCGGTTTTCAAACTTTCCCTTAAGAATAGTTAAGTTAGAATTTGTAATTAACTGGGAAAATTTTTGGATATATGGGAACCAAAAAGGCTCAAGAGGTGTTTTAACCTTATAATCTTTTAATGGGAAGTATATGATAAGTGTAAATGAACTGAGACGTAATTTTGGGCCGATAGTAGCCGTTAACGGTGTATCCTTCAATGTTGAAAAGGGAGAGGTGCTGGGCCTTCTCGGTCCTAATGGGGCAGGCAAGAGTACGTTAATGAAGATGCTGGCCTGCTTTCAGAAACCGGACAGCGGGACGGCGACTATCTGCGGATATGACATTATAGAAGATCCGGTCGAAGTAAGAAAATCCATCGGTTATCTGGCTGAAAATGTGCCGTTGTATAATGAAATGACGGTGGGGGACTTCCTGAATTTTGTCTGTGATGCAAGAGAAATTAAAGGGAAAAACCGAAAACAGGCGCTTGATAGAATCGTTCCAATGTGTTCTGTCGAATCTGTTTACCACCAGACAATCGAAACCCTTTCAAAGGGATATAAACGCCGGGTAGGACTGGCGCAAACCCTGATACACGACCCGGACGTCCTGATTCTCGATGAACCTACCGATGGCCTGGACCCCAATCAAAAACATGAGGTCAGGGAGCTTATTAACAATATGTCTAAAGACAAGTGTATCATAGTGTCTACTCATATTCTTGAAGAGGTAGATGCCGTCTGTTCCAGGACCATAATCATAGCCAAAGGAGAAATACTGGTAGATTCTACACCTGAAAAGCTGAAGGAAGAACACCAATGCGGCCTTGACGAGATTTTCCGTAAGATTACGAGTACGAAAGCGGCATAAGCTTTTAATGTCTAGGAATTTCAAAGTAAGGGCGTATTACAACTTGCCCGACCCGTCCGAACGGATTCATCCGGGCGCGGGCGCTGCGTCGTTCGGGCGGGTACGCCCCTACATTTAAGAGGAACTCATAAATGCATAGTTTTTGTGCGGTATTCAAAAGAGAACTGAAATCTTATTTCACTACCCCTGTTGCATACGTATTTCTTGTCGTTTTCCTGTTTTTCTCGGGATATCTGACTTTTAAACAGGGTTTCTTTGAAATACGGCAGGCAGATATGCAGGCATTCTTTATGAATATGCCTCTACTGTTCGTCTTTATGGTGCCTGCGACGTCAATGCGTCTCTGGTCTGAAGAACGCAGGATCGGCTCTATTGAACTCCTCCTTACTCTGCCGATTACGGTAACTCAAGCCGTCCTGGGCAAATTCTTTGCAGCATGGATTTTTCTTGTAATGGCATTGGCGTTAACCTTTCCCATGATAATAACCGTTAGTTTCCTGGGCGACCCTGATGTTGGCTTGATAATTACCGGTTACCTGGGTAGTGTGTTAATGGCGGGAGGTTTTCTTGCCGTTGGATGCTTCTTCTCTGCCGTCAGTAAAAACCAGGTTATAAGCTTTGTGCTTTCAGTGGTTGCATGTGCAATACTTGTATATGCAGGATTGCCGTCAACCCTGAACTACCTTTCAACGTTTTTGCCGGCAGGTTTAGTTTCAGCAATCGGAGATATGAGCTTGCAGTCACATTTTGCATCTATCCAGAAAGGGGTCCTTGAATTTAAAGACCTTTCTTATTTCGTATTGTTAATAATTGGTTGGATTGCCGGGTGTAGTTTTATTTTAGACGAAAGGAAAGCCAGTTAATGAATAGTGCTGTACGAGGAATTATTGGAGTAGTCTTTGTCCTGATAATCACCTTCTGCGCAATAAGTATTTGCCAGAATATTGGTAAATCATTGAAGGTTGATGTAACAGAACAAAATCTTTACACGCTTTCAGATGGGACAGAGGCGATATTAGCCAAACTGAACCAGCCGGTTAAAGTAAAGCTTTACTATGCAAAGACTGCTGCGTTGAAACGGTCAGATCAAATCCAGTATTTCAATAATTATTACCGGTTTGTCAAGGCATTGCTGGAAGAATATGCTTCAGAGGCCGAAGGAATGATTGATCTGCAGATAATCGATCCAAGGTCTTTTTCAGAGGATGAAGTACAGGCGCTGCGCTATGGACTGCAAAGATTTCCAATAACTGAAGAGGAGAGTTTCTTTTTTGGGCTTGTTGTTCAGACACAGTTTGGGGTTGAAAAGGTTATTCCTTTGTTCTCTCCTGACCGGCAGAGTTTTGTTGAGTACGACATAAGCTACTTGATAGATACCGCTATAACACGCCAGAAAACGAAAATTGGTATCTTAAGCTCGCTACCGGTAATGGGAAGTGATGTAAGCGGTTATATGGCACAGATGATGCAAATGCAGGGGCAGCATCCCAAACCTGCCTGGACGTTAGTTGAACAACTACGCAGACAATATGAAGTTAAGGGCATTGCCTCTGATGTAGATGATATTCAGGACGTTGATATTTTACTTGTTATTCATCCAAAAGATTTACCGGAGAAGACCTTGTTTGCAATTGACCAATTTGTGCTCAAAGGCGGGAGGGCAATAGTTTGCGTTGACCCTCATTCTTTTGCAGACACACCTGATCAAATGGCAATGCAGAGAGGAGAGATGCCTTCACAAAATTCAGACCTGAACCGCCTCTTGTATAATTGGGGCGTAGAGATGCCTCCAAAGACCTTCGCTGGCGACCGTAACCTGGCGCTTAAGGCGTCAATAATGGAGAATGAGAGGCCGCAGCAGATAATCGGTTTCCTGGGCCTGACCACACAATGCTTTAATCCCGATAATGTTATTACAGCCGATCTTAACCAGATCAGAATGTTGTTTCCCGGTATACTTAAAGAGATAAACGATTCTGAGAAAGAGGGAGATAGCGTAGAGATTATCAGAAGGCCGCTTCTGCTTACAACCAATATGGGAAACAGTTGGACTCTGAGCAGCCCATACGAATTAATGATGCCGAATCCATCGCAACTCATGCAAAAGTTTGTTGATGGTACCGAGCCGGTAACTATGGGTTATTTACTTACCGGAAAGTTTAAAAGCAGCTTTCCGGAAGGTATCGAGGTTGAAGTAGAGACAGACGAAGGAAAATCTTCAGACGAAACAGAAGAACAAGGTGAAGAAAAGAAAACTATCAAAAAGAAAGTCACAGGCATAACTGAGGCAACCGAGGACTGCACAGTGGCAGTTTTTGCAGATGTTGATTTTATAAGTGACATGGTGGCATATCAAAGAACTTTTATAGGAAGCATAGCCATTGGAGACAATGCAACTTTAATGCAGAACACAATCGACGAATTGAGAGGGTCCAGTGAACTGATTTCTATCAGATCACGTGGAAACTTCAGCCGCCCTTTTGTAGTAGTCGATAATATTGAAAAACAGGCAGAAAGAGCAACTGCTGCGGAAGAAGCCGGGATTAACGCTGAAATAGTGGGTTTTGAAAATGAATTAAACAACATTATATCATCTGCTAAGGAGGGAGAAGAGGACATTATTGGAAGCTCCATTCTGCAAAAGAAAAAGGACCTCGAAATAAAGTTACATGAGGCTCAACGAAAGCTGCGTGACGTTAAGATGAAGAAACGTGAGCGGATAGAGGACCTTGGCGAGAAACTTCAAAACTTCAATATGCTGATGACCCCGGCAATTATACTCATAATAGCCATAGTATTGGGCATTCGCCGATCAATAAGAAAAAGACATTATATCAGTCATGCAAGTGATGCGTAGTGCGGCATAACCGCACCCCTGCCCGACTACGTCATTCAGGCGGGCAAGTTTGAAGCGCCTGAAGTTTAAAGTGAGCTAAAGTTGTAGTAGAACCACGCTGAGTGTGGTAAAAAGCTTCGTTTTTAACCCCTGTCCCCTTGGTGGGATGGGCCGGGGGTAATGTCATTGAATTAAGGGAAAATCCCCCTGGCCCCATTTTTCAAAGGGGGAATATTGGAAGTTCCTCTTTAGCAAAGAGGGATTTAGGGAGATTTGGTTTCAACATTTGAAAATTAGAATCGTTCAATTTTAGATTTAATTGTTATGAGCAATAAAAAACTTATTATATTAGGTGTCATAACTGTCTGTATGATTGCATGGGCTATAGTTCAGGCACATATCTCCAACAGGCCCAGGACAGAAGCGGAGAAATCAGCCTATCTCATCCAGGGGCTGGACCCGACAAATATAGGCAGTATAGTTCTCGGCACAGGCGAAAATGAAGTTACCTTGAAACGTAACGGCAGGCGTTTTGTTGTTACTGACAAAGATGACTATCCGGCTGAATCGGGAGACATAAACAGCCTTATCGCTTCATGCCTGGATATAAAGGTTGACGAACTCTTTACAGATAATCCTTCAAATTACAAAGACCTTGGTGTGACAGAAGAAGATGCTAAATACATAGTTAAGTTCCTCAAACCGGATTCAGAACTGCTGGCGGGGGTTATTGTAGGCAAGGGTAAAGACCAGGGACGCGGCGCCTTTGTAAGGATGATTCCCGGTAACAAGGTATACGTTACCCTTGAACGTCCGTGGATTAAAGACCAGGCGATGAATTATATTAACAGGGAACTTGTTTCCGTGGACCGCAAGAATATTGAATCGGTAACAGTCAGTTCATCAGATGAGACTTATACACTGAAAGCAAATGATGTAGGAGAAGATATTATACTGGAAAATCATCCGTCTGGTAAGAAATTGAAGAACGGTGATTGTGAGGCTGTATTTACTGCATTAAATAATCTGAGGTTTGAAGATGTAATGAAAGCGCCTGCTGCAGGCAAAGAGTTAACTTTCAACAGACAGTTTATCTGCAAGCTGAAGGACTCAACGGTTTATACAATGAAAATTGCACAAAAGGATGACAAAACTTTTATAACCTGCCGGGCCGAGTTTACGGATAAAAACCCTGTCACCAAGGAGGAAGGGGTTGTTGAGTCTGAAGAGGAGCTTAAGAAAAAGGAAGCAAAACTGCTTGCCCGTGATAAAGCGGAAGAATTTTCTTCAAGACACGGCAACTGGGTTTACGAGATTTCTGAAAATGACGCAGGGAATCTCGTAAAGAAACTTTCTGAATTATTTGAGGACGAAAAAAAGGAAGCAACAGAGGAGGAATAGCCTGCTTTCTCTGAAGATGCCTTTTCTGGCGAATTCAATCCTACAGCCTTTTTCTTAAATCTTCAATTGCATTTAAAGCGGTATCCAGCTTTTTCTTTGCTTCGTCCCTCTCGCCTTGCGTTTTTCCAACTACCTTTAAAATATCTAAAGTACTTACCATTCCAACCACCTTATTTCCTTCGACAATTACCAGTCTGTGAATTTTCTTATCGCACATTGTGTTTGCAAGGTCGTGAATGCTATCGTCCGGGTTGGCCGTTATCACGTTAGCTGCCATTATGTCCTGCACTTCTGTGTCTATCAGGTTTGAGGTATCTGTCGTTATAAAATCGTCTGTCATCTGTCGTGGTTCAATACCTGTAGAACGATAATAGTCGCTTATGCTACCTGCATGCATGCCCTTCTTAAGATCATAATTTACAATATTACTTTGAGAAACAACGCCTACGAGGTTTTCATTTTCATCAACAACCGGAGCGCCAGTAATCTTATGCTTTACAAATATCTTGTCCAACTCATTAATCTTCATCTCCGGATTAACACAGATTACATCCTTTGTCATTATGTCGCTGGCTTTATAATCATACATTATTAATTACATCCTTTCTAAAAAGTGTTATTAGACGTTCGTTATTAACTAATTTAATGTATAGGAATTTCGAAGTCGTGTTTGCAATGTCTCAAATAAAACCCTAAAGGGTAAATTCCTCTGTCGGAGTTAAGGCTTTAGCCTTTTAACTTGATGTATAGGAATTTCTATTTTGGAACCACAGATTTCACAGATGGCACAGATTATCAAAATATTTTTTCTTTGTCACTTGGTTTCTTTAATATAAATAGTGAAACCAGCCCGACCCGTCCCCGCCAGAAAGACGTGTCGCCCCCCCCCGCCCGTGCCGGTTCGGACTGGGGCTGGCGAACGGCGAAGCCGGGCGGGCAAGCATTCTGGCGGGTCTGCGTAATCTGTGGTTTCTGTCTTAATTTCCTGGTTTTCCTTTCCGCAATCTGCAATCCGAAATCAACAATCTGCTATCGAGCTTAGCTTGATCATCTTGCCTCTCTCATTCCACATTTGTCTTTTGCTATCTGTTATATATAATGTATTAACCCATAAAAACAAATAGGTATAATACCTTATTATTTAATGGTTTTTGGCTTATTTTAATACATGGTGTATTTTATGATTTGGATTACAGGTTAGCTGGAATAGTCATACGTTGTGGAGCGAATGATGAAATCAATATCTGTAGTTTTTAATTGAGAGGAACTTATATCACAGCACATGCTTCAAATCGCACATGCTGTGACATAATGGGAAGATATCAATCTAGGGTTTAGCGGCTTCTTTTGCAGTTGCTGCCTTTAGCATGGAAATTAACATACTGATAAATATGATAGTCCATGCCACAAAAGCAATGTAGATAAAATATTTCGGGATGCTTAAAATAAAAGGAAGTTCCAGGGCCTGTGAAAGTTTTATTGTACAGGCGGTGTACATGCCTAATGGGAAGACCATACCCCAGTAAAGGGGACTATATTTAAACTGTGTTTTATGAAATACATACTTCCAAAATGCCAGAATAACTAAGAGCGGTATCCACCATGTGCCAAATGACCAGAAAAATAGTGTGAATCCCTTCGTAAATGTCGAAAAGTCTGAAAAAGCGCCGCCTATTTTTGGTATGCTTAGACATAGCACGGCGCCGGCCAGCGTTGTGATGGCGAGCGCTCCCATATTAATCCAATATGGCGGTACAAATGCTTCCGGCGTAAACTTGAAGAACACAAGCCTGTAGAAAAGTAACGTAATCAAAATCACATAAAGGAAAGCGCCAATCATCCACCACACAAAGGAGGAAAACATCACAAAACTGCCGGCATCCCCGAATTCCGGTGCAAGTAATCCTCCAAGCACAGCCACCGATTGGGTGCCGACTGTTGCAATCAGCCAACCTCCGTGCATTACCATTTCAATCCTTTGTTCACATTTTATAAAGAGGATATTAAACGTGGATAGCGAAACGATTGTCCAGAGGAAGATGCCAAAATACCAGAAGATTTTCGCAATTGCCGGCTGGTCAACAATAGAAACAAATTGTGCCCCCAGTACATTTGTGCCTGCGACAATAGTAAAAAAGACAAAGCTTAATTTTGGATTGGAAAGGTCTTTGTACAAACAATCCCAGAACATAAACACACGTAATATCAGCATAGGTAAAAGAATGGCGTATGCAATGATGTTTATATAAAGCAGCACACATGCGATACCTGTAAAACCCAATAATTTGGCTGCAACAGAAATTATGCCGGTAGACATTACCATAGCAAAATAGGCTGGATGGAGCCCCTTGATTGAATTACTAATAATAAGGTTCATTTAGCATTTCCTTTCTTGTAAGATAGATTTCAAAAAAATTTGCCTGCTTTTGAATAAATATTTGAGCATAATACTACTTTAAGGGTAAATCCATTTTGCGAAACAAAATATCATAAATTAGCGACCTGCCCGACCCGTCCCCGCCAGAACTACTTTGTCGGGCTGGCGAACGGATTCATCCGGGCGGGCTGCGTCATTCGCCAGCCCGACGCGCATTCTGGCCGGGGGCGGGCTGAAATGTGCTAATTTATCTTCCATACTAAGATGATACCATTGTTAGCGCCTGATGCCAGGAGATTCCCATCAGGGCTGAAGGCCAAAGACCTGAGAGCATCCCAGTGGCCGGGTAATGACTTTAGTAGTTTTCCTGTTTGGACATCCCAAAACATAACTAATTCATCTCCCCACGCACATGTGGCTATGAGTCTGTTATCCGGATGAAAGACCGATGAGGTAACGCCCCAATTGTGACCATTTAAATCCCATAGTTTCTTTCCTGACGCAACATCCCATACCAGTACGGTGTCTCGTCCTGCAGAAACAATAAATCTTGAGTCTGAACTAACGTCCAGGGCATTGACACGCATACCGTGTCCTATCAGCTCTTTTAACATCTGTCCTGTAGCGACATCCCAGATCATTACGCTTCTATCATATGCACCTGAGATCAGGAGAGTGCTGTCGTGGTTGAATTCTACCGAACTGATTTCCTTTTTCTGCCCGGTCAGGGTAATTATCTTTTTCCATGTCGTAGCATCCCAGAGTTTAATTTCTTCCCAGGAGCTCGATGCAAGTATTTTTGAATCATGACTGAATGCAACAGAATAAACACTGTCAGAGTGCCCGTCTATTGTCTTTATCTCCTTGCCGTTTGACACATCCCATATCTTTATAGCGCCTTCATGTGCGCCAGAGGCAATAAGCTTGCTGTCGTGGCTAAATGCCACTGAATTAACTTCTTCCTTGTGCCCGCTTAATGTCCATTTTTCCTTAAACTTTGCTATATCCCATATTTTCACCGTTCGGTCCCAGGCAGCAGATGCGAGATATTTACCGTCAGGACTGAATGTCATTACATTGATGTCTCTTCCATGCCCTGCTAAAACACTTAATTCCTTTCCTGTGGTTGCTTCCAGAAACTTAATATTATGGTCAAACGGACTCGCCGATGCGAGGATTGTAGAGTTCTTTGTAAAAGCAACTGACGTGACACCACGGCTGTGTCCCTTTATCGTCCATATCATTTCTTCAGTGGCTATGTCCCACATTATGGTGGTGCCATCTGCTGAGCCGGAGCCGAGAAATTTCCCATCGTGACTGAAGTCTACTGAATTAACGTTCCATGTATGTCCTGCTAAGATTTTGCTTTCCTTTCCTGTTGCAATATCCCATATCCTGATAGTATTATCGCCGGAACCTGAGGCAAGGAATTTACCGTCAGGGCTGAATTTTATTTCGAATACCACATAATCATGTCCTCTTAAGGTTTTTAATTCTCTCCCTGTTTTGACATGCCATAGTTTGATATTATTGTCGCTTGAACCTGATGCCAGAACCTTACCATCAGGACTGAAGGCAACCGTGTTGACGTTTTTACTGTGACCGGCCAGAGACTTTGTCTCCTGCCATGTTTTCGTATCCCAGAGTACGATATTATTGTCGTATGTGCCTGATGAAGCAAGGTGCTTGCCGTCAGGGCTGAAAGCTACAGACGTAACAGTCTGGCTGGTGGTTAATAAAGTATGCAACTCGTTTCCGGAAGGAATATTCCATATCCTGATTGTCCCTGCTAAAGAACCTGAAGCGATTAATCTTGAGTCGGGGCTGAAGGCTATTGACTGTACAGCTTCCTTGTGTCCAAA
>CAKKPF010000037.1 GCA_919901575.1 Candidatus Brocadiaceae bacterium
AAAATCTTCACACCAATAGGTTTTTACCACCTTGGCGCCCAGTTCTGCAGCGATACGGCAGCACAATGATAAATACCTGGCGTCCCTTTTTTCCAGTTCCTTTCCAACAGCCGTAACCGCCATTACGGGAATGCCGTACTCTTCACAATCATCAACAAGTTTTCCAAGATTGAGTAGTGTCTGTCTCTCATAATCACTGCCTATAAAGATTGACAGTCCCACTGCTGCAACATTGAGTCTGAGGGCATCCTTTATGGAAGTGGTGAGCCCTTCGTTTGCAAGGTCTCCTCCAACCACGCTGGTACCGCCTGATACTCTAAGGATAATGGGTTTACTATCGTCCGGATTTATGGCGGCTCGCAATACGCCCCTTGTGACAAAGAGTGCATCACAATACTCAATAATCGGTTTGATCGTCTCGCCGGGTTTTTCCAGCTTGCTTGTGGGACCCAGGAAATATCCATGGTCTATCGGCATAAACATGCATTTACCGTCAGACCCCATCAATGATGCTAATCGGTTTTTCATTCCCCAATCCATTTACTACACCTCCTATTTTTAACTGTTATGTTATTTATCTCTGCAATTCAGCTCAAAATTTCATCACGTTTCAAGCAGGTTCGCCAGGTCTGATTACTAAATAATCTTTATTTATTAGCCAGTGATGAAATTCATAAGTTGTATGTATGCATTCATTTTTGCAAATTGACCTTATTCTTTCGTATTCTTCCGAACCTTCCTCCTGGGCATCAAGATCAAGTTGCACCGGGCACTTAATATCCTTACAATATTCTCTGCGTTTATAATCAATATATCCTTCGATTGACATCAGCTTTTCCTCATTTATCAGATAATGAAATACAATGAAAATGTTGTATTGGGCAGTATTTACGTTAAATTAAAATTTCACGGCAAATATCCCCGACCCCATTACAATTGGAGGAATCATAGAAGATTCAATTTATTATGTCAACGGAAAATCCCTCGTAAGCAAAAAAGACAAAAGCCCTGTCCATCTTATTTACAAATATTCTGAAGATCGTTTTAAAAAAGCTAAAATCCTTGGTAATACCTTCAGGGTTGGAATTTCACAATCTCCTTTTAAGACCATAAATGGAAGTGTCGAGATCATCGCCCCCCGGTAAGAAAGTAATTGAGAGGGATGATTCAATTGGCACTCGCGACCCATACGGAATCTTTATCAAAGAAGAAAAAGGAGAAGATTCAGAGAACTAAAACTTCTGAGAATAATATCTTTCATCTCATTATAATTAAACACATCTATCTGTGTGAATCTGCAACCAGACTAAAAAATCTGTTCCTTTCTTTTCTTCCTTCCGGCGGCAGACCTTGAGGAGTCTGACACTTTCTTAAAGGTTCGTCACATTGCCCGCACACCGGAAAAGGCATAAAGTCTTTTAAGACCTTCCTTTTCCTTTCGGCAATAACAGAAACATCATCATTTGCCAGACTACCGATTCGGGTAGCGCCGGTCAGGTCATGGCAGCATGCCAGCACCTCCCCTTCCCATGTAACGAAAGTATGAAACTGAAAGAGGCTGCATATTCCGGATTCGAGTCCAAAGGATTGTAGTTCATATATTCCCGGCGCCCTTAGATTTCCACCCCGTCCGTGACATACCGTCATACTGGAGCCTACACCCCTCTCCTTCCAGAAACTGACATATTCTTCCAGTTCTCCAGTGTTGATGTCAGTAATTATACCCGTTACCCTTAAACCAACTTTTCCTCTGACAATATCTATTAATTCAAAAGTCCGCTTTAACGCATTATCATAAGACACCTTTGGACATAACCTTTCAAAGACCTCTCTTCGTATGCTCGGAAAGGATAGTGTAATGGAATTTGGCCGGGCCTCAACAAGCTTTTGAGAAATATCTTTATTTAATGATTCAGGATTTATTACTATTCCCATATCACCACCTTTCCTGCGGATGTCGTAAATCCACTCAAATACATTCGGATGTGATAGCGGATCGCCCATGCCGGAGAATGTAATAAGGCTTCCTTCACTGACGAGTTTCTCCGAGACTGCCTTGAATACATCTTCAGACATCACACCTTTCGGCCTGGTTATGGCGTCACGGGGACATATGAGACAATCACTATTGCACTTGTTTGTAAGCTCCACGTCTACGGATACAAACGCCCAGTCAGACGGCATCTTGCTTCTCCTTTCTGACCGCCTCGAGCCACGCAGTACCAAAGCGTTTGTCCGGTTCCAGATAATGGCCTTCGCTCCACTCGTTCCATGACGCAATGAAGGAGAGTTGAGGTTTGTTGAATTTTCTTGTATAACTGATTGCCCGGCCAAGAAATTCTGAAAAGAGTGCGGGATCCTCATTCACCACAACAGGCCACCAGGGGTAACGCTCTTGTTTATGATAACCTTTTACGGCAGCCCGCGGTGTGGCGTCCCATCCTGGAGATACGGATGGAAAGTAAGTAATCCCTGACTTATCAGCAAAACCCGCCCATTCTCTGCTTCGCTTTCTGGCCAGTTTACCATAATCCTGTTGATACTCGCCTTTCCAGTCAGGGAGCCAGACGTAGTGGCTTATGCTGTCAAACCCGGACCTCTTGAACTCAGCAATCATAGCAGGCGCCGGATTAATTGCCATAATATGAAGACCGGAATATCCTTTCTTAATAAGATAGTCTTTAGCTTTGTAGATTGCCAGTGACGCCAGACCCGGCCCTAACTGCCGGAGAAAAAATGTGCTGTCAAAGATGGAAAACAGGGGCATATCGTCTATGCGAAGATAGTTTGATCTTGAAAAGTACCTTTCCTCAAGAAATCTTATCAACTCCACAAAATCATCAGGATCGGTATAGACAAGCCTGCCGGGATCGATATTAGCGCCAGGTTTGTGTTTTACCGGAAGGACTCCACGGGGCATACGGTTTGCCCACATCAGGGAGAAAGGAAAATCACCGCCGCCATCCTTGCCTAGAAATCCATTATCAAGGGCAGCCTCAAAAACTCGTTTTCCCCGTGACCAGAAAAACCCGTACACGAAGAAATCCACACCGTATTCACCGGCAAGCCCAACCTGCTTCTGTGCGGTAGAAGGAACTGAATCATCATACGGTCCATCAACAGGCAGCCGCGGCTGGTTATGATCTGGAAAACGGGATGGAGCATTCAAAACAAGGTCCCACTCACTCCAACCCGGTGGAAAATGGCAGTCTCGCTCGGGACAAGAATGCCAGCCCGGATATACATAAGCGCCGATTTTTAAATTATTATCTGTAACTTTCAATTTCTATTATATTTATAAATTGAGCGATTTTGCCCGCCAGAATGAGTACCCGCCCGGCCATGCCGTTCGGACGGGTCGGGCTGGTAGCCGCAACCTTGAGGTTGCGTAACTTACGTGAAATTTCCACATACCCATTAGATGTTGAGAAATGTCCGCCAAGGTGGACGGCTACAGTAATGTACAATATAAAATCGCTCAATTTAGATATAACTAATAAAGAGAACCTATAGAAAGGAAAGTTTGCGTAAAGGGGCCAAAAGTACATGTATTCATGGAAGGACCCTTATTTATGTATTTCGCAAAGTCCGGCAAGTATAAACAATATGATTGACTTAGTAATTATCATAGTATCAGGTTTGGAGGTTAACTCTCCCTGGATTTTGTTACACTTCACCCAGACCACTTGCTTTTCCAACCTATGGCCCAGGAATTATCTCTTCCTATTCATTCTTATTCTTTGTTTCTTTTCTAAGGCCCTAAGTACAGGAGCATCTTTTACATCTTCTGGGATTATTGGTTTATCATCAGCTTTCAGCACTATAAAGTCTTCGTCATTTTCGCCAATCTGCCAAGCCGGCTTTACAATGAGTGACTTCTTATATAGAAACAGATCCTGAATAACTTTTGGTTCCTTCGATCCCTCCTCCCCAATGGCAGGTAACAAGCAATAAACACCATGTTTTTCGTATGCTTCTAGGAACATGGTCAAATTCTTGTAGTTATCAGGTGTCATCGTATTAATACGAGCTATCATAATGAAATGCTCCCAATCTCCACTCTTCTCATAGGCGTTTATATTTGTACCGACGTGAACACGGTAGTGTGCAGGATTATTCTT
>CAKKPF010000038.1 GCA_919901575.1 Candidatus Brocadiaceae bacterium
CCATACAGACTTCTTAACAAGATAATCGGCAAGGGACAGCAGGCTCTTAGCCTCCGGAGACTCATTTGTGGAGAGCTTCTCTTTCAGTTCTTCAATACGGCCCCTTTGCTCCTCAATACCATCCTGCGACGAGTGGTCTGCTTCCTTTATTGCGCCAAACAGATCTTTTAAATCTGCATAAGAAGGCTCTGCGGCAAGACGGTCTATCAATTCCATTGCCTGAGCGTGAAATTTGTCCATTGTCTGCCTCATACCGAAGCCAAACTCGGCCGTATCTTCAAATAAAGAATTTGACCATGCAGGTCCTCTGCCATCATCCCTTGTAGTATACGGAGTAGTCGGCAGATTTCCACCGTAGATGGAGCTGCATCCTGTTGCGTTTGCAATCATCAGACGATCGCCAAACAGTTGCGTCAATAATTTTATATAAGGAGTCTCGCCGCAACCTAAACATGCGCCGCTATACTCAAAAAGCGGCTTTACAAACTGACTTCCCTTAACGTTTGAAATTTTGAACCTGGACCTGTCCGTTTCAGGAAGGTTGAGAAAGAAATCGTAGTTTTCTGCTTCTTCCTGGCGTACAGGTTCCTGAAATTTCATATTTATGGCCTTAACGCCTTCGATTTTATTTCCATCAGCGTCCTTTTTCTGTCCCGGGCAGTTAAATACACATGAACCGCAGCCGGTACAGTCTTCTGGGGCGACTTGCACAGTAAATTTCAGCCCCTGGAGTTCCTTGCCCGTTGCATCTACGGATTTAAATGCAGAGGGTGCATCCTTAAGCAGTAATGGATCGTACGCCTTTACCCTTATGCTTGCATGCGGACAGACAAACGAACACTGAGCGCACTGAATACAGGCATCGGGTTCCCATATTGGTATATTAACGCCGATATTACGCTTCTCATATTGAGTGGTTCCCGTTGGCCATGTGCCATCGGCAGGCATTGCTGATACAGGGAGAGAATCTCCGTTGTTGGCCAGCATTTTGGCTGTTACATTTTTAACAAATTCAGGTGCATTTTCAGGTACAGGGGGACGCATGCATATTTTGCTGGTAGCCTTATCAGGAACAGGTATTTTGACAATATTCTGTAATGCTTTATCTACTGCCTTATAATTTAAATTGACTATTTCCTTACCCTTCTTCATATAAGTCTTTTTGATCTCAGTCTTTATTGCTTTAACGGCATCCTCTTTAGGAAGGATGCCTGAAATAACAAAAAATGCTGTCTGCATTATCATGTTTATCCTTGCGCCAAGACCGATCTCTTCAGCAAGTGAGATGGCGTCAATAATATAGAATTTCATCTTCTTTGAGATAAGCTGCTTCTGTACTTCAACGGGCAACGCATCCCATACCTCATCTTTATTGTGAGATGTGGTAAGAAGGAATGTTGCGCCATCCTCCGCATTTGAGAGCATGTCTATCTTATCTGGAAATGAGGGATTATGACATGCAATGAAGTTCGCCTTTTTAATGAGATATGGTTTGTGTATTCTATCTTTTCCGAAACGAAGGTGAGAAACGGTAGTAGCGCCGGCTTTCTTCGAATCATACACGAAGTATGCCTGTGAGTAATTGTCTGTTTCCTGCCCGATAATCTTAATGGTATTTTTGTTTGCGCCTACGGTGCCGTCAGCTCCCAGACCGTAAAACAGAGAACGGAATTCGCCTTTTTCTCCTATGTCAAAAGACTCGTCATAATCAAGACTGGTACCGGAAACATCGTCCTTGATGCCTATTGTGAAATGATTTTTTGGTCTATCCTGTGAGAGGTTATCAAAAATGGCCTTTACCATTGCAGGGGTAAAATCCTTTGAACCCAGACCGTAACGCCCACCGACTATCTTTGGATACCATTTAAA
>CAKKPF010000039.1 GCA_919901575.1 Candidatus Brocadiaceae bacterium
CGGAAATTTACTGATATTTCACTGACTGAGATGGCCGTAATACTTCCCTGCTTTGGTATGGGGGCAAGTTTCCAGGCTCTCTTTGCAAGGGTGGGAGGAGGTATCTTCACGAAAGCTGCGGATGTGGGCGCTGACCTGGTAGGAAAGGTTGAAGCAGGCATTCCGGAAGATGATCCCAGGAATCCTGCAACTATTGCTGATAATGTTGGTGATAATGTTGGTGATGTTGCCGGGATGGGCGCTGATTTGTATGAATCGTATTATGCCTCTATACTCGCCAGCGCAGCATTGGGTGTTGCCTGCGGCTTAGGTATTGCAGGGCTTGTGTTACCGATGTGTATCGCGGGAATCGGAATCATTCTATCGATCATTGGTATCATGATCATCAAGACTAAAGAAGGTGCGTCGCAAAAGGAGCTTCTAAAGTCTTTATCAAAGGGCGTAAACCTGAGTTCAATCCTGATTGTAATTGCGTCTGCAGTAATTATAAAGTTCCTACTACCCGGAAATTTTGGAATTTGGGGTTCGATAGTTACTGGTTTGATTGCCGGTATAATAATAGGTAAAGGAACTGAATACTTTACATCTGCTGATCACGGCCCTACAAAAGGCATTGCCGCCCATGCAAAAACAGGTTCCGCTACTCTCATTATTGATGGAGTTGCTACAGGCATGTTATCAACCATAATACCGGTAAGTACCATTGCTGTTGCAATTATGTTAAGTTTTATGTTTGCAGGTGGATTTTCAAGCGCCGCAATGGGGCTTTATGGTATTGCTATTGCCGCAGTAGGCATGTTGTCAACGCTTGGAATTACACTGGCAACCGATGCTTACGGACCTATTGCAGATAACGCCGGTGGTAATGCAGAGATGAGTAAACAGGAGCCAATAGTCAGAGAAAGAACAGATGCCCTTGATTCTCTTGGAAACACGACAGCCGCTACGGGTAAGGGTTTTGCCATTGGATCTGCTGCCTTGACGGCGATGGCATTATTAGCAGTATATGTTGAGGAGGTTAAAATAAGTTTGGAAAGGACAGGTGTTCATGCTGTCAAAATAGCCGGACGCACAGTAGAAACTACAGCGCTTCAAATAGATGACTTAATGGATTATTACGATGTTACACTGATGAATCCTAAAGTCCTTGTAGGCATTTTTATTGGTTCTATGGTGTCATTTTTATTCTGTGCTTTGACTATGAAGGCTGTCGGCAGGGCGGCGGGGAAGATGGTAGAAGAAGTAAGAAGACAATTCAGGGAAATAACAGGTATAATGGACGGGACAGGCAAACCTGATTATGCAGCGTGTGTAGCGATAAGCACAAAGGGCGCGCAGAGGGAGATGCTGCTTCCATCTTTACTGACAATATTTATTCCTATAGCTGTCGGCCTGGTTTTAGGTGTTTCCGGAAGTATGGGATTGTTGGTCGGCGGATTATCAACAGGATTTCTCCTGGCCATCTTCATGGCAAATGCAGGCGGCGCCTGGGACAACGCAAAGAAATATATAGAAACAGGACAGTACGGTGGTAAAGGTTCTGATGCTCATAAAGCCGCTGTCGTTGGCGATACCGTGGGAGATCCTTTCAAGGATACATCAGGCCCTTCACTGAACATCCTTATTAAATTAATGTCAATTGTTTCAGTTGTCTTTGCCGGGCTGGTAGTAAAGTTTTCACCAAAAATTGGAGCTTTCTTACATCTTAATTAAAAAGGTTATTATGTCAAAAATGGATGAAGAATTAAACAAGAGTAGTGATACGGCTTGCCCTAACGCAAGCTGTGAATATGACCACCACCTGGAAGGGGCGAACTTTTGCATGCTTTGCGGTACCTTGCTTTACCAGAGATGTGAAGACTGTTTGGATACAAATCCAAAATATGCAAAGTTTTGTCACTATTGCGGTACGAGTCTGCTGGAGCTCAGGTCGATAGAGGGGCAATACGAAGATGTAGAAGAGGCAGAGAGCTAAGCACTGGTTGCCCAATATCAAGTGGAATTAAGTGTCCTGCATTTCGGGAGAGTACCGGACTCCTCCCGAAAAGGAGGCTTTTCTTCCGCCACAACCAGCTGGTTAATGCAGATTTTTTTTAATTTAGCTATTTTTAAGGGAAAGTTTGAAAATCGTAGGTTTTCATTTAACAACCTGGCCGAGCCAGAACCAAAAATGGATGAATGTCTTATATGTTCTGGCTCGGCCAGGTTGGGGGGTATTAATACGTTAGATTCAAAAGAAATTGCGGTTGTATGCGCGAAAATCGCTGATAAGAAAAAGGCACGGGATATAATTATACTTGATATCAGCAAGCTTACGCCTGTTACAGAATATTTCGTAATTTGTACAGGAATCAATGAACGGCAACTCTATGCCATTGCCGACGAAATAGAAAAAGAGCTGAAGAAACTTTCAATAAAGAAGTTTGGAATAGAAGGTTACCGGGAAGCAAAATGGATACTCATTGACTACGGCGATGTCATAGTGCATCTCTTCAATAAAGAAATGCGAAGCTATTATGACCTGGAGTTACTCTGGGGAGATGCCCCTGAGGTCAAATGGTAGGATTACTTATTGCGGATACATTTCAAATTACATCGTAATAAATAAGGAAGCGACATAAATAACCTGATTCTTTCTGACTGCATATTCTGCTTTCAAAGTCTGCCCCTGGGTTTCATTAAAATCACCATTCCCAAATTCCAAATCTAGCCCTCTTTCTTTTTTTCTTGACTAATCTCGGTTTTATTGTAAATATGTTGCCCGTTTGAAATAGACTCTCTTTTATAGTCTTTAAACAAGGCGTAAATGACAAGTACGAACACGGCCATTTGTTTCCTGGTGAAGCATGGCGTGAAATTTATAGGAAATCTATTGAGAAGAGATAAGTTCGCTTTAAACATACTCAAATCCTTCCCGCCTGAACGGCAAGTCGGGCAGGTGATCCTGTGATTGCATAATTTGATAATTGTAAGTGCAATTAATAGCAGGAGAAAGGGATGAAATCAAGCATAGAAACACGCGTAGTGCATTGATGTGATGCAAGTTATGAAAATCTATAACTTAGGGCTTTAAAAATACTTTTTCGCGTAGTTTTTTAACAAAGTAATGTTCTTTATTGTTTTGTTTGTTTCAGGAGGATGGTGTTGAAAACTGATTATTTAAGGTGGTTGAAACTGCCGGGCATTATAGCGAATATTCCAGTCATCTATTGGGCACTACTGGGAATTGTTCTAAGTTATTTCTTGTTTTTTGTTCGACCTGTTTTCCTTAATGAACAACAGGAAATGCAATTCTTTCCATACGTACCGGTAGTGAGTCCCATTGGTACTGATTCAAGGGCGATGGTGGTTTTTGCAAAGAAATGGTTCATTGAGTATCAGTCTTTGCATGGAGTGAATTGCGCCACTCCAATACAGATTTTGTTTTTTGCGACACTTATGTATTTGTCAGATTCTCAAGCATATTACATCATGACAGTGCTCACTATATTAGCATATCTGTTTAATTCATTAATATTTCCTGTTCTTTTTTTAAAAACTAAAACGTTACCTCCTCTTGTAGTCTTGTTTTCAGTGGTAGGTTTGTTTTCATATGGATTGCAGTTTGAGATTGAGCGTGGCCAGTTCTACTCAATAGTGATGTTTTTCTGTTGTGTGGCAGTGTATTTGTACCAGAAAAATAAGTATGTGTTTTTGTCGTATGTCCTGTTAAGTATTGCGATACAGTTAAAATATTCCCCAGCAATTCTTATAACCATGTACGCTCTGTGTGATAAAAAGTCAAAAGGAATTGTACGGATTATAATCTTGCTTCTGGTGAACGTTATGTTGTTAATGGTTTTTGGCTGGAGTCATTTTAAATTATTTGTAACAATAATTACTGACAGGTTTGTCAGCCCGTATATCTGGATAAACAACCATTCAATAAAGAATTATTTGTTTTACTTTTCGAAGAAACACCCAGGCATTGTTGATTATATCGGTTTTATTGAGCTGGTATTTATAATAGTTTTTGTTTTGTTGACACTGCTGGTTATCTGCAGCTTTTATTGGGTTAGGCAGGATTGGATAAGGTATTATCTGTTTTTCATTTGCGTTATTGGAATGATGACCATTCCTGCCGAGAGTTTTGATTATAATCTGGCTATGTTGTCTGCTCCGGTTGCGATTCTTTTGTGCTACATAGAAAAATACTCTAGTGATTTATTTCATAAGTTTGTGGCTTTGGGTATTAGTTTCTGCTATGGGACGACTTTATTCTCATTTACTAATAAGGACCCCATTGTACTAAATAATTTTCCGGTTATAATCGCAATGTTTGTGTTACTGTACATATCTTTTGTTGTTGCAATGATATATGACAAGAGAAAGTTGTTGTATGATAAAGGTTAATTAATCGTATTAAACCACTACCTCTGGTGGTAATTTGACATTGATTTGTTTATAAGATTTAGTCTTTCTCATATTTCTCCATTCTTACGTGACAAGTGTTCAACGATATCTGATTGTGCTTGCGATATAACTATAGTAAGCAATATTATGTTGGACGTGAAACAATGATTTGTTAATAAATATCAGAGTAGAAAGATCAGGTCTTATGAAATGGATAGTCGTATCTGGAGTTTTAGTTATTACACTACTGGCAATTCTTTCACAAGTTGCAATTCCAGTTCATGGCTTAATATGGTTGAACGCTGGGTAACCTTACTCCTAATGAAGTATTTAACAATATAGAAACTAATAGAAATATTTGCACTTGTTACTTGAATCCAGGAATACTATGAAACGTTTGACGAATTCAAAAAAGCATGTAAGTCTTTTTTTAGACGAATTAAAAGATACAAGAAAGATATATCCTCTTTATTGACTGAAAGTTTTCAAATAATCGGCTCAAACACCAAAACCATTTTGAAATGGGTATAGTTCACCTTTCATAGTCTCGAACTGGTAAGTGTTCGATTTTTTTATTCTTTGAGGCTGGAAAGACATAAGGCTTCAGCTTCTCCGGTCGAAGAACAGGGTCTTTTTCACTTGAGCTTTGTATAGAAACAGAAAATATTATTCTTTGGAATCTGAAACATCTGTATGTCTTTATATTGTTCCATAAAATTCTTTGATTTTACTCACCACTTTCTTTATATCTTTATCATGCATCCCATAAT
>CAKKPF010000040.1 GCA_919901575.1 Candidatus Brocadiaceae bacterium
CTTAACATATTGGCCATGGATTGAAAACAGTCTAATCTTGAACACAACTTAGAATCATTCTTGGCTTCATTTACATATATATTTTCAGGATATCTTTTGGCAAATTTCTTTAGACCCATTAAAATGCCCTTTTCTCTATAGTCAGTGTAAATCAATTCGTCTATTCTTGCCTTTGCATCTTTGACATATTTATTGTTAGGATTTTCTTGGATAAATTGCTTATAAGAACTGATACTATCTTCTTCTTTATAAGGTTTAAAATCCAAGAAGTCTATTCTGGATTGAGCTTCTTCCAGGTATATTCCATTGGGACAGCGTTCTAAGTATTTTGCATATGCCTTTTTTGTGTCCTCTTTTTTTGCATCATCAAAATGAATTGCTTCTATACGTTTTTTTGCTTTTTTTACTAATGGATATTTAGGATATTTTTTAATGAAACTTTCTAAAGCTTTTACATTATCCTGGTTTATTGCATCAGCAAACTCTAACTCTTTGATCTTGTCTTGTGCTTCTTGTACAAATTTGCTGTCTGGATAAACTTTCTGGAATTTTTCGTACGATTCAATCGAATCTTCTTGCCGGGCTTTTTGAAAAGCTAATTCTATGATTTTATCAAATACTTTTGTTTGTAAAGTACTGTGAGGAAAATTTTTCAGAAAGTCGTAAAATGATTCGAGCGTGTTTGTATTAATCGCCTTATCAAAATACTTTTTTTCTAATCTTGCTTTTGCTTTTTGTACGTATTTACCATCAGGATAGTTATGTATATACTTTTCATGCGATTCAATAGTATCATCTCTTTTTGCCTGTTCAAAGTCGTTCATCTCTAGTGCTTCTTCTACATCTAAAATGATTTGGTTTTTTTCTTTTTGGTTTGTGCTTAAAAATTCTTCGGCTCGTTCATTTTCTTGATATATATGTGGCGACTCAACATCCTCATTGGCGTGGTTTTTCAAGATGCACAAAAAAAGATTTGATAATAAAATGAAAATTATTAAGTAGACTTTTAATATTTTTTTCATTTTTCTATTGAATTGATTTGAATTAAATATTCTTCAATTTATTATTGCTATGGTGGCACATGAAGGCAAAGATTAAGCGGATTACCATTGTTTTTATACTGACTGTGAGGCAATTACGAGCACTTACCAGTTTTTGTTCTTTCTTTTGAACCGCAGTTTGATCTACAGTTTCCTCAAAAGTTATAATAATAAAAAATATTACACTCCTTGCATGCAACAATGTCAAGCAAATTATCCCATCATAGGTCTCACATTCTCGGACAACCTGTTAAGAACTGAATTGAGCATGATTTAAAGGTCACTGTTTCTGAAAATAGTTCGTTGATAAATCAACAGGTTTGCAAATGTTTCTATTTCTTTTTATAATCTAACGTAATTATTCAGGATTGCCGCTTTTTGCATCACCTGAATAAAACGGTTAGTTTCTTCTTTTTCCTAAATTATTTCGTATCAAAGATGGATTGCGTCTCATATCTAATATGGCAACTACTTCTACGATATCTTTATCTATTTCATAGTAAATAGCAAATGGAAATCTTTTTGAAAGCATTCGATAAAACCCAAACTTTTTTCTATGAATTCCACCATAAAACTTTAAACATTCAAGATCGGAAATCAGACAATCAAAAAAATAATCACCAACACCCTTTCCTTGCAAATCATAAAAAAGTCTTCCTTCTTCCAAATCTACAGTAGTTTCTTTTAAAAGAAATACATCCCGTAGCTTCATTTGTAATTGCCTGCTTTTAAATCCTCCAAGGATATGAATTCAGCTTTCCCTTCTTTAATTTTCCTTCTTCTAGATTCAAGTATATCTTTATGCCATTCTGGTGATTCGATTTCATTTTCTTCATGACACAATGAATCCCATAATTCTTCCATCGCTTGTAAACGCTCAATAATGGACATCTTTTTTATTTCAGTTATCGTCATAATTTATCTCCTTATTTAGACAATGGGTGACCCCACTTAGATAATCCTGTAAAATCTACGATATTATTTCTATTTACACCTTTTGATAACATTTTCTTTGCAATTTCAATCGCTTTTTCTTTGCTCCCTCTTTATTACCTTTTCTTATTACTTCATCGGGTAATCACATTAAATCAAAATATAACAAGTTCTTCTACGGTTTCTGTATAGTAACGGATTTTATAGTATATCTGAATTGTTTCAAGTATATTCTTAATAGTCACCTAGCTGTATAGTATCTTTTATGTAATATTATCCTGATCTGTTAATCATAGGGGACGGGATGGTGAGAGTATCTGAATACTCTTTTACCCTTACCAGATTAGTCAGTAATAGAACCTTTCTATTTTGCATATAAGTTTGCTTCAACATCATGAAGTATACCCCATATTCAATGTCTGGGCCAAATCATTTTGCTCCCCTTATTCTAAGTGTAATTATTAATAGTGGACGGCCAGCCAGATAGTTTCTCCTTCGGGATCAGTCCATTCTACTCTATGTTTCTTGTGAGCGGGTATGTTGATATAGTCGCCGGGTTTCATGACGACTACTTCACTATTACCTTCGAAA
>CAKKPF010000041.1 GCA_919901575.1 Candidatus Brocadiaceae bacterium
TATGGCTAACATAATTATCTGACATTAAGTGAAACCCGAATTGAGTGATGTATTTTCTGTTTTTATATGTGAATACCCGTCCGTCTTATGCCTATGACAGATAGATGCTTGAATAAAATTCTCAATTCAGATAAAAGATTAGACGAGTTAGTTTATACAAAAGAAAACAATTAATCAAACAAAAAAGGCGACCCTCTTTGGACATCATTTTTTTATTGACAAAAGTCAGAATTTGAGATATTTTCTTGATTACTAAGTTTAGATTTACAATATATTTATAAGGAGGGGGTGTGGATTGGACCCAGTAGCGAAGAATTTCATACGAATGAGTGTAATATATTTTGCCATTGCCGCAACTATGGGAGCTTTTTTCATGTTTAGTAATATTTACCGCAATCAGTTGTTTCATGCACATACCCATTTAATGTTGCTGGGATGGATGTCTATGATGATTTACGGAGTAGGATATCACATACTACCAAGATTTAATGGAAACCCTGTAGCCTTCCCAAAGCTGGCCATCATTCATTTCTGGGTGGCAAATGTGGCTTTAATTGGTTTTGTAAGCACATGGGGAATCAGCAGATACGGAGGTAGTAAGATACCGGAGCAGGCATTTGCGGTATTGAATGCAATAGGAATATTTATGTTTGTTACTAATATTCTTGTGAGCATAAGAAAACCAAAGGAAGATTAACCTAAAACATTGAGGTAAAAATTTATGAGTGATGAACCAATTACGATTACAAAGAAGTCAACTATTGGAGAGGTTTTTACGAAGCATCCTGAAACAGAACCGGTTTTCAAGAAATATTTTGGTTCCGGTTGTTTTACTTGTCCAGGTTCGAAGACAGAAGACATAGCTTTTGGCGCTATGATGCACAATACTACTCCTGACAAGATTATCGAAGAACTGAATGAGGCAATTCAAAATAAGGCTAACGAAGGCAAGTAAATACATTTAAAGAGGTTACTCCGATTAATCAGGGATTGACTTCTTTGATATATAACTATATTTCTTGTTTAATATTAAGAAAAGGAGTACAGATAATGTCAGATGACTTGAAAAAAAGAGTGGAGAAATCTTTGGATACAATCAGGCCTGCCTTGATGGCGGATGGTGGAAACGTTGAACTTGTTGCCGTAAAAGACGGCATTGTTAAGGTTAGATTGCAAGGCGCCTGTGGCACCTGTCCTAGCGCACTTATGACTCTCAAGCATGGAATAGAGGTCAGGGTTAAGGAAGATGTTCCTGAAATTCAGGAAGTTGAAGCCGTTTAATACCATTATTTTTAACATTAAATTAGGAGTGGTTAATAATGAGTCTGGTTCTAGGGCCCGTGCATCATTGGATGTACAACAAGATAAAAACTACAGAAGCAAGAGAGGCGAGTATTGCTGATGCATTGAAGGAAAAATATGGCCGGGAGGCTGATGAAGTTTTGAACTCTGTTTACGATAAACATCCACTCTCAAACCCGGATACACCACTTGAGGAATTACTCGAAAACGTGCCGATACACCAGGGTATACAAAATCTGATCATAAAGGCTGAAACCCGGGAAGCTGCTACGATTGCTGCTTTTTGTGAAAAATATGGTGATGAAGCAAAGGAGCTGGTAATAAAAGCTGCTCATGATAACGGTGTGAAATGTGGTAAAAGAGCGCTCGTTGAAAAAGGAGTTAGTGGTGATTGTACTGCCGAAAAGGCATTCGAGCTTCTTAAATCTTATTTGTGCGACGGGATGCCCTGTGACAGGGGGGCCCAGGCGCAGAGTGAGGCTGATGACCGCACCACATGGGATCATACCGAATGTGTCCATGAACAGTACTGGAAAGATGCAGGCGCATCATTTGAGACCATGTGCGATATGATAAATTCATGGATTTCAGGATTCGGCGAAGGAACTAATGCGAAGATAAAGCACACAAGAGAAAAGGCTATTGCGACCGGAGATTCAGAGTGTTTAAACGCCTTTGAATTATCATAATAACCATCAAATCTGGAAACTATTTCTTTTGATCTGCATTTTTACGAAAGGCTTGCAGTTGTTTGAACTGCAAGCTTTTTTTATCTATATATAACAGAAGTATTCTTTCATTCGTACTGATCATTCTTTGGATTTGCATTTCTTTTCCTATCTTAGATTTCATAATAGATAAAGATGCTATCACTTGAAAGATATTCACGTCAGATACTTTTTCAACATATAGGCGAGGAACGTCAAAAGTTATTAATAGACAGCTATGCTGTCGTAGTCGGCTGTGGGGCGCTTGGAACTGTTTCGTCCAGTTATCTCACAAGGGCAGGTATTGGACACATAAGGATTATAGACAGAGACTTCATTGAAGAGGGTAATTTGCAAAGACAAATACTTTTTGATGAAAATGATATTGCAGAAGGTCTTCCCAAAGCTGTAGCAGCTCAGAGAAAACTCCAGAGGGTTAATACTAAAATAAATATAGAGGGAATTGTTACTGATGTCAATTATGCTAATATAGAAGAACTAACTAAAGATGCTGATATAATTCTTGATGGCACCGACAACTTTGAGACGAGGTTTTTAATTAATGATTCTTGTGTAAAGAATAATATTCCCTGGATATATGGAGCATGCATAGGGAGCAGGGGGCTGGTAATGAATATTATACCTTCTAAGACTCCTTGCCTCAGGTGTGTTTTTGAGACTATGCCTCAAATGGGTTCATTTCCAACCTGTGATACTGCCGGCGTTATCGGGCCAATTGCAGGTATTATAGCGTCGCTTCAGGTAACTGAGGCAATCAAGATTCTGGCAGAAGATTATGAATCAATAAACAAAACGCTGATTGAGATTGATGTGTGGGATACAAAATTCAAACAAATAGACATTGCAGATTTGAACGATTTAAATAATTGTCCAACATGTAAACTACACAAGTATAGCTATCTTGAGGCTGAGGATGGGGTAATGACCACGCTCCTTTGCGGTAAGAATGCCGTACAGGTAATGTGTCGGAATATTAGCAGCATAGATTTAGAGCAATTAGCAAAGAGGCTGGCGTCTATAGCGGATGCAAGAAGTAATGCATTTGTGTTAAAATTTAAAGTCAAGGATCATGAGTTTACGGTTTTTCCTGATGGAAGGGCCATTATTACCGGAACTGATGATTTTAGTACAGCGAAAGGTTTATATTCAAAATATCTTGGTATGTAAATTGTTATGATATATTTAGACAACGCAGCTACTACGTTTCCAAAGCCGGAGTGTGTTTATGAAGCGATGGATAAATTCTTGAGGGAGAAGGGCGCTAATCCGGGACGCGCCGGGCACCGTATGTCGGTTGAAGCAGAGCAGGAGATCGAGAAGGCAAGGTTTACTGTGGCGGGGTTTCTCGGCATAAAGAGTCCTGAGAGATTGGTATTTACCTTCAATGCCACAGACGCACTTAATATGGGTATAAAGGGGTTACTGCGCAAAGGCGATCACGTAATAACCAGCAGACTTGAACACAACTCTGTTTCAAGACCGTTATCAGGTTTGGAAAAGCAGGGTGCAATCACTGTAACGAGGGTGGAGAATTCAGATGACGGATTTATCAGTCCTGATGACATAGGGAAGGCTATCAGATCAAATACAAAATTAATAGTCTGTACCCATGCCTCTAATGTTTTGGGAACTATACAGCCGATCAGGGAGATAGGGGAGATAGCTCGTGAAAGAGACATTGTATTTATGGTTGATGCTGCCCAGACTGTGGGTGTGTGTGATATTGATGTGGAGGAACAGCATATAGATATGCTGGCGTTTACGGGACATAAGGGGCCATTTGGACCTACGGGTAGTGGGGGATTGCACGTTGGAAAAAACGTGCAATTACGTGCGTGGAGAGAAGGCGGTACAGGGTTTGAGCCTGAGTCAATCTCACAACCAGATACACTTCCATTCCAGATGGAGAGCGGAACTCCTAATTCAGTAGGGATAGTTGGCCTGAGAACCGGTATAGAGTTTTGTATTAAAGAAGGTATAGAAACAATCAGACAACACGAACGTAAACTTGCACTGAGACTGGTAAGTGCATTGGAGAGCGACGACAGGTTCGAGATATATGGTAATGTTGATGAAGACAGGAAGGTGGGAATTGTATCCATAAACATAAAAGGATTAAAGCCTGGTGAGGTCGGCGCTATTTTAGATAACACATTTAATATAGCCGTAAGGCCTGGCTTGCATTGCGCTCCTTATACACATCAGAGAATTGGAACGTTTCCGGAAGGGACGATAAGGTTGAGCCCGGGTTATTTTAATACTATGGAAGAAATTGAAGAGACTATTTCAGGGTTGAAAAAAATTGCAGATACCACATAATTACTAGTTATTTTTGAATGTACCATTGCGGTTTGACACGTGCATGCGGGATATTAGGGCTTGCAGGATCTACAGTAACTTCTCGACGGCTTGGCGATACTACCAAATCCATGTCTTCCATCGGAACAGCTCCCAAAAGTACTTCATCGCCAAGAACAAGTGCACCCACAAAGCAAAAGCGGTTTCCGAAACTTACGCGGATTGGCCCAACATAAGGCACATTCATCTTGTGTCCATCAGCAACTGAAACCTCTCTCTCAGATTCCGTCTTAAGTTTAAGTTGAATGGCCACGTGTTCTGGTATACAAAGCATAAGTGCGCCTGTGTCCACAAGCGCTTTCACCAGTATAGCACTCAAATCCGGCTGGCCGGGATTACTCAACTTGATTTCAGTAAAAACATACCCCATTTCTTTACTCCTTATTCAATCACTTACCAAATGCATATACCTTCCAGTCTGTGCTTCCTACATATACAGAACCTTTTGAGTCTATAGCCGGTGATGAAAGTATTGGGAAAAGTGATAAAACATGTTTCCATTTCAAAGCCCCATCTGGTTTTATAGCATACAAATTCCCATTCCACGAGCCTACAAAAATCGTCCCATCAGAGCTTATAGCGGCAGATGATGTAATGGTTTCACCTGTGTCGTAAGACCATTTCAATGTTCCGTTGGAATTAATAGCATAGAGCTTGCCATCTTTCGCACCAACATAAACAGTCCCATCAGAGCTTATGGCGGGAGTAGCGTCTATTCTCGAACCAATATTATATTTCCAAATCAGTTTACCATTGTTATTAGAGTCAAGTGCATACAATGTTCCATTATGAGAGCCAATGAAGACAATACCTTCTTCACTGATTGATGGAGAAGAATCAATTTTGGCTTCTGTCTGGAAACTCCATTTGATTCTTCCTTCAGGACTTACGGCATACAGGTGTCCATCCTGTGAACCGAAATACACTATTCCATCATCCCCAATAGCCGGTGATGATGAAAGTATGTTAGTAGCCGTTCTGTAGGACCATTTCTTTGTGCCATTGGGATTAATAGCATATAGGTTTCCGTCCCATGCTCCTATATATATAGTTCCATCTCCATTAATCGCTGGGGAAGAATATACGTCCGAACCGACAAAGTATACCCACTTAATCTTGCCATCAGGTTTAAGAGCTAAAAGTTTTTTATTTTTACCGCCAACATATATAGTTCCGTCATCTCCTATGGCAGGAGTGCTGTATAACTCGTCTCCTGTTTTGTGATGCCATTTTTCTGTCCCATCTGAATTCAGCGCAAAGATGTTGCCGTCTGTGCTGGAAACATAAATAGTATTATCAGGGCCTATTACGGGAGATGACCAGATTTCACCACCCGTTAGAAAGTTCCACTTTATTCCATTTGAGTTTGTCCCTTGGTATGAGCTACGACCTGTATGTTTAAGATCGTGCATAAACATGGGGGACTGATTCTCATTTATCTGTGCTGTTATCGAATTAATACAGATGCCGAGAGTTATTAAAAAAACGGCCAGGATGGCAAACTGTTTAGATGAAAATATTATAATGGTTTGAAGAAAAAACTTCATATTGTGTCCTTTCGTGGCTAATACATCTATATATATTTTAGGAATTTCAAAAGTACCTAAAAAATGAACTCAAATGGCAAGCATTATCCACCATTTCTTATTAATATATTGCGGAGCTATGCTCTTTATAATTGCAGTTTACTGCCATATCTTTAATGTACTAACAATTTTGGAATAATAAGAATTTGGCCTGTCTTTAGTAACTTTTTGTCATCTATTGTTTCTTCATTGGCATCATAAATAATGTCCCACATTGAAGAGTCATCGTAATATTTTCTTGCAAGATTATAAAGTGTGTCTCCTGATGCTACTATGTGTGTCCCGGAGTTTATGGCCGTTCCTTTTTTCGGTTTCTTCTCAAGCGGGACTTCAGAGCCCAAAGGTTTTTTCTTCTCATTCGTTATTTCTGGTATCAATAATTCTTGTCCAATGTAAAGGGTATCCGGATCTTTCACATTGCCCTTGTTTGCCACATATATCTTTTTCCATTTTTTTTCGTCACCGTAATACTTCTTCGATATATTTAAAAGGTTATCATTCGGTCGTACTTTGTGAATAATCTTGTCTGAGACACCAACAGATGAGCGTTTATGATTCTCCTCTGTTATTGTTTCTCTATCATCGGATGGGATTTGCTGTGCTACTTCTATTTTCTCCGTTATCTCTGTTATCTCTTCTGCAACAGGTATTTCTGAAAATGTCTCTTCAGGTTCGATAGAGGCAGTTTCAATTCCTTCCCATTTGCCTTCTAATGAAGTATCGTCTTTAGAAGATTTAATGGGGGTTTCTTTTGAATGTTTCTCTACAGGTGTAGTTTCTTTTGCTGTTGTTGTTCTTTTCTCTTTGATAAGTTCGTTTATATCAATTTCTTTAATTTCTGATTCTGCTGTACCCTCTTCTGACAAAATTAAATCTGGTATTTCTGTTTTTTTGTCAGTGGTCCTTGTGCTAAGAAACACTCCGATAACTACGAGTATTACTATGCCGAGTATTATTCCGATTTGTGTATCTCTTCTCATAGTTTTTCCTTTCTTTATGAAAATGGTTGATTTATGCCCTAGACGGCTTTAAGGGATTTCTTTTTGGCGCTGTTGGTGTTTTATGTAAAAGTTTATATGCAATCCAGATTGGAAAGAATATACAAATAATAATTACCCTGAAGACTTTTTTAATGAATTCCCAGTCAAGCAGGATCGGGCTGGCAATGAAGATAGAAGAGTATGTACCGACCACGACACCGACCATCATGACAAATGCAAAACCATGTATCGCCGTTCCTCCAACAAAGTAAAGAGCAGCTACAGCACCGAAGGTGGTTAAACTAGTGAGAGTGGTTCTGCTTAAAGTCTGATTAATACTAGCGTCAATTAACTCTTTTGTTATCGTTTTGTGCTTGCCGGCAAGGTTTTCTCTAATGCGGTCAAATACTATAATTGTGTCATTTAATGAATAACCGATCAGTGTCAGGAAGGCAGCGATCATGGGCAGATTTATTTTTATATCACCAAATATATTTCCATAGTGATCAGCGATTGCAACTGCACCTACGGTAATTAAAACGTCATGGACAAGAGCCAATACAGCGGCCACCCCAAATCTTAGTTCACCAAACCTAAACCATATATAAATAATTATCGCAAGGCAAGCAAAAAACAGGGCAAGGGCCGCTCTGCTCTTCATTTCAGCGGCCACCGTCGAACCTATGCTGACCACCCTTTTAAATGGATCGGGTTTAGACATCTCTGCATCTGAATTTTCTGTGTAAATCTTGTCTTTGAAGGTCGCAAAAATATCTTCACGTATCTTTTCCTGTATCTTTGATGCATTTAATGCTTTCATGCCTATCATGTAATCTCTGGACGTTATATCCACTCCGGTTATTTCACCAACTGAATTTCTCAATTGTTTTGAGCCTGAAACCATCTTCCTTAAAGAATTTTCATCAATGTTATCTTTTAGCTCAATTTGAATTGATGAAGTGTCGACTATCTTAATTGGAGGTATGTTTAAGGAAACTCCCATTAGTTTTATAGTTTCCAGCACATCTTTTGGTCCTGTAACTTGTAATTCTTTGAAAGCAGCCTTTCCTCCTGACGTTTCTCTTGCCGACACTACAATGTCTTTGTAACCTTCGTTCTTCAGTACTATTTCCAGGATGTTGGGATCAACGGGGTTTTGAAGATCTATAATCATTGTAGAGACCGCTCTGTATTGTGTATTCCTCGGATCGTCTGTAATAGAAGGAAGGTCATCTTTTATATCACCATATTGCGGTTTTACTGATGAAATATCAAAAAGACCTGTGAAGAGAGTGGTTACGTTGTTTATTGTTTCCACCCTTGATCTTTCCTGTGTCAGTCCGGAAATACTAAATGAATATCTTTTGCCTGATTTTCCGATAGGATATACAGAAAAAATGCTATCTCGTCCATAACCAGCCTCTTTCAGATAATCCTGGATGACAAGTTCATCTACAGGTTCATTCAAGGTTAACTGATAATTTGAAGGATCACTATAGTTGATTTTGCTGAATAACTTCTCATCAATTACGCCTTGTATGTCATTCACTATCTTTTGAACGGTTTTGTCATTGTTAAAACTCCTAATCCTGATTCCAAATTCAGTTGAATCATTTATTGTATTAGTGGCGTCTCCACTCGCCCATATATTCTGGACTTCAGCATTGGGATAACCTGTAACTTCCAGTTTGTTTCGAATATTCCCAACAGGTGTTGGTTTGTTCAGCTTTAAATGAATAAGCGTCCCTCCGGTAAAATCTATGTCATAATTTTCTTTGCCTCGCAATACAAATACTGAAATGCCAATTATGATCAAGACAAGTGAAGCTGTCATGGCAATGCGCATATAAGACACAAAGGATATTTTTGGATTTCTGAATATCTGTAACATTGAGAAACTGCGCATAACGCCTATACCCAGGAAAAGCTCAAAGATTACCCTTGTAACAAATACGGCGGTAAACATGTTGATCAAAAGACCGGCTATCAATACTATGGCAAATCCTTTTACAGGGCCTGTTCCCGCCGCATATAAGATAAGCGCAGTGATTAAGGTTGTTAAATTTGAATCTACGATCGTTGTAAAAGCTCTTTCGTAACCATTTTTAACAGCAAGTCTTATTGCCTTGCCTTTGGCCTTTTCTTCTCTTATTCTTTCAAAGATCAAGACATTTGCATCAACTGCCATACCTATCATCAAAACGAGGCCGGCAATACCGGGGAGTGTGAGTGTTGCATTCAGGATGGCTAGAGTTCCTACAACTAAAAATATGTTGAGGATGACAGCGACATTTGCAACAGTCCCTGCGCCCAGGTAATAGATGCAAATAAAGAGTATGGCAAATATTCCGCCAATAATACCTGCAAGAAGCCCTTTTTTGATTGAGTCTTTACCCAGACTTGGACCAACAGTAGTTTCCATTTCCAATTCAAGGTCTGCAGGAAGACTGCCTGCACGCATCACGGCTACCAGGTCATTAACCTCGTCTTGAGTAAAGTTACCCTCTATGATTCCTTTACCTGGAATTCTGTCACGTATTACCGGAGCGGAATATAGAGTTCCGTCCAGGATTATGGCTAATGGTTTCCCAATATTACGTTCCGTTAAACGTCCAAATATGGCCCTGCCTTCTTGATCGAATTCAAATCCGATGACAGGCTTTATGTCTTTGCGGTCTGGGAAAACCCTTGTAAGGCGCTCCCCCGTTACTTCGATCTTGTTTCGTACCAGAAACCAATCCTCGGTTTCTGCTTCTTCCCCCTTCTTCTTCCTGAGCCAGTGCTTGTAAAAACCCGGTACAGGTTTTCCTGCTTTAGCATCACTGTATTCGCTGCTATCAGGAGGGACAGCCAGTCTGAATTCAAGTTTTCCGAGTCGGGTTATTCGCTGCTTCAGACTCTCGGTTTCGCTTTTCGTCGCACCGGGAACCTGTATGAGGATCCTTTGCATACCCTGTTGCTGAAGCCTGTATTCTAATACACCTTGTGGGTCTATCCTTTTTTCTAACAATGATATTATTTCATTTGTCAGCCCGGGGTGTTGCTCACCTTTTTCTTCTGCCTTTATCTTGTACAGGAGTTCAGAACCTCCTCTTAAGTCGAGGCCAAGCTTAATTTGCCCTCTGGCGATGTACTCAACATTCTTATGGATTTCGGTTTCGCCTTTATCGTTTGTTTCTTTCTTTATTATTGTTTCTTTTATTATTGGGCTTTTAAACAAAAAACTAAAAAAAGAATCATTTATTATAGAACGGTCAACTACTTTGCCGTTTATTTCTGTAATTTTTTCTGACTTTATTGGTGTATCCGATGGCGGGCATAATGCCATTATGGCAATAGCAATAATTATTACGATCAATGGTATCTTCCATCTCAAATTCTTTGGCATCTAAATTGTCTCCTTAGCTCTTATAGTATGTTTATTCTGTTCAGTTGTCTTCTTGTTCACCTTTTGTTACCGTTACGGATGTGATAGCGCTTTTGTCAATTCTCAATTTTACATCCTTGACATCATCTACCCGGATTATGACTTCATTTTCCTTTACGGATACGACGACACCATGCACGCCTCCAGATGTTACTATCTTATCCTGTTTTCTTACGTTTGAAATCATTTCCAGCCTTTTTTTCTCTTTTTGTTTCTGGGGTCTGATGATTAGAAAATACATAATTGCAAACATTATAATCAAAAGCGGTAAAAATTGCATCATGGGATTTTTTGTTACTGTTTGCAATAAGAATAAGAAATTCATTTAGAGTCTCCTTTAAAAAAATGTAATGTTTCCGAGTTTAAAATAAACTGTAATTTTTATTGTAGTGCAAGAAGTTGAGATTTAAAGGTCTTAAAATTACCCTCAGTTATCGATTGCCTTGCTTTTTCCATAATATCTTCAAAATAGCTTATATTATGCAGGGACATAAGACTCAGTCCCAGTATCTCGTTTGCTGTAAACAAATGTCTGATGTATGCCCTTGAAAAGTTTTTGCAAGTATAACAGTTGCAATTCTCATCAAGAGGTTTCTCGTCCTCTTTATAACGGCTATTATTAATCTTTAATTTGCCTTCAGACGTAAAAGCACAGCCATTTCTGCCGTTTCGGGTCGGTATTACACAGTCGAACAAATCAATTCCATGCTCAATTCCATCCAGAATATCTGCAGGGAATCCAACACCCATCAGGTATCGGGGTTTTTCTTCAGGCAAGTGTGACACAGTATATTCAAGCACTTCGTTCATCAGCAGATTCCCTTCGCCAACACTCAAGCCGCCAATGGCATATCCATTGAATCCGATTTCTACCAGTCTATCAGCACATTCTTCACGAATGTCCTTAAAAACACTTCCTTGTACTATGGCAAATAAAGCCTGGCTCTTATTTTTGTGAGCACTAAGGCAGCGTTTTGCCCAGTCTATCGTTCTATACATGGATTGTTTCGCCCTGTCTCTTTCACATGGATAAGGCAGGCACTCGTCAAAAGCCATTATAATATCAGCCCCTAAAGCATTTTGTATCTCCATTACGTTTTCAGGGCCTAGAAATTTACGAGAACCATCTATCGGAGACTGAAACTCGACACCATCATCTGTTACTTTAGTTAAGCCTGCCAGTGAGAATACCTGATAACCACCACTATCAGTAATTATAGCCCTATCCCATTGCATAAATTTATGTAACCCGCCAAGTTTTCTAATAACATTTTCTCCAGGTCTCAGAAACAGGTGGTAAGCATTGCAAAGCAAAGCAGGCACATTTGCTTCTTTTAACTGAGAAGGTGTCAATGTTTTTACAGTTGCTTGTGTGCCAACCGGCATAAAAGCAGGTGTGGTGATTAAACCATGGCTCGTGGATATTTCCCCACATCTTGCTTTTGTGTATTTGTCTGAGGCCAGAAGCCTGAAATGCAAAGTCCCTCCAATGGAATTTATTTCTTAATAAATTTTTACCAGATTAATTTCCGGGTAATAGTGTTTTAGAATATCGAACCATTTAAATCCCGAATTTGCCATGCCTTGTGTTCCATACTGGCACAATCCAACGCCATGTCCCCAACCACTCCCGTCAAAGGTTAGTGAGTTGCCATTATTTTCGACCTTAAAAGCTGTGCTGCGTAGGTGATTTGGGCCCACTATAAGCCGAAACTCGTTTGCATTAATCCTTTTTGTTCCTCCTGAATGTTCAATCTTGATTGTAGAGCAGTGGCCGCCGGGTCCGATTTCTTCAGCAACTATATTGTTTATTTTTATTACATTAAATTTGGCATTATCCAGTTTTCTTTCAATCTCGTCCTTTTTAAGATTAATCTTCCAGTTATAGTATTTTGATTTGTTGCAGTACCCACAGTCTACACCACTTAAAGGGGGGATGCTCCTGAGATTAAACACGGTATAAATGTCTTCTGTGTGACCTCCACATGTACTGTGAAAATATCCGGGGAAAAGTTCCCAATTATACATCATTACAGTACCTCTGGATTTATCAACTATTTCTTTTGTCTTTGGTTGGTATTTGTAAGAACCATTGTATGCAAGGTCTAGTTTGTCTATGTGATACAGAGCATGGTCTTTGCGTTTTCTCTGATAAATTGCGTATGTTCTTGCGGCAATTACCTGTGCCTGTATTGCGTCATCCAGCCACATTGCCGGCATCTCTCCATCAATAACGCCGGGTAAGTATTCTTCAATACCTATTTCCTCCAATACAGAGAATCTGTCCTTATTCTGTGGTACCAGTATAAGCTTACCACGATACTTTGATTTATCAATTCTGACAAAACCATTATCAGTAACAATGCCGACGCTACGGTTTGTTTTCACAAAAGTAGCAGAGGCTTCAGATGCTGAATGAGGGGTCAGTGGCCTTGTTCGAAATTCTCCTGATTCTAAGTATATGACTGACTTTGGCAAATTTGTCCTGCTGGCCAGAGTTTTGTTACTGTCAAGGTCTGAAATACTATAAGAGTCACTAATTTCTATTTCTGTTTCTACTACATCTTTTTGTAATAACACACGAATGTCTGGCGGGTTCTTCAGGTATTTGTCATATTTAAGCACGGTTTCTGTTTTCTTGCTGGTACCGAGACAAGATACAAGCAGTGCAATTAATAACAAGATAGAAACCAGGCCAAATAAGACGTATTTAATCTTTGAAGTAATTATGAACAATTTATGGGTTCCTCTTTGAGAGGGTTATTATTAGTCATATTCTCTTTTAACTTCCAACTTCCGTATAAGTTACGAGTTGTATCTCTGTATCTTTCATATTCACTGAAAATACAACCACAATATGATTGTCTATATAGCATTTTCTTTTTTGCAATTTCGTGGCTGCATTCACAAAGATGCCTGTAATCTTTATATTCGAAAGGTATGCCAACTTGCTCTGATATTTGTTCACCGATTTCTTTGATCTTCTCGTGATCCTGTTGTTTGCTGAAAAGTAACGTTGAACAGAATGCGTTAAACCCTTTTTCTTTTGCATAATTGGCTGTATTTCTAAGCCTTAATCTATAACAATCTTCACATCTAGTATTTCCTTCATAGTCAACTTGCTTCAGATATTCCATTAATCCATATTCCTCACAATAATCT
>CAKKPF010000042.1:0-23405 GCA_919901575.1 Candidatus Brocadiaceae bacterium
TCTGGTAAAATTTTCAAGCCCTTCCACTATAAGCTCAAGCAACGCCTGAAGCCTACCAGGCATTTTCTGCAACCTTCTTGTGGCAACAATAGAAAATATGCCCAGAAATACAATGATCATGGCAGACATAGTCAGGGGCACTAACTCGTGCTTCGTTAAGCCTAATAGTTGGGTATAATGTTCGATAGGCACAAAATCTATAAACGTTGGTAATTCAGTTGTGCTTTCACTTCCGCCACTTGCTGACACAGAACTTACACCCCTTTCTTATTTTTAACCTGTATAAACGAGAACCAAATAGAAACTGAATTAAAATTTTAGATTTACAAATAATATGCTTCCAACCTTCATAACAATTACTGCCACTACGATACTTAAACCAAGTGACATAGCGACAGCATTAATCTCTAATAACAAGCAGGCCGAAAGTAACATTGTTCCTATGATAAAGTACTTCAGGAAACTTATCAAGAGTAAAATCCCCTTGATTTTCTCCCTATTATGCCGCACCACATATTGTATCGTCCACCAGGTAGTCTTGAATAAAGCAATGCTAATAAAACATCCTATGGCAATGCTTGTCGTTAACACAAAAGACATATACGATAGTGAACCGGCTATTATAAACAGCGACAACAGAGCCGACGTCTTGATCACCCGATCCGGAAAACTTTCGTCAAACAAGGACGAAGGCTTTTTATTGTTTATTGACATTATATCCATAAATCAGGCCTTCGGCGACCATTTTTATTTGCATGCATGGGCAATTCACGAATTGCCCCTACAAGATTGAAATTCCTATACATCAAGTTTAGATGCACGATACACAAAGCCAGAAGTCTTGCTCCTTGCTTTTTATTGGTCTCTGGACAACTTCTTTATCAGCTTAAAAAATTCTATAAAACTTCCAGCAATTCCTAACATAATGAAAGACAACATGAGCCATGGAGCGGTATTAAGTTTTTTATCTAAATAACTACCTAAAAAATATCCTACAGCTATAGCGCCTGCTATTGTGAAGCCAAAACTCCCAACTAACCCTAAAATACTATAGACTTCATCTTTGTTTTTATCGAAAGACAAATCTTATTACCTTATTTAACTGAAAACACCTTGACGATTTATTTCCTATCAATAGCCATAAACGAAAAGAGAAAGGACAGGGTCGAGTCTTTAATCTTGATATTGTCCAATCGTTGTAATGCACTAGCTATAAGTAGGATTGATAAACAGAGAATCAAACATGAAGGCCAGAGAAAATTTATTATTACTTTCAGAAAAGGGATTTTAGATTCTAATAATGAACCATATTCCCTCAACCCGAACAAGTTGGAAGAGAAATAGTTCACCGCATGGTTCGACAGGCTCACCACCATGAGTATATCGAAGGGCTGAGCTTGTTCGAAATAAAGAGCGCAAAGGAAACCTACCCGCCAAACAAACCGTCGGGTAAAAAGGTTTTTCGATACGGCTTAGTTCAAGTGTTTATGACTTCTCAACAGCATCAGCCAGAACTACTACTTTATTTTTTCTCACCTCCATAATGCCTTTGTTCACAGAAAATGTAACTTTCTTCTCATCAGGCTCGGTAATACTCAACTGGCCTGGTTCAAGAGTGGTGATAAGGGGGGCATGTTGTGCCAAGATGCCCAAGTACCCATCAGTGCCATGGGCAATTACAGCGGTTACTTCGTTGCTGTAGACTACCTTTCCCGGGGTAATTACATTTAAACTAAAAGTCCTTTCAGCCATAGATATACATTAACCCTTTAATAGAATGTTTAAGGTTTTTTAGCGTTTTCAACGCATGGAGTCTGCAATTTACTTAATTACAATGGAAGGCTACCCGCCTGACCAGTCAGTTCGCCAGCCCGACAAACAGCCTGAAAGCCGTTCTGGCGGGGGCAGGAAGCCATTCCGCTACGGTTTGCAAATGAAATCTGTCCGAAGGATATTAAATTTACTACTTGCTTCTCATTTCTTTAGCCTTTTCTACAACATCTTCTATGCCGCCCACCATATAGAAAGCCTGTTCGGGGAGTTGATCGTGCTTACCTTCAATAACTTCCTTAATCCCTCTTACGGTATCTTCAATCTTAACATATTTTCCTTTTATACCGGTAAACTGTTCTGCAACAAAAAATGGCTGCGACAGGAATCTCTGTATCCTTCTGGCTCTGCCCACAGTAAGTTTATCTTCTTCTGACAACTCTTCCATACCCAATATGGCTATAAAGTCCTGCAGATCATTATAGCGCTGCAAAATCCTCTGCACTTCCCTGGCAGCATCATAGTGTTCCTGCCCTACTATGCGGGGGTCAAGAATACGAGAGGTTGACTGTAAAGGGTCAACTGCAGGATAGATACCCATCTCAGCAATTTGCCTTGAGAGCCAGATGGTAGAATCCAGATGCGGGAAGGTGGCTACTGGCGCAGGGTCGGTGAAGTCATCCGCAGGCACATAAATAGCCTGCATCGAAGTTATGGAACCTTTCTTAGTAGACGTAATCCTCTCCTGCAGGTCTCCCATCTCATTCGCTAATGTAGGCTGATAACCAACTGCAGAAGGCATTCGTCCCAATAAAGCGGATACTTCTGAACCTGCCTGCACAAAACGAAAGATATTGTCAATAAACAGCAATACATCCTGTCCCTGAGAATCCCTGAAATACTCTGCCATTGTGAGTCCTGATAAGGCTACCCTTAATCTTGCACCCGGCGGTTCATTCATCTGTCCAAAGACAAGAACGGTTTTATCCAGCACGCCGGATTCCTTCATTTCAAGCCAGAGGTCATTTCCTTCCCTTGTCCTCTCACCCACTCCGGCAAATACTGAAAACCCACCATGCTCACTGGCAATACTCTTAATTAACTCCATAATAAGAACCGTTTTCCCAACACCGGCACCTCCAAACAGTCCTACCTTTCCACCTTTTGCAAATGGAGCAAGGAGGTCAACGACCTTTAGCCCGGTTTCAAAGACTTCGGTTGTCGACTCTCTCTCCTCAAACGAAGGTGCCGTACGATGAATGGGCCAACGTTCTTTTGTTTTAACTTCTCCAATTGTATCTAACGGCTCGCCTAACAGGTTAAATATTCTACCCAGGACTTCCGGGCCTACAGGCACTGAAATTGGTCCCCCCGTATCAGTAACGTCCATTCCCCTTACCAACCCATCTGTGGACGCAAGCGCTACACATCTGACAGTATCATTACCTATGTGCTGTGCCACCTCTGCGATAAGGCTTATATTTCTTCTTTTATCCTCGATTTTTATGGCATTTCGAATGGGAGACAGATTTCCCGGGGGAAACCTTACATCCACCACCGGACCTATTATTTGTACCACTTCCCCTTTCTTCAACGTAATTACCTCTCTTTCCTTACCATACAACTATATAAAATTATTAATTTATTTTACTAATGCTTCAGAACCGGAAACGACTTCCAGCAGCTCCTTGGTGATAGCCTCCTGCCTGGCCCTGTTATATGTTTGCGTAAGCTCACTAATTATTTCTTCGGCATTTTCTGAAGCGGCAATCATCGCGACTCTTCGTGCTGCGAATTCAGCCGTCAATGATTCAAATATTGCCTGACGTAATTGGGATTCTATATATCTGGGTAGAAGATTTGAGAAAATCGCATCTGATGACGGTTCTAAGATGTAATCCACCATCATACTCTTTTTTTCTTCTGTCTCTTCTGAGCAGGCGCCAGTGCCAGCTATTGGCAACAGCCTTAATCCAGCAGGTTCAGATTTCATAACGGTCTTGAATTTAGTGAAAAACAAGTGGGCCTCATCAAAAACACCATCTTCAAAATCGCTGATGATTTTTGCGGATATTTCCGTTATCTTATTGTCACCAGCTTGCAGAGATGAGATGCCCAATTGTTCTACGGTATTGGTATAATATTGCTCAATTGTATATGGTCTTTTCTGGAAAAAAATATTGCTCTTTTTGCCAAACAAATGGAGTTTTAATTCTTTCTGGGAATTTTCCCTGATAAATTTAAGTGCATTCTGTATAACATTTGTATTATAAGCCCCGCATAATCCCTTGTCTGAAGTAACCAGTATAACCATAATCTTTTTAACTTCTTTTTTTGGAGTAAAGAAATGGGCCTTTTCCGGAGTTGACTCAGTTATATGACTAAGGACGTTGGTGATATTCTGGGCATAAGGCCGTGCAGCCAGGGCTCTGGCTTCAGCTTTTTTAAGTCTGTTAGCAGCAACCATCTCCATTGCGCGCGTGATCTGCTGAATGTTTTTGATGCTCTTGATTCTTCTTTTTATATCTCTTAAACTGTCCATAATATCTTAATCCGAAATAAACCTGTAATTCTCCCGAAATCAATGTCATTGAATTAAGGATTTTTTCATAAATTCAGTGTATATCAGCAAACTGTAGCGGAATGGCTTTAGCCTTCCATTTATACACTTAGACATGGTAATGGAAACCTGAAGGTTTCCGCTACGTCTTAATTCAATGACATTGCTTCCGAAATGGATGGGTAACATTCCCCCCTTGCTTTTGCAGGGACTCCAATAGATTATTATTTATATTCTTGTTTAAACTCTTTAATAGCCCTTTCCAGGTTCCTGGCTGTGTCTTCCTCAATTTTCTTTTTTTCTTTTATCTCCGCTGCTATTCCTGAATGTTTATCTCTAATAAATTGCAGGAATTTACCTTCAAAGTCTTTTACTTTATCGGTTGGTATATCGTCAAGGTGGCCATTAATGGCGGTGTATATTATTATAACCTGTTCTTCTACAGGCGCCGGTTCGTATTGCGGTTGCTTTAAGATTTCTATTAATTTTTCACCTCTGGTTAACTGTTCCTGAGTTGATTTATCCAGCTCTGAGCCAAACTGAGCAAATGCGGCCAGTTCTCTGTGCTGTGCCAGATTGAGTCGCAGCGCACCTGCAACCTTCTTCATTGCGGGAATCTGCGCATTGCCTCCAACTCTTGATACCGACAGTCCGACACTTATTGCGGGGCGAACTCCTGAATTAAACAAATTACTCTCAAGGTAAATTTGTCCGTCTGTAATAGATATAACATTCGTAGGGATGTAAGCGGCATAATCTCCAGCCTGAGTTTCCACCACCGGAAGCGCCGTTAATGACCCGCCTCCAAGTTTGTCATTTAATTTAGCCGCCCGCTCCAGCAATCGGGAGTGAATATTAAAAATGTCCCCAGGGAACGCCTCTCGGCCCGGAGGCCGCCTGAGCAATAATGATACCTGTCTATATGCAACGGCATGCTTGTAAAGGTCGTCATACATTATCACAGCATGTTTTCCTTTATCCCTGAAATATTCTCCCATCGCACATCCTGCATAGGGAGCAATATATTGCATGGGTGCAGGTTCGCTTGCAGAAGCAACAACGACTATTGAATTTTCCATTGCTCCATTGTCTTCAAGTGTCTTAATAACACCAGCCACCGTAGAAAGTTTCTGTCCAATTGCTACATAAATGCTGATAACTCCCGTATCCTTCTGGTTCAGGATTGTGTCCACCAATATTGCCGTTTTGCCTGTCTGCCTGTCACCTATTATCAATTCTCTCTGCCCCCGGCCTATTGGAATCATAGCATCAATAGCCTTTATCCCGGTCTGTAATGGTTCCTTTACGGGTTGTCTTTCAACAACATTTGGCGCAGTTCCCTCTATCGGTAGAGTTTTTTCTGTAGCAATCGGCCCTTTACCATCCAACGGCTGACCGAGTGCATTCACTACTCTTCCAAGCAGCGCTTCGCCAACGGGAACTTCTACAATTTTTCCTGTTGTTTTTACCGTATCACCTTCTTTTATGTTTGAATCCGACCCCAGCAGAACACAGCCGACATTGTCTTCTTCCAGGTTAAGGGCTATTCCGTATATGCCACCCGGAAACTCTATCAATTCGTTTGACATACAGTCATCCAATCCATAGATTCTGGCAACACCGTCTCCCACCTGGAGAACCGTGCCAACGCTCTCCATCTTTAATTTATCTTCATACTTCTCGATTTCTCTCTTTATTATCGAAGCAACTTCATCTGGTCTTACAGTCATAACTGATATACCCCCACAAAAATGAAAATGCCCTTAAGCCAGGGCAGTTTTCAACAAATTCTTTTTTAGATTTTTTAAGTGATTAATTACGCTTCCATCAATTATTTTATTTTCAATTCTTATTACCATTCCACCAATTATTTCATTATTTACTTCAGTTTCTAATTCCACCTTTTTCTTTGTCAGTTTTTTAAGGCTTTCTTGCAAATTAGCAAGCCTGTCTTCGGTCAACGGAATCGCCGTTTGAACTTTTACGGACACCACGCCCTTTATTCGTTTTGCTACTCCTTTAAATACATCTGGTAGATAGTCCAGCAACCTCTCTCTTCTCTTATCTATCATGATATAGAGAAGGTTTCTAACCCACTTACTGGAACACTGAGGAGCAATGATTTTGTCAATTAAGTCTTTTTTGTCGGTTCTAATAATTGATGGATGATACAGAATATCGCGGAGTTTCCTGTTTGTCCTTAATAGATCCTTAATGCCTTCCAGATCTTTTTCTATATCATCGGCGCCGCCCCGTTCACTGGCCACTTCAAACAACGCCTGTGCATAACCTGTTGCTAAGCTCTTTTCTATCAAGACAGTTTCCCCACTCCCTTAATAACATCGTCCACTAATTTTTCCGCCGTTTCACGGTGCATTGTTTGTTGAATTAACCTGGAAGATGAAAGGATTGTAAGATCGACAACCTGGTTTCTCACCTCTGCCAAAGCCTTCTTTCTTTCCACTTCGATACCTTGCTGTGCCCTGGCCTTGTTGTCTGCTGCGACCTGATTAGCATCTTTGATTATTCCATCACTGATTTCCTTTGCCTTAACTACTGCGGCCTGAATCTTTCCCTCGGCTTCTTCTTCAGCTTTTATGACTTTTCTCTGGTACTCTTCTTTCAGCCTTTCCGACTCAGATCTCTCATCTTCACTTCTTTTATACGTATCTTTTATCTCATCAGACCTCGCCTTTATCATGTCCTTGATCTTGCCGAAGAGAAACTTCCTCAGCAATAACAGCAGGAATAGAAAACCTACTGCCTGTATGAGGACCATTTTGAAATTGACGCCTAATGCCTCTAATAAATTTCCCACATTTTGTCTCCCAAGTTACTTCTTTTATTTTACAAACTCATCTTTGCCTATCCTGCCTCGAATATCAGTTCTGGCAGGCGCATTACTCAAACGTTTCTCAATGAGCGCCAAGTATCTTCAACACGGCTTCGGTAGCCGGTAATCTCCCCATTAATATGAAGGACAAAACCAGTGAATAAATAGCCAACGCCTCAATAAAACCCAAACCGATAAACATAATAATCTGAATTTTCCCGAACAGTTCGGGCTGCCTTGCTATTGCCGTCGCAGCGCCGGAAACTGCAATACCCTGACCAATACCACAACCTAATGAGGCAAAAGCCAGCATAGCTACACCTATCGCTAAACCTGCAAAATAAATCATTTTTTAACTCCTTTCTAAAAAATTATAGATCTTTTTCTCCAATTGCTCCTGCAATGTAGAAACTGGCTAAGAATGCAAAAATAAAGGCCTGGAGTGTCGCTAATAACATATCTAATAAAACAAACGGGAACTGTATCGGTATAGGAATTAAACCCAGCAATAAAGGAGAAAATCCTATGAATATCGCCAGTACAGTATGTTGCCCCATTAAATTCCCGAAAAGACGCACAGAGAGAGACAATGGACGTGTTAAATATTCCTGTAATAAATGTAATGGAAATTGCATTGGAGCCATCCACTTCGGCTCTCCGAGCATATGCTTAAAGTATTTTACCGGCCCATTATGTTTAAGACCATAATATTGAGTGGCGATAAACACTAATAAGGTGAGCGCCAGAGTTGTGTTGTAACTTGTTGTTGGAGAATGAAACCCCGGTATCTGGCCTATAAGGTTCATTATAAGGATGTATAAGAAGAGACTGCCGATAAATGGCAGGAATTTATCGGACAACTTTCCCAATACTGATTTGACAAAATTGTCAAGAGCTTCTACCACAATTTCCAGGAATGCCTGCAGACCGACAGGGATCTTCTTCAGATTACGCGTGGCTACCATCGAAAACACCCCAAGAAACATAATGATCAGCATAGACATCATTATCGGCACCAACTCATGCTGCATAGACAGTCCAAAAATCTCGGTATGCTTGTCTATGGGCAGCAAATCAAAAAACGTGGGAAGTTCCGGTATCCCACCTTCCGAACCGCCATGCGTCTCTTCTGTCAAACCTATACTCCTTCGTAAATTTGTAAGCTATAAAGTATTCTCTGCTATCTGATGGTAATGGGTTCTCGATACAGACTCTGATTTAACATGTACACCCTTATCGTGTTCGGGAGATTGATGCTTTTCAGATCCGCTGTTAACACCTCTAACGTTATTTAATAGATTCACTAAAACTATACTTGCTATCATCGAAAGTACAACTAATTGAACTACCGAGATCCCTATAAAAAGGGCAAATACATTAATAGATAAAAATTTAAAAATGAGAAAAAAAACCAGTCCTAGTGCGAATATCTTCCCGATACCCATAAATGCAAAGGCAACAGACTTTATTGCGGGACTTGGTTTAGTATTAGGAACAGCACCCGGTTTCAGGTCGCTGAATATATAATTTATCCATCGCCACAATACGAACGATGAACAAAAGCTAACTATAATTCCAACTATCAGGCTTATGGTTATTTCAAAAGATTGATAGCGAAAAGAGGCTAAAACCATCAATATGGAAACAAACAGCGCAGCGTAAAAAGCCTGTTTTACAAAACTTTTGTTAACAGTTAGCAGCTTATGCGAATTTTCATATATATTTAACATATCAACTCTTTTTATCGCTATTGGTAGTTTCCCTCATTACCTTCTTTACTATCTTGTATACTTCTAAAAAACCGGCAGTCATGCTCATAAGCAAAGAAACAATAAGCAACCACGGCGCTGTGCCAAATTTTGCATCAAGATAACGCCCTATAAAATACCCAATCAGGATGCAAGCGGCCATTACCGCTCCAATCCCACCAGTAAGTCCCAGGGCACGAAAAGTGCTACTCGAATCATTCAGATTCAAAACGTAAGATATTCTCCAATTAATTTAGAGACTTCATAACTTCACGGCTGGCTTCTATAGTCGCATCTATATCCTCTTCACTGTGAGCGGTTGAAACAAAAGCCGCCTCAAACTGAGAAGGAGCAAAGTAAAACCCTCTTTCCAGCATCCCATGGAAATAAGATGCGTATCGCTTCGTATCACATCTTTTAGCTGATTCATAATCACAAACTTCCTCTTCGCTAAAGAATGTGCAAAGCATTGAACCAACACGGGTGTGATAAGTAGGTATTCCCGCATCACTGGCCGCATTCTTTATACCTTCGGTCAGCCTTTTGGAGTTTCTTTCCAGTTTCTTATAAATACCCCTCTTTTTTAGCTTCTCCAGTGTAGCAATTCCGGAAGCCATTGCCATTGGATTACCCGATAACGTTCCTGCCTGATATACCGGGCCGGTTGGTGATATGCAGTCCATTATTTCCGCCTTGCCGCCATAGGCTCCTACAGGCAGGCCTCCACCGATTATCTTGCCAAGTGTAGTTAAATCGGGGGTTACCTTATATAATTCTTGTACGCCCCCGTATGAAACCCTGAATCCAGTCATTACCTCATCGAAAATCAAAACAATCCCACATTTATCGGCTATTTCCCTTAAACCTTTTAAATATCCTTTTTTAGGAAGCACCACACCCATATTTCCGGCAACAGGTTCTATGATAATACAGGCAATATCTTCGCCACGATTATTACAAACCTCTTTAACGGCATCAAGATTGTTAAAGGGTATGGTTATAGTGTTTCGTATGTAATCCTGCGGGACTCCCTGGCTTGTGGGAACGCCTAACGTAGTAGCTCCTGAACCTGCCTGGACAAGGAGGCCGTCTACGTGCCCGTGATAACAACCGTCAAACTTTACAATAATGTCTCTTTTGGTATAGCCTCTTGCCAGCCGTATAGCGCTCATTGTAGCTTCAGTGCCCGAATTAACCATCCGAATCTTCTCAATTGAAGGCATCGCCTCCTTTATGAGTTGAGCCAGATGTGTTTCCCGTTCAGTCGGCGCCCCGAAGCTTGTGCCTTTTTTCAAGATTTCTTTCAGGCTCTTTACAACTGACTTATCAAGGTGCCCTAAAATCAACGGGCCCCAGGAAAGTACATAATCCACATATCTATTACCATCAATGTCATTGATGTAACAACCATGACCTGATTCTATAAATAGAGGATTACCTCCTACTGCCCCAAATGCTCTTACAGGGCTGTTTACACTACCGGGAATGCTTTTTAAGGCTTCCCTGAATGCCTCTTTTGACTTATCGACAACCAACATATTACAAAGTTCCAGCCTTATACCTGAATCGAAAATTTAGGAAAGTGATAAATTTATCAATAATGGTTTTTTTTGTCAATAATAAACTGAAATATAAAACAAAAGTGAATGAATATTTCTATATACAGGTGTAATATCCGGATAATTTTTTAAAAAAATGTATGCCCATTAACCTGTAGCGTATAACCTTTTCATATCATCAAGTGTCACCGGTTTATAATCCTCTGCATGCCCGGCTGTACCAAAAGCCTTCATCTCTTCTATAATCCACGTACGAACGGCGTCTCTTGCCGGGCCTAAGTACTGCCTTGGATCAAAAGCAGCCGGTTTTTCTACAAAGACTTTCGGATAGCTGCAGTAATTGCCAAACGGCCATCAGTATCAATGTTAACTTTCCGCATACCTCTGCTTATAGCGTCCTGAATCATCTTGGTTGGAACTCCATATTATTAACATTAAAAGCGCCAACACCATAACCACCTTTATTAGCTTCGTCGAGTATGAGTTTCATAGGTACAAGAGCCATTTTTTACTCCTTTAAATTTGTGAATGGAAATAAGCTAACCCGACTTTCGCAATTCGGGGTGTTTTGGTGAGCTAAGTCCTTATAAATCAACGGAAACACCCTAAAAGTCTACACTACAAAGCTGAGCTTAGCTCTGCAAATTGCTATTTCACTACCTCGCGATAGTCTCCCAGCTAGATGTGATTTTCGGTGGTGGTTGTTTTGATAAATTCAATTTCAACTGCGTTAGTAACATCTTATGCTCCTTTTCAGGCTATGTATAGCGAGTCAATACGAGTTGCTTTCCATCCGGTCTGCGTGCGACGCTCAGGCAGGTAACGGGCATTGTCTAAAATTAGAGAGACCTGCCCGAATAGTTCAGGCGGGTAGGTGTCTCTAATTTTAAATGAGCATTTTTCCATAGTAAATCGCAAACACTTTGAGCATTTATGTAAGTCTCATTAGTTATGGTAACCAACTCATGGGTTATTATAGCATTAAGAGCCCCCAGGACATTAAATCGTTGCCTGCCGGAATGGGCCTTGAGGAATAATCGGGTAAAGCACCAAAGGTATCCTAAAAAAGGAGCTAAAACAAAATGGGCTGCATCAACGAAAAATACAGTCCTATTTCCTTCTTTGGCTTCCTTTAGCATGGGGTCTAAGGTTTTTTTAAAGGTTTCTTGTTCATCAACGTCGGCTTTAGAGGGAATTGTGCCTACTTTGCGATGGCGTAAACCGATCTTTTTGAGAAATTTTCTGACTTGTTTTTCACTGCGGTTGAGTCCAGTTAGTTTTTCTACTCCTCCGGCTTCGTATTCTTTGATATACTATGTAACAACATTAATAGATATGCCTGTTAATTGTGCTATTTTATTATGAGGTTCTCGCGGGCTTTTTAACCATAATGCTTCCATCTTTCTCTGCACTCGTGGATGAGGATGATGGTATCGTTCATAATTTAAAGCTTTTATGTCTCCTTCAGTAAACCCTGTTTGATACTGTTTGGGCTTATCTTCTTGAACAAGCTCCATTGTTTTATCTAACAGGGTAAACTTAATCTTTATCATAACCACCTCACATTAAAGGTTATATGAAAATTTATCGTTTACTGAAAATTATACTGATACTAATGGGTTGTCAATCTAGGTATTCACATTTTGTGAACCCCTTAAGTATATCATAGGCTTAAAATAGAAATTCCTATATAGTCAAGTTAAAAAAACATATGTTTAGTAAAATCTTACGTCCATTGACGGATCTGGTTCGTCATGTCATGTCAAAGCCTGATGAGAGAGGTGATCTGACATCTGACTTGTTTCGTCTTAAGATAAGGAATAAAGTAAGGCAACTAATAAATAATAAGAAAGGTCTTTTGCTTGATATTGGTTGTGGAAACGGGCTCTTATGTGAAAATCTATTGACAAAACAGAATACACTTAAGGTTGTAGGTGTTGATGCAAATCATGAGATGTTAAAGATAGCTAATGAAAGTTTCCAAAAGCGGAAACTGCATAACTTGAATTTCTTGAAAGCATATGCACAGAATCTACCTTTTCTCAATAAATCTATAGATATTGCAATATGCATAAATACATTTTATAATTTCTATACTAAGGATGATGTCGTTGCAGCGCTCGAAGAAATGGAAAGAGTATGTAAACGAGACGGTTTTATAATATTCGATGTCCGCAACAAGAGAAACCCATTTGTTTATTTCAGTTTCAAATTTGTGTGGATGTACGATACTCAAGTAACTCTAAACGCATATTCGTTGAAGGAATTAACCACAGTCCTAACTTCTAAGGGTCTTGTTATAAAGGAAACGATACCGATAGGCTTTCCGATAACAATGTTTGCGCCCATAATTCTGGTAAAAGCAGGATATCGGTAATTGGGTGTTTAGCGTATTAACATCTACAAAATTTTGTCTATATCTTACAAATATTATTTTTGTAAGAATTAAGAAGATTTTAAGATTTCTTTGTCCTGTTTTCATAGGAATAAATTAGTTAAGTATCAAAAAACAATAAGACTGATTATGCCAAAAATTAAGTTAACAAAAAAATTACTACAAGATGAGGCAAGAAAGTTTGCACAGGTTGAATCTTGCCATGATGAACCATCTTTATTTGGAGTGACTGACGGAAAGGCTGTTGGTACTTATTTGGAGCATAAATTTCAAAAATATTTGAAGACAAAGTATGATTACGTTGAAGGATCTTCGGCAAGGGGAATAGATTTTCCCGAGTTATTAATTGATATGAAAGTGACAAGTATAAGGCAACCTCAATCATCTTGTCCCTTCAAATCAGCAAAACAGAAGATTTTTGGCTTGGGTTATTCGCTAATTATTTTTGTATATGAGAAAAAAGATAATAAAAATAGAACTGGTCGTCTTGATATCAAACATGCGATATTTGTTGAACAACATCGTACTGCGGATTTCCAAACAACATCTGGACTTAAAAAAATATTAGAAAATGATGGTAATTTGGATGATATTTTTGCTTTTTTTGAAGAACGATTAATTCCCGCTGATGAAATTCAAGCAAGGAATTTAGCAAAAGAAGTTTTAAGCAACCCTCCTGAGATTGGTTATCTTACAATTTCAAATGCTTTACAATGGCGACTTCAATACAGTCGTGTAATTCAGGAAGCTGGAAATATAAAAGGAATTATAAGAGTTCGATAATGGTAGGTAAAAGAAGAATAGAATTTGGAGATTTTCAAACGCCTCTTGAGTTCGCGGAAAAGATAACAACTTTTTTAAAAGAAATATTTCCAACCCCATCAATCTTAGTTGAACCTACTTGCGGAAATGGTTCTTTTATTAAAGCCGGTATGCGGGAATGGGGAAGCAAATGTAAGTATTATGGATTTGATATCGATGAAGATTATATCAATGCCTTAAAGTCCTCTATTAAAAGTAACGGTAATTTAATTTTGAGTGTTAATGACTTCTTTATTTTTGATTGGGTTAAATTTCTTCATAAGCACGATAATGTATTAGTCATAGGTAATCCTCCATGGGTTACTAGTTCAGTACTTGGTTCGTTAAGAAGTAATAACCTTCCAAAGAAAAGTAATTTTCAGCAACTTGGAGGATTTGCAGCTAAAACTGGTAAAGCCAATTTTGACATTGCAGAATGGATGCTAATAAAACTGATAGAAAGTTTGCAAGGATGTACTGCACGGGTAGCAATGCTATGCAAAACAGCAACAGCCAGAAAGGTTTTGAGGTATTTCTGGCGTATTGATGCTCAAGTTGCTGACAGCTCTATCCATCTGATTGATGCGAAGCAGCATTTCAATGTTTCTGTTGATGCTTGCTTATTTATCACTTGTATAAACCCTGAAAAGAAATCAAAAGATGCCTATATTTTCAATAATTTATCTTTTGGGGAAAAATTAAATCATTTTGGAATATATGCTAAAGAATTAGTAGCTGATTTAGATGGTTTCAGAAGATATCGTAAAGTTGATGGGCTTGAGTATTATAAATGGCGATCCGGAATTAAACATGACGCTGCAAAAGTCATGGAGTTAACAAGAGAAGGAGATAAATATATAAATGGTTTTGGAGAACTTGCAGAAATTGAAAACAAGTATATATATCCACTGCTAAAATCATCAGATCTTGGCAATAACCGTCTTAAACCACGGAAATATGTAGTCGTTACTCAAAAAACTGTAAGAGATAATACTGAGGCATTAAAGATAAAGGCACCAAAAACGTGGTCTTATTTAGAACGTTATGCAAATATTTTAGACAGAAGGAAAAGTATTATATATGAAAAGCGGTCTCGTTTTTCTGTTTTCGGTATAGGCAGCTATAGCTTTACTGCATGGAAGGTTTGTATTTCGGGTCTTTATAAAGATATTCATTTCTGTGCAATTGGGAAGTATGATGGAAAACCAATCATGGTTGATGACACTTGTTATTTTATTCCATGCAATTCAGAAGAAGAAGCATCATTTATTTCTCATCAACTAAATTCAAGAGTGTGTTTAAAGTTCCTTAAGTCGTTAATTTTTTTTGATGCCAAAAGGCCTGTTAATATCGATATTTTAAGAAGGGTAGACCTTAAAAAACTTTCTGAAATTAATGGAACACTGAATGAAGCATTGAAATATTTAGGCCAAGCTGAAGTTTCACACACAAAGCAATTAACCATGGTTTTTGAAAAAACAAAAAAATACCGAACAAGGCACTAATCGTTTCCTGCTAAGCAACCTCGCCTTGGCGAGACTGCCTTGATCATGACCTTTAACGGCTGACTATCATTAGTATAGAATTTAGTAAGCTCTGCCGGAAACAAGTTTACATTTGTTTTGCCATACGCAAAAAATGAGGGTTCAATAAATTGCTAAGAAAAATTCCTACAACGGCAGTTCCATTATCAATATCTGAGATACTTAAAGGTTTTAAGTCATTCTTTGGTAGGAAGTCTTATATCGGGGAGTTCGAACACAAATTTGCAAGGTACATGGGATCAAACTATGCCTTTTCATTTAACTGTTGTACTGCCTCTATATATATATTTCTAAAGGCGCTTAAAAAACTTTCAAATAAGCAGGAGGTGGTAATACCCGCTTATACCGTTCCTACCCTGGTACTGCCAATACGAAAAGCCGGGCTTAAACCGGTACTTTGTGAAAGTTCTTTAGATACTTTTACAATGGATTTCGAACGTTTGCCTGATGTTGTTAATAATAACACATTATGTGTTTTGCCAATATATCATTTCGGTTTCCCTTATAAGATAGATTCACTATTAAAGCTTGCTTCAGAAAAAGGGTTTTTTGTTTTAGAGGATACTGCACAGGCGCCCGGGGCAATGTTAGACGGTAAAAAGGTTGGAACACTGGGAGATGCCGGTTGCTTCAGTTTATGCAGAGGCAAGAACTTTTCTACCTTTAATGGCGGTATGCTCGTAACAAACTCCGATAAGCTGGCAGAAATCATAAGGGAAGAGAGAGATTTGCTTCCGGGGCAGGGATTTTCTTTTAAGATTAAGATTCCACTTATTTTAACATTATATTCATTGGTAGTAAGACCCATAATTTATGGTTCATTCTACAAGTTAATTGCTCCGTTTAAGCATACAACAGTGCACGACAGTTTCTCCTCAAAACAGTTTTCAGATTTTCAGGCAATAATCGGATTAGGTCTTCTTAAGAGACTTGATGAATTTAATGGTATAAGACTGAAAAAAGGTATGGTTCTCTACGAAGCGTTAAAGGGTAATGAACATATAATATTACCACATATAACAAAAAACAGTACTCCTGTTTTCAACCACTTCGCTGTAGTCTTTAAAGAAATAAAGACTATGGAAAACGTGCAGGCAGGACTCTGGGAAAGAGGAATTGACACGGGCAGGATGTATTTGAAACCCGTGCATCATTTATATGACCTTGGGTATGATAGGCAGAAAGAATTATTTCCCAATGCACTTTATATTGCCGAGAGATTGTTAACACTCCCATCCCATCCTTATCTTGATGATAACTCTATTGAGAAAATTATAAGTGTGTTTACGTCTTTATGATCCATAACTGTCTTCTTAATTGTTTTTTTTATCCATATACGCGTGAGATTTAATATTGTGAATCCGGGAACATCTATTCCATTCAGGTATTTACTGAAAAAGATTATTAAAATCGTAGTATGTAACATCACAACTTATACGGGATATCAATATATTACCAGAAGTAAGAGCAACAAAAAAGGACTGACAATCCTGACGTATCATAGTATCAGCAACGAAATCGAACCAGATGAAACCGTTACACCTGAGGAGTTTGAGAGGCATCTACAGTATATAAAAGAAAATTATAAAGTAATTTCTCTGGAGGAAGCCATAGAATATTTACAAACTGACTTTGGAAAAATTTCCGGTTCAATAGTAATTACTTTTGATGACGGATACGGTGATAATTATTACAATGCTTATCCCTTGCTCAAAAGGCATAATTTCCCGGCAACAATATTTCTGATAAGTGATTTTATCAAAAATAATGGGAGCAAATATCTTTCTCCGTCCCAAATACATGAAATGAAGAGTAATAACATTTCATTTGGCTCCCATACTGTTTCCCATCAAATACTGACAAGATTAACAAATGAAGAAGTTGTAAGAGAAATCAGAGGCTCTAAAGACATTTTAGAATCACAGCTCAGACAGATAATAAATTTTTTTGCGTATCCTGTTGGCACAAGGGCAGATTTTGATGACGCAGTAATGGAAATTGTTAAGGCATGTAAATACACGTGCGCATGTTCAAACATGTACGGTATGAACGGTGAGAATGCTGACATTTTTGCACTCAAAAGGATTGGCATAGAAACGACAGATAATTTTTTTATATTTAAGCAAAAATTGGATGGCGCATTGAATATTATGTCGTTCAAGGACACAAAATTCTTTCAGAAATTTAAAAGGATATTTTTTAAGCAATAATTAAAGGGGAGATAAACTTTGTACATTCTTGGTATAGGCGGTTACACATTGGATGCCGCCGCTTCGCTGGTAAAAGACGGAGAGTTAATTGCTGCCGTGGAAGAAGAGCGGTTTACACGAAGAAAGCATGAAGGCGGTATGCCTTATAAGGCGATTGACTACTGCCTGAAAGAGGCAAACATAACATTAAAGGATATTGACCATATAGGATTCAGTTATAAACCATGGTTGAGGATATCTAAAAGAATTCCGTATAGAATATTAAAGATTCCAAAATCCCCTTTCTATTCTTTTGGTTATATAGTTGATGAAATTCATAGTACAGGGCATTACCTTTCTGATTTAAGGCAGCTTAAACAAAATGACAACACCAGAATACATTTTATAGAACATCATCTGGCGCATGCTGCAAGCGTCTTTCTCACATCACCATTTGAAGAATCTGCAATTCTTTCTATGGACTATATGGGAGAATGGACAAGCACATTAATGGGCAAAGGTACGGGCAGTCAGATAGAGAAGATCAAAGAGATTAAGTTCCCGCACTCTTTAGGAGTCCTTTATGCTGCAGTAACAAAATATCTTGGATTCCAGCATGGAAATGACGAATACAAGGTGATGGGGCTTGCATCATACGGCAAACCTGCATACATTGATATCTTTAAAGATATGGTTAAATTATTGCCTGACGGGGGATATAGGATGAATCCGGATTACTTTACATATTGGGCAAGCGCCGGTTCAAGAGAAGGTTTTATGTCAAAGAAATTCATTGATGCATGCGGGCCAATTCGAATTAAGGACCAGGAAATTGAAAAGAGACACAAGGACATTGCGGCAAGTCTACAGAAAATCCTGGAAGAAACCGCCTTGCATATTACCAATTATCTCTATAAGAAGACCGGGGTAAAGAATTTGTGCATCGCCGGCGGCGTTGGTTTAAACTGTTCAATGAACTACAGGTTGTTGCGGGATTCTCCTTTTGAATCTGTTTTTGTGCAGCCTTCAGCGCATGACGCCGGCACGTCACTCGGCGCCGCTTATTACATTTATAATACCATTTTGGGAAAAACCAGGAATTTCGTTATCAGACATGCCTACTGGGGTCCGGAATATTCAAATGAGGCGATAAAGGCCGAACTCGACCTTGATAAGTTGAAGTATACTCATCACCGGAATATTGCAGGAAAATGCGCTGAATTAATAAACGATGGAAAGATTATCGGATGGTTTCAGGGAAGGGCAGAATGGGGCCCGCGTGCATTGGGTAATAGAAGTATCCTGGCGAATGCAACGAGAGACGATATGCAGGATATCGTTAACAAGTATGTAAAACACAGGGAAGATTTCCGTCCTTTTGCGCCTGCAGTACTGAAAGAATCATCCGGAGATTATTTTGACTTTGATCAGGAGTCACCTTTCATGCTCTTTATTTGTGATGTTAAACCGGAAAAGAGAAAATTGATTCCTGCTGTTACCCATACAGACGGAACAGCAAGGGTTCAAACGGTTGATTCTAAGTATAATAAACTCTTTTATGACGTTATTAAGAATTTTGGAGAGATTAGTGGTATTCCTATTGTACTGAATACTTCATTTAATGTGGCAGGAGAGCCGGTAGTCACTACGCCAAAAGAGGCCATTCGCTGTTTTTTCTCAACCGGAATAGATTGTTTAATAATGGGAAACTATCTGCTGGAGAAATAAATCCTACGCCACGAAGATACGAAACCGTAAAGGATATTCAAATCAGGCCTTCGGCAGTGACTTTTCCTGCCCGAATAGGTTCAGGCGGGGCCGATGTACTCCAAATTTTTCAAAACATATGATTCAATTACGTAATTTAAAAAGGAACCTTGCTAAATCAGTTACCCAGCCTGGCTATGCACTGAAAGCATTAAGACAACGTTTGCTTTCTTATTTAACATACAGGATTCACGATGGACGCAGCTATTATCCGGAAACGGTTGATTTGTTTCTGACCTACAGGTGCAATCTTAGATGTAAGATGTGCGGCCAGTGGGGAGTGGCCGGTACATCCAAAGACATGTCGCCCGAGGAATTGAAGAGCGAGTTGTCACTTGATGAAATATATAAAATCATAAATGACATAAAGACATTCAAACCAAATGTGACACTTTTTGGCGGCGAGCCTTTAATGTATTCAAATTGGGAGAAGGTAGTTTCCCGCATAAAACAAGAGGGTATGCGCTGCAATATGATTACCAACGGAATATTATTAGAGAAGTATGCAAATTCTATTATTGATTTGGGAGTTGACGAAATTATCTTTTCACTGGATGGCCCTCGTGAAGTGCATGACGAGGTGCGGGGAGCAAAAGGTACATTTGACAGGGCGTCCAGGGGCTTCAAACTAATTAGAGATATTAAAAGAAAGTCTGGAACAGGTAAACCTGTCGTAAGTATCTCAAGTACAATATTTGAGATAAATTATAAGCGTCTTGATGAGTTAATCAGCATTGCAGAAGAATTGATGGCAAGTACGATTACGTTTCATCACTTAATATTTTTAAGTCAAGAGAGGTATAACCAACACAATAATATTTTTAAGGGCTACTACGGGATGGTTTGTAATGATTGGAAAGGATTTGTAAGGGATAGGTTGCCTGATATTGATGTAGATTTTCTTATTCGAAAAATGAAAGATATTAAGAAAAGAGACTCTAAGGTAAAGATTGCCTTTTATCCAAATTTTACAGATGAAGAAATAAGGAGGTATTATACTGAATTTGATTTTGTCTCTTCGGGTTATGGCAAAAGATGTCTCAGTCCCTGGATGGTTTCGTACATCTTTCCAGATGGTTCCGTACGGCCATGTCAATCGTTAAACTTTTCTGCCGGCAACGTCAGGGATAGTACTTTCAGTAGAATATGGAATAATGAAAAGTACATGCGTTTTAGAAAAATTACGAAAAAGGAAAAAAAATATCCTGTATGTACAAGATGCACGGAATTATATAGATTTTAACTGATCTATAATATATTATCCGTTGCTTTGAGAAATAAATATTAATACAAAATACAACTCTCCTTAAATTCCATTTTAGGAAGAAAGTGGGAAATCGCCTTTAATGTACAATTACTTCAAGAATAATGTATAGAAAAAATTACCTATACCCAAGCCTTGCCCTGATCGCCTTTACTTGCCTGTTTTTATTTAACTCAAATTTATTTGTGGATACCTGTTATGCCGGGAAATATACACTCATTCCGGGTGTTATACATATACATACGAACATGGGCAATGGTGAGCAACCTCCGGAAGAAATTGTTAAGATTGCAAAAGAGAAAGGTATAAAGGGTATAGTTTTTACTGATCATGACACCATGAAATGGACATACGGAGTTCCGCCTTTAAGGAAGATTATTCAGAAGGTTATAGACCAAAACTCCATACTTAAATATGGGGCGGCGAATTATATCAACACAATCGAAGAATTAAATAAGAAATATCCTGATATGCTTTTACTTCATGGCACCGAAGCAATTCCTTTCTATTATTGGCAAGGAAGTTATTTTAAAAACAATCTAGCCCTGGTAAATGCTAATAAACATATCATGGTATTTGGGCTGAAAACTCCTTCAGATTACAAAAATCTCCCGTCAGTGGGAAACGGGTTTCCCGGCGAATTTGACATTGAAAGTATTTTCAACTTGTGGCCTGTTAGTTTCTTTTTACTGGGATGGCTGCTCATCTCATTTCGTAAAAAGACATCCTCAACAAAAAATGGAAGTTTCGAAGAAAAAGGGAACAACAAGATACCAGGTTTAATATGTTTCTTTGTAGGGGCTGTTTTTCTGGTGAATAACTTCCCATTTAAGACACCCATTTATGACCAGTATCACGGGGAACAGGGAGTGGGGCCATACCAGCGCCTTATTGATTATGCAAATGAAAATAATGCGCTAACATTCTGGGCACATCCGGAAGTAGAAAGATCTATGGAAATCGGCAAAACTAAAATCATATCGTCGCCTTACGAGAAAGATCTCCTTAATACATTTAATTATACAGGAATAGCAGTCTTTAGTGAGGGGATGAGGCGTGTCGGGCCGCCAGGCGGAATTTGGGATCAGATTTTACTGGAATATTGTTCAAGAAAGAGAAAGAAGCCTGTTTGGGTAATTGGAGAGGTTGACTATGGAGGACACGAATTTCCGATTGATGAGACACAGACAGTCTTTCTCTTAAAGGAAAAAAACAATAAAGAAATACTGAATGCACTCAGGACTGGTAAGATGTACGCCGCTATGGGTTCTGCTAATGCGCTTAGTTTGAACAGTTTCGTCGTTGAAGATGTAGATAGTGGAAAACTGGCCTTTATGGGAGATGAAATAACTATCACAGGTAGACCTCGCATAAGAATTGTTGTAACTGTTGATGATTCCCATAAGTCATCTGAATACGATGAAAGGGGGTTTAATATAGATTTGATAAGAAACGGGACTGTTATTAAGACATTTGAAGCAGATGGCCCGATAGACGTAGCTTACGATGATGATTACTATAATCCAAATGAGAAAATCTATTATCGCCTGGCTATAGATACAAGCTACCTGTTCAGAGGTATAGTAACCAACCCTATTTTTGTACAGTTTGAAGAAAAACAATAAAGGTTTCAAAACTTAAATGTGAAGCCAAAAAAGATCAGGATAGTAAACATAATTACCCGCATGGAACTTGGCGGACCGCCAATATTAGTGCTCGACATACTACAGCATTTAGATAAGGAGCGTTTTGAAAGCACTATAGCAACAGGCATTACTATTGATCGTAAATATGATATGATAGGGTTTGCCAGAGACAAGAATATCAGGGTTTTTGCCATGCCGTCATTGGTGAGAGACATACACCCTCTCAAAGACATAAAAACCCTCATAAAACTGGCCATTTTTCTAAAAAAAGAAAACTTTGATATTGTTCACTGTCACACGTCAAAAGGTGGATTCATTGGACGTCTTGCCGCTAAGCTGGCAGGAGCAAAAATAATTATTTATTCACCCCATGGAGACATCTTTGAGGGTTACTTTTGTAAATTAGCTACAGATTTTTTTATATTGCTTGAAAAGTTTGCTGCACGATACACCGATAAGATCATAAACCTGACTAAAATAGAAATAGAGAGATTTCTTGAACACGGCATTGGCACAAGACATCAACTAAAACAGATTTATAATGGCATTAATATAAAATACTACGAACGCGCAATAACCTCAAACCTGAAAAAAAGGGATGAGTTCGGTTTGGGTAAAGATGATTTTGTGTGTGCTACTGTTGGCAGATTGGTACCTGTTAAGGGTCATACATATTTAATAAAAGCCATTCAAAAAGTGGTAAAGGTAATACCGGAAGCAAAATTTCTTTTTGTGGGTGATGGCGAGTTAAAGTCGAAACTGTCAGAAGAAATTAAGTCTTACGATTTACAAAGAAATATATTTTTACTTGGAGCTCGTAGCGATATAGCAACAATTCTGAGCTGCATTAATGTCTTCCTCCTTCCTTCTCTTAACGAGGGATTTGGAATGGTGCTTATAGAGGCAATGGCTGCGAGAAAACCAGTCATAGCAACAAATGTTGGTGGAGTGCCCGAGGTTATTATAAATGGAACGACTGGTATTCTTGTGCCACCTGAAGATCCGGAAGCATTTTCATCGGCCATAATCAAACTATATAATAATCCTGAAATGTCTTTAGAAATGGGATCGGCGGGATATAGCAGGGCAAGAAACCTGTTTGACATTAAAACAACTGTGCATGAATTTGAAGATTTATATAGTAAATTGATAAAGGAAAAAGGTTTTGCTTAGCCCGCCAGGCTGTCATGCGTCCTGGCATAGATCAAACCAGGTTTGAGTTACACTTGAAAACTCCAGGCAAAACGTAAGCTGGCAATTTTGAGGTAACTTTGGAATTCCTATACACGTATTTAGACAGCGAAAATAAAAATTGTAAATTTGGAAATC
>CAKKPF010000042.1:23415-30305 GCA_919901575.1 Candidatus Brocadiaceae bacterium
TATGCTTGTCGCAATTCATCAACCACAGTATCTGCCCTGGTTAGGCTATCTTGATAAGATTGATAGAGCAGAAATATTTGTAATATTGGATAATGTTCAATTCAAAAAGAATGAATGGCAAAATCGTAACAGGATAAAGACTGCTCAAGGTTGGCAGTGGATTACGGTGCCTGTCTTATATAAGTTTCCGGAAAAGATTAACGAAGTAAGGATTAACAATAATACAAACTGGAACAAAAAACATCTTCACGCACTGATTACTAATTATTCAAAATCGCCGTATTTTGCTGATTATAAAAGGGTTTTTGAAAATATCTTAAGCCGCAGTTGGGAACGCCTTGTCGACATAAACATAGAGATAATCAAATTTTTAATTGGCACTTTAGAACTCAAAACCAAACTTGTAATGGCATCTGACTTAAAACTGAGAGAAGAGCCGACAGAACGCTTGATTGATATTTGCAAAACTCTAAATGGCAGTAAATACCTGGCAGGAAGGGATGGCAGTAAATACATGAATTTGGAAATATTCGATAAAGAAGGTATAGAGATTATCTTTCAAGATTTCAAACACCCGGTATATAATCAATTATATGGGGATTTTGAACCAGGCATGTCCGCCATTGACTTATTGTTCAACTGCGGAGATAAAAGTCTTGAAATATTAAGGGGTAATCATGAAAAGGAAACAGAGCAAGAAATATAATGTTGTTGTAGGGATAACCTCATATAATGAATCTGATACCATTCCTCATGTAACCGAAACAGTGGGAGAGGGGCTTGAAGAGTATTTTTCAGACAAAAAGAGTATCATCGTTAATGTAAGTAAAACGTCCCACTTCAAGCCTGGCTATCCTCATACAATGGAGACATTTCTCTCAGTCTTTTTATGATAGGAGGGAGTGTTTCTAATACATACTCAATATGTTCTTCTGAATTATCTATTCCAAGGCTAAAGAGTATTGACCCCTGAGCTACAGCATCATCTACCCCGATTGCACTCAAGACGTGTGATGACTTCAAAGACCTGGAGGTACATGCCGAACCCGACGAGACAGCAATTCCCTTCATATCTAAAAACAAAAGTATTGACTCGCCCTCAACATACTCTACGCTTATATTTACATTGTTAGGTAAACGTTTTTCCGGATGACCATTCAGATAAATATGGTCTACCGAACTCATCAAGCCGTTTAATAGCTTGTCACGCAAAGGTTCTATTGCCCCTTTACGCTTATCCATCTCTCTCTTTGCCAATTCCGCGGCCTTTCCCATACCCACGATCCCGGGTATATTTTCCGTACCCGCCCGACGGCCGCCTTCCTGTATGCCTCCTTCAATAAATGGAACTATTCTTGTTTTTTCTCTCAAGTACAGCGCTCCCACACCGGGCGGACCATAAAACTGGTTGCTGGCCAGACTCAAGGCATCTGCCATCATTTTGTTTACGTCTACGGGGATACAACCCGCTGATGCCACGGCATCAACATGAAAGATTATGCCGTGTTCTTTAACTATTTTTCCGATTTCTTCTATCGGTTCAATAGTGCCTATTTCATTATTAGCATGCATAATGGAGACGAGGATTGTTTCAGGTGTAATTGCCTTTGCAACCTCGTCAGGATCTATCATACCGTATCTATCAACCGGTATATGCGTAACCTCAAAACCCATTTTTTCAAGTCTTTTTAATGGATTAAGCACAGAAAAATGTTCTATCTCAGACGAAATAATATGTTTACCCTTTTTCTGGTTTGCCATTGCAAGGCCCTTAATAGCAAAATTGTTCGCCTCACTTCCGCTTGATGTGAAGATTATTTCTTCGGCCTTTGCCCCTATGAGTGACGCCACTTCACCCCTGGCAGTCCGAACTACCTTGTTAGCCGTTTGTCCGAAATGATGCAGGTTTGACGGATTGCCGTAACAGTTCTTTATAGAATCAACCATTGCTTCTATAACCGAATGATGAGTTGGCGTGCAGGAAATATGATCAAGATATATTTTATCCAATTATTTACTCCTTTCATCTACAACAATCTTCTATTTTTTCTAAATTTGCATATTCCAGTACAAGTTTTTTCATGCCTACATTGTTAAAATCAACAAATGCCGTATTTGTAGACGGGATAATTCTCGTAATTCTCCCACGGCCAAAGAATTCGTGATTTACAATATCCCCCTGAACCAAATTACTGCTATTCTGAGATTTTTCATGCTGAAATTCGTGAGTCACATTGGGGACATTCTCTTCATCATTATAAGATTGGTAATCACCAGATACTGAATTCTCTCCGCTTCTCTCTGTATAACCTGTTCGAAGCTCATCTACGCTAGAATTATAGTTTGTTTTATCAATCTCCTCTATAAAGTCTTTAGGGATTTCACTTAAAAACCTGGAAGGAATACATGGAGTTCGTTGACCGTATTTTGCCCTGTACCTGGTATGTACCAGAAACAGCTCCCTCTGTGCCCTTGTAATACCCACATAGCACAAACGGCGCTCTTCCTCAATCTCATCATCCGAATCCTTTGACTGAGCGTGAGGCAATAACCCCTCCTCAAGGCCTGCTATGAACACAACCGGAAACTCCAATCCTTTTGCAGCATGCAGCGTCATAAGGGTAACTGTATCTGTCTTATCGTCCCATTTGTCAATGTCTGCGATTAATGCCACCTCTTCCAGAAAACCCTGGAGCGAGCCGTTCGGATTTGAGGCATCATACTCGCTGGCTGCATTTACCAGCTCCTCAACATTTTCCAGTCTCTCTTCACTATCACCCTCGTAAGAGTGCTCCAGGTAATCTAGATATCCAATTTTCCAGATAACCTGTTTTACAAACTCCATCACCGGATAAGTTTGGAGCTTATGTAATTCGGAGACAATATTCCAGAAATCTTTCACAGCCATGGCGCTCTTTGCCTTGATTTCCGGGATTTCCTGAACACGGGATATTGCCACTAATAGATTTGCATTATGCAGTACCGCCCATTCCCCTAATCGCCTTATAGTCGTTGGGCCGATGCCTCTCGTCGGAACATTCACAATCCTTTCAAAAGAGAGGTCGTCATCTGGGTTAGAACAGAGTTTGAGGTAGGAGAGGATATCCTTTATCTCTTTTCTTTTGAAGAATTCTACACTGCCTACAATTGAGTAAGGGATGCCTTCCCGAAGCAGGCAAGTTTCCAATACCCGCGACTGGGCATTTGTACGGTAAAATATGGCCATATCAGAGTATGTGTTTCCATTTTTAATAAATTCAGAAATGTTTGCAGCTATTTCCCTTGATTCAATATTCTCGTCCTCGCAGTGGATTACTCTAACCCTGTTTCCTTCGTCATTCTCCGTCCAGAGGGATTTCGGTTTCCTTGATATGTTATTCTTGATTACCTCTGAGGCAACATGAAGAATGTTCTTAGTTGAACGATAGTTCTGCTCAAGACGGACTGTCTTTGTATCTGGATAATCCTTTTCAAAATTGAGTATGTTCCGTATATTGGCGCCGCGCCATCCATAGATAGATTGATCCGGGTCACCGGTTGCACAGATATTTTCGTACCTCTGCGCCAGCAGTTGAGTGATTGTGTACTGTGCGTGATTCGTGTCCTGATACTCATCTATGAGGATATATCTGAATTTATCCTGATATTTATCAAGCACTTCCGGGAAATTTTTAAACAGATGCACAATCTTGAAAAGCAGGTCATCAAAATCCAGAGCATTATTTGCCTCAAGATATTTCTGATACTTTGTATATACCTTTGAAACAACGTCATTGTAATAGCCTGATTTATATTGAGAAAAGTTGTCAACGGACAGCAGCTCATTCTTTGCGTTACTTATTGACGCTGCCACAGAACCCGGCTTCCAGTGTGCGGTATCAAGTTTCAGCTCGCTCATCACAGCCTTTATACATTTCATCTGATCGGCGCTATCATATATGGTGAAATTCCTGGTAAAATCCAGATGTTCAATCTCGTTTCTCAGGATTCTTGAGCACATGGCGTGAAAGGTTGAGACCCACATACCCCTCAGGTCTAAAAACTCACCCAACCTTTCCTTCATTTCATTAGCGGCTTTATTGGTAAAAGTTATGGACAGAATATTTGCCGGGGCAATCCCTTGTTCAACAAGATATCCTACCCTGCGTGTGATCACCCTTGTCTTCCCGCTACCGGCCCCCGCAATCACGAGCAAAGGGCCATCTATGTGTGTAATCGCTTCCTTCTGGGATTCTGTTACATTATCTAAGATATTCATGTTTTGTAAATTAGCTCCCTTCGTTCGCTAATTTATGGCATTTTACTTCGTAAAATGGAGGTTTTATCGGAATGTTAAAAGAAATTTACAACCAAACATTCCAGACTAAAAGAATATTTAGGTTTGTTATCTACGTATATTAACCGAGAAAAATCAACTTTGCTTATTCTTCTGCAAAATAATCCGAATCTATTCTTTTTATATCATACGATGCTACTTTGCTTACTCCAATATCTAAATCAATCATATAACTTGATAGTTGTTCACCATCGATTAATACTATCTTGCTTTCAATTAAAGAAGCATATTCTTGTGCTTCTTTTGAAAAATTAGATGTTGTTATAAATATTCCTTTCTTTGCTCTTTGTCCTTGCAACGCTCCGGCAAATTTTTGAATCTCTGGTCTTCCAACAGTATTTTCCCATCTTTTTGCTTGGATATAGATCACATCGAGGCCTAGTCGATCCTCCTTAATTATTCCATCTATGCCTTCATCTCCACTTCGTCCGATAGTTTTTCCAGCCTCTTTTCGCGACCCACCATAACCCATTTTTAATAATAATTCTATTACTAATCGTTCAAAAAACGCTGGAGAACAACCTTTTATTCTATCAAGAATGTCCTGAGATAAATCCTTATGAATCTTTTGATATCCAAATTCGAGGTATTCTTCCGGTGTCTTTTCATTTGCGATATCACATAATTCGATATTTTTCCCCTCATTTCCCCCTTTTTCACTTCTACCTTTGGTGAAATCCAAAAACTCTGAAAATTGTTTTAAATACTCATTGTCAATTTTTGAAGGTTTTTCACTAAAAATATTTAAGCCTTTTTGGGTAATTTTATAATAACCTCTTCTGGTTGACTCAATTAGCCCAGCTTTCTTCAAGTATACTTTTGCCCAACCTACTCTATTTGAAAAAATTGGCTGCTGACCACTAGGTAATAATTCCTTTTTCTCTTCTTCTGTTAAATTGAATTTACTAGCTAATGCATCAAGCGTTTCTCTGGTAGCTTTCTCCTCTTTATCTCCAAGATGTTCTAGTAAAGGGAGCATTACAGTTTGATAATCAGGGATTGACATTTTTATTATTTTTTACTATAAGCGGCTAACATTATTTTTTATATTATTGTTAATGATTATTACACTTACTTACTTTTGACAAGCTCGTAAAATTCAGGATCTTTTTAAATGTAACCATAAATACATCATTTGTATGATACTTGCTTTACTATTTCCTTAATTCCTCAAAATTGCCTGTAAAATTCTGTTTGCAGTGAACAACTGCAAGAATTATTACACGATTTGAAGATACTTCATAGATTAAACGATATGAATAAATAATCAATTCTCGTATGTTTGGATTTCCAATCTCTGGAACTACTCTGCCCATTTCAGGAAAATTAGATAATACTTCTGATTTTACAACAAATTCCTGGGATACTTTTAAAGCGTAATATTTAGAGTCTTCTGCTATATAATCGTGTATCTTCTTTAAATCATGCTTTGCAGGTATGGACCATATTACCATGATTTCATTTCTTCTTTTAGTGATTCTACCGGTACAATTTTTCCTTCCTTTACCGCTTCCTGTCCTTTCTTAATCTTGTCGATTACATAAACCCTGTACATAATGTCATCAATATCGGCAGATTCCGGTAATCTAGAAATTGCGTTAATTGCTTCTTTCTTCAATGTCTCCATATTAATTCCTCCTTAAGAATTTATTTTTTTGGCTCAAACGATGTATTACCATACTTTTCATTACAAATCAGGGTCTTCAAATAAATATTTACCCGGATTCAGGATTGCTTTATTAATTTTATCGATGTCAAACTTCTCCGGATCGTAATCACCTAGCCACTCCAAAAGGTCTTCATATTCACTTTTGCCCTTACCGGTTAGTGCATCAATTACATCTTCGTAGCCGGGTATGCCGCCGCAATCCTCTGGCGGCCCGTTTCGCCTTCCGTCTAAACATTTTGGATACCGAATCCCTTTTTCTTTTTTAAGCACATCGACAATTTCAATTTCATGCTCCCAATTATCTCCGAAATCGTAAGTGTAAAGAGCCTTCTGTCCTTTCTCAATCAAAAACTCAGTAATCTTGTTTTTGACATCTAAATCGTTGTTCTCAAAATCCTCATCAGGTATGGAGAACCTGATGCCGCCCACATCAAAACTGTAAAGGTGTGAATTTGTCCAGCCAAACGAGATCTGAATAATTTCATGAAGTTTTTTGAAGGTAATATCCTTCTTAATCAGAATTTCACGCCAAATTTCAGGTTCAATATCCAGGATTGTAATTCGAAGTTTTAAAATATGGTTCATCGGCAATTCTCTTATAATTTTGCATTATAACATTACTTTTATATTATTGTAATCTTCTTACTATTTCTTTCGGGCAATCAAACTTGCCACTGATTTGTTTTCTGCTATCTCGCCTTCTTTATAATAAAGAATGTGAAAGTCTCTGAAGGAATCAAGAAGTTCATTGTGCTTCAACAAATAATCAGGATTCTTGGGTCCGGGCGCATTTCCATACTTTAGCTGATCAATGGTGTATGTCTCAAACATAACCATACCACCCTCTCTCAAGCCTTCCTTGATTTGAGGTATAAGGTTTCTTTG
>CAKKPF010000043.1 GCA_919901575.1 Candidatus Brocadiaceae bacterium
GTTTTTAGATTTGCCGAGGCTGGTAATGGACTTTAACCGGCGTGATTATGGTAAGTTTTATGAAATGTTAAGGTTTTTGAATACATTATGAAAATTTATATTGGTACAGATCATGCCGGTTTTGAGCTGAAAGAGGAGCTTAAGGGCTTCATTAGTAACATGGGCTGTAAAGTAGAGGATAAGGGGGCTTATGAGTTTAATGAGGCTGATGATTATCCTGATTTTATCTGGCCGGTTGTTAAGGCAGTGGCTGAAGATATAGCCAAAGGTCTGGATACAAGAGGGATAGTTATTGGGGGTTCCGGTCAGTGTGAGGCGATAGCGGCTAATAAGGTAAAGGGTATCAGGGCTGCGGTTGTTTATGATGAATACAGCGCCAGGATGTCAAGAGAACATAACGATGCGAACATAATATCGTTAGGAAACAGGACATTAGACATTGATAAGGCAAAAGCGTTAGTGAAGATCTGGCTGGAGACGCCTTTCAGTAACGAAGAGAGACATAAAAGAAGGATTGAAAAAATTAAGAAATTGGAAAATGATAATTTATGATTTTCTATCTTTCTATCTTATAAGGCCATGCGGCCATGCTTCCTTCCATAAATTTTGTATATTCAAACCCTGCATTTTTTAAGATACGGTGAGCATTAGAAGCTCTCAATCCTACGCCGCAATATGTGACAATCTCCTTTGATTTGTCTAACTGATTCATTTTTGACCGAAGCTCGTTTAAGGGTATGTGAAGGCAGCCTTCTATACGGCCTCTATCATGTTCCGGTTTCGTACGGACGTCCAGCAGGATGAAATCGTCCTTCCTGTCTAATTTTTCTTTAGTCTCAATGGGAGATATACTGTATGTTTTGCCATCCAGTTTATTGCGCAGGACGTTTGCAGCCGTAATAACAGGATCCATCGGGGACGAATATGGCGGGGCATAAGATAAATCATATTTTGATAGTTGCTCAACAGTAGCTCTTCCTGCTAAGGCAGAAGCAACAACATCAATTCTTTTATCAACCACACCATCTCCGATAATTTCAGCGCCAAGTAAGAGGCCGCTTCTTTTTTCGGCTATCAACATTATGACGATCCTCTTTGATCCGGGATAATAGTGTGCCTTGTCATTTGATGGAACGATTATTGTCTCTGTCTCAAATCCGTTTTTGATAGCCTCTTTCTCAGATAGTCCGGTTTTTGCAACAGTCCAATCAAACACCTTAACAACAAATGTGCCCATGATTCCCGGGAAGGTATCATTCCCGCCTGTAATATTAATCCCGGCAACCCGCCCATGTTTATTGGACGTCGTTGCCAGTGGAATCCAGACAGGTTTTCCAGTAAGGAGATGTGTCGTTTCCACACAATCACCAACGGCATAGATGTCAGAAATATTCGTCTCCAACTTTTCATTTACGTGAATGGCGCCCGTTTGGCCAATCTCAATTCCAGCCTTCTTTGCCAGTTGAACGTTAGGTCTTATGCTCGTTGCCAACAAGACAAATTCAGCAGGTATGGTCTGTTTCTTTGTTATCACGGTTACTACATTACCGTCCGCATCAGCCTTAAATTCTCTTACCTCGTCCTCTTCAAGAATCTGAACACCTTTTGTCTTTATATAATTTTGCACTAAAAGTGCAATGTCCTTGTCAAAATCAGAAAGTATCTGGTCACGGCGTATAAGCAGGCTGGTATTGATTCCGTAAGTAATCAGACTTTCCGCCATTTCCAGGGCGATAAATCCACCGCCGACAATTAAGGCATTTTTAATCCTCTTTTGCCGGATTAGAGATTTGATTTGAATTGCGCTTGGGATATTGTGTAACGTAAAGATATGTCCGTATTGTACGCCTTTAAATTCCGGAATGTTCGAACTTGCTCCAACAGCCAGAACAAGCCGGTCATAAGTAAGGGTAAGGGATTGATTTGTCTTGAGATTCCGGATTTCAACAGTCTTTGTTTTCGGATCAATTGATTCTGCGCGGTGTTCCGTCAGAACATCAACATTCAGCATCTTCCTGAAATAATCAGGTTCCCTTACTATCAGAGAGCGGCTATCGTTGATTATGTTTGAAATGAAATAAGGCGTCCCGCAAGATGCATAAGAGATTTCAGCCTCTTCCGTGATAAGTGTTATCTTTGTGTAAGGGTCTTCTCTCCTCGCCTTTGCGGCAGTCTTTGTTCCCGACGCTACAGCGCCAATTATGACTATACGTTTAGGTTCCATCCTTCTCTCCGGTCATCTTGTTAAAAACCCGATAATGAAATTATTAGAGTCATAATCAGGCCTGAACTTTTTCAAAGGCTATTTCATTATCTTGAAGAATTGCCCTGATTTTGTCGCCTGATCGGAATTGTCTGTTTACTATACTTAAAGATAATTTGTTTTCTATTTCACGTTCAATGGCCCTTTTAAGCGGACGGGCGCCATACTTTGGATCATACCCTTCAGTTGCAAGTTTTTCCTTTATTTCAGGGCCAATTTCAAGAGATAACCCCTCTTCCTTCAATCTCTTTATAAGTCTCTTTAAAAGTATCTCCAATATCCGTGAAATATGCTCTTTTGTTAGAGAGTGAAAGACTATCATGTCATCCAGACGATTGAGGAATTCGGGCTTAAAATATTTCTTGACCTCCGATAAAATCATTTCCTTTGCTTCTTCATGGCTGATTATGCCGGGGCCGGGTTTGAACCCTATCTCGTGTTGTTCAGCAAGCTTCTCACTTCCTATATTTGATGTCCCTATTATAATGGAATTTCTGAAGCTTATGACGTGGCCCTGTGCATCG
>CAKKPF010000044.1 GCA_919901575.1 Candidatus Brocadiaceae bacterium
AAAACGAGGAGGTACTCGTACTAACAGCAATCATATGACCTCAATATCTCCTGAACACGGTGTTGGGGATTATTATTTTGCATTCAGGCTGGGGTTATCATCAGAAACATTATGCTATATCCTTCGCCGTCCTTTCCGGGAGGTTCGTACAAAATTCCATTTACGTCATCCCTGGTGGATTCCTGTCAAATTAATTGGTGAATTCCGTGCTCTCTTTTTGGCTATATTATTATTGTTTCGTGGACCAAAATATTTGCATGGGACAGCATTAAATGTTCAATATAGAGATGACTAAGAAAAGTGATTTAAAAGCCTTTTATGACCGTGAATATCTCGGAAGCAAATATGCTAATACACGGAGACCAGAGGAACACCAATTCTATACTGAGCTTAAATCGTTCATCAATAAATTTCAACTACACAAAAAAAAATGCCTTGAAATTGGGTGCGGACGTGGTGCTTTCCAGGATTTAGTAACAGATTACGTTGGGGTAGACATATCCGACTCTGTTAAAGAATATTTTTATAAACCTTTTTACCAAGCTTCTGCCACAGAGCTTCCTTTTGAAGACAACACGTTTGATGCCATTTGGACATATGCTGTGCTTGAGCACGTACCTCATCCTGAAAAAGGCCTAGAAGAGATGAGGCGTGTTTTAAAGGACAATGGTATTCTGATTTTATTAGCTGCGTGGCAATGTCGGCCCTGGGCTACTGATGGTCTACCTGTACGGCCATATAGAGATCTTGACTTAAAAGGAAAACTGACTAAAGCTTTGATTCCTGTTCGAAATTCGGTTCTATTCCGTTCTGCGTTCATTTTTCCAGGTCGTCTAATCAGGTCTATTGAATTTCTATTATCTAAGAGGCCTCTTTGGTTTAAATATAAAGAACTAAATCCAAATTATACACATTTCTGGATGGTAGATTCTGACGCTGTAAACTCTATGGATCCATATGAAACCATTTTATGGTTTTTGTCTCGAGGGGACCTATGTGTTTCTTATACGAATTGGATTAAGAGGTTCTTCGTAAGAACGGGTTCAATAATATTTCAGATAAAAAAGTTTACTTATTCAAATTAATAATAAATTTACTTGTGTGATATTCGGATGTTATGAAATATATATTTCTGTAACGGTAACAAATTGACAATGATAAAAAAATACATCAAGAAGATTCCATTAACGACAAAAATCTATCGTCAAATTATACAATTTAAGAGGTATCAAGTATTCAAAAAAGATTTTAATGACTCTTCAATAGAG
>CAKKPF010000045.1 GCA_919901575.1 Candidatus Brocadiaceae bacterium
GGTGTTTTAGCAAATTCTTGTGTCATAATTTGTACTAATTTTGTGCTAAAATCAAACAAAAAGAATAGAATTAATTGAAATGAATAGAATTAATATAACGCCAGCAACACCTTAATTTTCAAGGTAAAACAGGAAACAGCCCAAGAACAAGGACTTAAGAATTTTTGATATTTCACATTTCAAACCTGCCCCTGCGTGTTTATAATAGGCATTCTACTGCGGCTATTGCAGCCCGTATTACATTTTCTTCTCCGGCCTTAAGAGTCTCTTTGGTTATCTGCTCCATACCTATCTTATTGACCACGCCTGTTATACATCTACCTTTAAGACCCATGCAAGCGGTGAGTGTCAGGACTGTGGATGATTCCATCTCATAGTTCAGCACATTGAGCCGCTGCCACTAGCGCCTGCTCCGCGATCTTTGGCAGTTCAATAGGTGCAAACATTGAAGCTGGGTAGAGATAGCCGTCAGGCTCTGATTTATCTTCATCAATGACGCGGAGCATGTTGTGTAACTCCGCATCTGCATCCGGCAGCCTGCGGTAGACTTTGCCCAGGACCAGGCTTGCTGGATTGCTGTCGTTATTGATGCAAATCACAAAATTACTCATCGGATTACCCTCTTGATTTTGAAATCTTTACGACCTATGCTATGCGCTTCAAACCAGTGTATCTCGGCTTCGCAGATTGTACTGTCTGCAAGCCTCACAGTTGCTATGCCCTTCATCTTCCGCCAACGGCCTTTGCCGTAAACGCGCTCCAGATAGCGCCTGATGTACACGCCACGACCTGTTGCAATTTGTCTTGATGTCTCGAATTTCGCTGAGTATCTCAAATGCCATCATCATTCATCGTCGCTCCAGTACTCCGTTTGCTTCTGGCAAGCCGCCTAACGTGGAGATGAGCTGCAGAATCGCTGTATTATAATACAGTTATTTGACAAAACATGGTTATAAATGTATTAAAATGCCAGTATTATATCAACAGAAATAAATTATTGAAAATGAAAAATACTTGAAAACCTGGGTCAGCGACTATTTAAGTTAATCGTCTGGAAAAGTCGGTTTCACACATCACCACTTGATCAAACTACAAGCGCTTAACCAGAAAATTTAGATTACTATTCTTATGAAGTAACAACGGAAAAGTTCATTCACTTACTTCCTTGTAAGCGTAAAACAGTAATTTATGAAAAGCATATCCATCTTCCGATGGAATAATGTCTGTAGGATATGTAAATCCTGTAGATTGCGGAAGCCCTGGTGGTTTATAGTAAAAAGGTTGGAAACCAAATGCAAGGTAAAAAATTCTGTTAATCCTGTCAAGAAGTCAGTCCAAAGCCCAACAGCTCCCTTAGAATCGTCCAGTTTAGGATATATCCTGTATAAGTTTCTATATCAAGTCGCTCTTTTTAGGCTATTTTTTGTATTGTTTGTAGATGATCAAGTGAAACAAATAACGGACATATAAACTCTTGCCCGGTTATTAAAAGGTAAGTATAATTTCTTTGTGAAGAATATTCTTAAGCTTATTCATAGAGACAAGCAGTATAAACAGATAGCAGGTGATCTGGCATCAGGGAAGGATTGTCATGTTCAGGGATTATGGGGTTCATCGGATGCCTTTTTAATCGCCGGCTTGGCAAACGATAAGAACCTTTCCGAAAAAGGAGAAATACTCTTCGTAACTTCGGGCATAGAGGAGGCAGAAGAGATATTTGAAGATATAAACGTTTTCCTTCCCGAAAGCGCTACATTTTTTCCAGTCTCAGAGGATGCAATCTCTGCTGAGTTACAACCTGATAATAGCGCTTATGTTCAACAAATCAGTGTCTTATATAAGCTGTTAACAGGTAATGGTAAGTCCGCCAGCAGGATTATAATAGCCCCAATCCAATCGCTCTTACAACATGTGCCGCCGCCTGAGGCAATAGAGAAAAGTATCCTCACCATCAGGACAGGACAGGAATGCGAACAGGAATTTCTTGTAGACTGGCTGATAAAAGGTGGTTTTGAAAGAACCGGCATAGTTGAACTGCCCGGAGAATTCAGTTTGAGAGGCGGGATTATAGATATCTTTCCATTTTCTTCCCTGCAGGAACACCAATCAAGTAATGCCATTCCGGTTGGTAATAGCACTGGGGAAATGCCTTACCGTATCGAGTTTTTCGGCGACGAGATCGACTCTATCCGCATGTTTAACGCAGAGACTCAACTGTCCGAAAAGAAGGTAAGTGAATGTAAAATACTCGGCGTGCAAACTGAACAAATAGAGACATCTGCTCATTCAAAAGCCGAGAGACAGGAAGGCGGATTCAGCTCTCTTATAGATTACATACCAGAAGGTTCGTGGGTTGTTTTTAAGGAATATGAAAATATAGAAAACAGAGCAAAAAGCATAAACGTTAGCCTGAAATCTCAAGATAAGATTTTTACTTTTAATCATATAATAGAATCGTGCAAAGATTTTAGAAAGATATATCTTTCTAATTTAACGCTTAAACATAGAAATGTATTTTCATTTAATATAAAAGCCCTGGACTATTTTGATCATGAAGTTAGTAATTCGATTAAAAAGATCGAGGGAATAAAAGCTTCTCACAAAAACACCATAATCTTTTGCAGCAACGAGGCAGAAGAACAAAGATTAAGTGAGCTTTTATCATCAGGTATTGATTCCCATCCGGACTCCCGTAAAGCGATACCACACAGTACTCAGAGAATTGCAGATAAACGTCCGCCTTCCAATTATACAGAATATCAGATTGGACATCTAAACCACGGGTTTCTGTTTGAAGATATCTCCACGGCATTTCTCACACATCATGAAATATTCCAGCGCTACCGGCTGAGAAGAGAACCGAAAAATTTAATACCAGCAAAGGCCATTGATTCTTTTCTCGAGGTAAGAAAGGGAGACTATGTAGTACATGTCAGCCACGGTATAGCAAGGTTCCTGGGTATGCAGATGCTTAACAATGATAACGGGTACGGTAGTTATAGTGAATTTCTTGTGCTCGAATTCGATGAAGGCGCAAAGGTTTATGTCTCGGCCACAAATATTGAATTAGTACAAAAATACATATGCGGTTCTGAACACAAGCCAAAACTCAGCAAGTTAGGCAAACGAACATGGGAAAGAAAAAAACAGATGGCGGAAGAAGCCGTTCGGGATGTGGCAAGCGAACTCCTTACCATGCAGGCAATCAGGGAGGCGAAACAGGGTATTGCTTACCCGAAAGATTCTGAATGGCAGAAAAAGTTTGAGTCAGAATTCATCTATCAGGAAACCGAGGATCAACTACAGGTTGCCAGGGATATTAAGAATGATATGGAATCATCAAAACCTATGGACAGACTCATTTGCGGAGATGTGGGATTCGGTAAGACTGAGATCGCAATCAGGGCTGCATTTAAGGCCGTAATGTATGGAAAACAGGTAGCCGTCCTGGTACCAACAACTTTACTGGCGCAACAGCATTACAGGACTTTTACTGAAAGGATGGCAGACTATCCCATTAATATTAATGTATTAAGCAGATTTAAGACCCGAAAAGAGCAAAAAGAAATATTGGAGAATTTAAAAGAGGGAAAGATAGATATCGTTATTGGAACACACCGCTTGATTCAGAAAGATGTTGCATTCAAGGATATCGGGCTGGTAGTCATAGATGAAGAACAGAGGTTTGGAGTCGAACATAAAGAGAAACTGAAGAAGCTTAGAGAATCGGTTGATGTCCTCACGTTAACGGCAACTCCAATCCCGCGTACCCTGCATTTATCTCTTTTGGGTATAAAGGATGTTTCGTCTCTGAATACTCCACCCCAGGACAGGCAATCCATACAGACAAGTTTATTGCGTTTCAATCCAAACACAATAAGGAACGCAATAATTCACGAATTAAACCGTGATGGACAAATATATTTTGTACACAATCGTGTGAAAAACATTAATCGTATTGCTGATGCCATCGCAAAGATAGTTCCGGAAGCAAGAATTACTGTAGCCCATGGGCAGATGCCGGAAAGAATCCTGGAGAAGAAGATGGCAGATTTCGTTAACGGCAAGTCAGATATTCTCGTATCAACGACAATAATAGAATCCGGCCTTGATATTCCAAATGTAAATACTATATTTATTAATCAGGCAGATATGTTTGGCCTTGCTGATTTACACCAGTTGCGAGGCAGGGTGGGACGCTATAAACATCGTGCTTATGCCTATCTCTTATTACCGAAAGACAGGCCGGTCACACCGGAAGCCGAGAAGAGATTAAAGGCTATTATTGACTTCTCAGAACTTGGCGCAGGCTTTAAGATTGCGATGCGGGATCTTGAGATCAGGGGAACAGGGAATATCTTAGGCATAGAACAACACGGACATATTGAAGCGGTCGGTTATGAAATGTTTTGCAGGCTGCTTGCAATCGTAATTCGTAAGGCTAAAAATGAGCCAATCCCTGATTACAATGATGTTCACATAAACTTAAATCTGGAATCGTATCTACCAGACAACTATATCTCTGACATGAGACTGAAAATAGAAATATACAGGAAGATTAATCGTTTATCTCACAAGAGTGAGGTAGCGGAAATGAAAAAAGAGCTTGCTGATAGATTCGGCCCAATACCTGAACAGGTTAAAAATCTGTTAATGGAAAGCGAGGTAAGAGTAGCGGCACAGGCTTTTAATATCCGTTCACTTGTACGAACAAATGGTACTGTTATATTTCAAATCGGAAATCTGAAGAAAGCAGAACCACTCTTTAGAAATGCAAAAGATATGATAAAAGTAGTGGATAGTAACGAGCTGCATCTTACTTTGCCAGGGAAGAAGATGTCGCCTCACGAATCAGCAGAGTTCGTAAAAAAATTATTGAACCCAAATACATAGCTGTAGATTATATGCAGCGCTGCAAAGCCCATCCGAACGGCTTTATTCAGGCAAGCAACTAAGTTTGAAGAGTCTTAAGTGAACTAAAGCGCCTAAAGTTAAAAAGTTGTTTTTGACACGCTGAGCGCGGTTTTACCACAACTTTAGTTCACTTTAAACCTTCGGCGCTTTAAACTTTTTAGTACCTTGGAAATGGCAGATGACAGATCATAGACTGGTTTGTATACTGTAACTATTCAAAACTTACAATTTACAGTTCCTCAATTCCTCTTTTGCTAAAGGAGTGATAGGGAAGAATTTACATTTTGTATTGATTGCTTAAAATTCACCTACACGAACGGTCTGGCCAACCGTGTGAGGTTTTGAGCAACAGCGCAGGAGGGATATAACACTTGAAGATTCTAATTCTAAAATTATGCCTGGTTTTTTCCGTTCTGCAACTGTTTTATTTACATCAAACAAATGCCGATAATTTAAATGCCGTACGGGTAATCGTCAATGGTGAGATAATTACAGAATTTGATATTAGAAGACAGATAACTGAAGCCTTGCAGATTGCCAAAGAAAAGTACGGGGATATAGGGTTCCAGCAGAAAGAACGCGAAATAATTTCTAACGGTATTGATGAATTAATTGACAGGAAAATACTTGTTCAGGAGGCAAAGAAGGTTGTGCTTGCAGATCCGGAAAAGGCAGCAGAGATTGAAAAGAACCTTGATGCATTTGTCAAGGGCGCTGTAAAAGAAGTAGGTTCTCTCTATAAGTTTTATGAACTGGCTCATAAGCAAGGAATCAACCCTCTCAAAAAAAGGGCAGAATTAAAGGAAGACCTGTTGATCGAAGAGATCATGCGTGATAATGTTTATAGAAAAATAATAGTTACACCAAAAGAAATCAGGCGTTATTACCAGGAACACACAGATGAATTTTCAAGGGAAGGAAGCTTGAGCTTTAGACAGATATTGTTGAAGTTTTCCGGATATAAAACTAAAGAAGATGCAAAATCTGCTGCAGAAGATATTTTAAATAGATTAAAGAATGGAGAAGAATTCGGAGGCCTGGCAAAAGAACACTCACGAGATCCGCATTCTGATAAAGGAGGCTTGTGGGAATCCGATGAAGTAAAGAACTTCAGAAAAGACCTGGTTGATAAAATTTCCAAATTAAAAGAAGGTGAAATAAGTCCAATAATAGATTCTTCGTTAGGCCACCATATCTTTAAGATAGAAGAGATTATTCCCGCTCAAACATTGACCTTTCAGCAGGCACAAAATGAAATCCGCAATATTCTCTTTAGAGAAGAATTTGTTAAAAAGAGGAAAGAATACTTAGAGGAATTGAGAAAAAATGTGGTAATCAAAAGATATTATTGACACCTAACTACTGCAAACAAGGCTTTACCTTGTTTGCAGTAGTTAGGCATAACCATTTGATCTTGGCTTGTCAACAAACAATGTCCCTATTTTACTCCAGTAAGTTATCATGGACCAGATTGTATTTTTTCAGCAAATATTGCTAAATGAAAATTCTTTGTTTAATTTTTGCTTCTTAAAAAAAATAAAACTAGAATTATCTTCTAGCCCGTAAAATTTGCTTTGAAATATCAACAGCGCCTTTAACTCCTATGTAAAGTGTGGCAATACCTCCTGTACCAAGAGTAATCTGCCTTGCTGCCGCCGCATCAAAACCTACTGCATTTGAAACTGCAATCACTACTATGGCAGCAACAGCCGTCCATAATTTTCTACTTGTAACTAAATTTTCAACCTTCAAATTTTTTAGCGTTGCGGTAAAATCTACGCCACTTTGGGAAGCTATATAGGTAAAGGCAATTATAACTATGCCTTTTGTAACCTGTGAAGCTTGAAGATCGTCGTAACCCGTCCAGTTTGCCAGCACAACTCCAATTACTGATGAGACAGTAATCCATAGTTTCCGGCTTGCCACAACTCTGTCTGTTGCTATTCCTCTATATTCACGTATAAAGTCTATTGTCCCCTGCCCCACAAAATAGATACCAACAATAATAAAGGTAGCCTTACTAACTCGCAGTGCAGTATCTGTATCATAAAATATGCCGAAAAGAATCACTCCAATGACTGCAGAAACACCAACCCATAATTTTCTACTTGCAAATGTTCTATCCATTTTTCCCCTCCAGAAAAAAATTTGAAAATTACCATTAATACAATCTAGCCCATGTTCAACTTACTAACACGTATTTAAAAACTCTTTTATGCCGGCAATCAAATCTTTATACGTTTCCCTCCTCCTAAGGGTTGAGATATTGTCGCCGTCTACTAGAATTTCACAGGCAAGGGAAATTAGGGAGAGCGACTATTTATTACGCGGCTTTCCCCATGGTAACGCCCTTAACCTTCTTCCAAACAATTTTTCAAGCCTCTTCATAAATCTATCGTTACCATATGGTTTTCCAGTCGTTGAACACTTCCTTATGTTTTTTATGATTTCTTCATCATCTTCGTCATTAAAAACTTTCTGTTGATAATTTTTCCTTTGAGTTACATGATGTGGATAACCTTGGGCTACAGTTCTTGCCATTCGCGGCATGAATAAAAAATATAACCATTTGATCTTAGCTTGTCAACAAATAATGATCGCTGTCCCCCAATCCTAATTCATGACTATCCGTGCAAATCTGCGCTT
>CAKKPF010000046.1 GCA_919901575.1 Candidatus Brocadiaceae bacterium
GTGCTGGCCGCAACTTCCGGAAAGAGATATGAGGGAGGAAATGTTAGTGCAATACACTGAAGGACTGCCTTTCCTGAAGATTGTTCCTGAGGAGAAGAAAATATATGTAGATATGCCTGATGACAATACTGATGAATTAGAGACGTTTTACAACAAGTATTTATCAGATGATGTGGAGCTCTTTTCTATAAGTGATAGTCACGCTGTTGGATTCTCAAACATGGTTAGGCTCCTTAAGGAGAGAAAACCTGACCGCCTCCGTGCTACCAAGGGACAGATAGTCGGACCTATAACGCTGGCAGGTACCTTAAAGAATCCAGAGCAGATATCCGTACTTCATAATCCGGTTCTTTTCGATGTAATAGTAAAATTGCTGGCGATGAAGGCTTGCTGGCAGATTGATAAATATTCTGAATTTGGATTGCCCAGTATTATATTTCTGGATGAACCGTATCTTTCGAGCTATGGTTCGGCATTTGCCAGTCTAAAGAAGGAACAGATTGTCGACTCTTTAAATGAGATATTCCAGGCAATTCACAATCGAAAAGCTCTTTCAGGCATTCACTGTTGTGGAAATACTGACTGGTCTATGCTTATGGAGACCCAGGTAGATATTATAAACTTTGACGCGTATGGATACATGGATACCATGCTGATATATAAATGGGAAGTCCAATCGTTTCTTAAGAGAGGAGGAATACTGGCATGGGGGATTGTGCCTACTACAGACAGTATTAAAGAGGCTACGATCGATGACTTGATGGAAAAACTTGTATCAGCCATTGACTTCTTAGTGAGTAGCGGAATTGAACAGAAATTGCTAATCGAGAACTCATTAATAACTCCAAGTTGCGGCACTGGTACTATGCCTTTAGATGAAGCGGAAAAGGCAATGACCCTGACTCACGATTTATCAGTAAAGATAAAAGATAAATACAAAATCATTTGACACTCACAACACCAGAAAGTAGAATTTGAAAGTACTATTTTAGTTTTAAAACAATTAGAGAACACGGTTACAGGTAATCCCATTCTTCAAGTTAAGGGTTGGGATTTAAAAGGGAATCCCTTGTAAGACAGGGAACGGACCCGCCGCTGTAGTCGATGACGAAAATTGCCAGTAACACAGTTTCTTTGCGTGACTATAAGCCACTGTCCCGCCCTTTCTTGCCGAAAGGGCGGGATGGGAAGGCGCAATGAGTAGGAAGATTCGATAGTCAGAAGACCTGCCTGTAATTGCTTCACATGATCTTCGATGGTAAAGAAGGTGAAGGTTACCAGTAATAAATCTGCATTGTCATTCGTACGCAGACTAACTAGCAGCCCGTACCTTTTTACTATGAAAGGATGCGGGCTTTTTTTATTATTATTTTTGGCTGCATATTAAAATGAAAAGAATAATTCCATTCTCACTCATCCTTATTTCTATTATCATAATGCCAAATCTTGCTCTAGGTATGCATATTACAGAAGGGATTCTTCCTCCAAAATGGGCGATCTTCTGGTTTATTTTGATAATGCCCTTTATTGTAATCGGCACACTAAAGCTGAAGAAAAAGAAAAGAGAGGTGCCCGGCTTCTTGCCACTGGTAGGGTTAGTTGGAGCGGCCGTATTCGTTTTTTCGTGTTTTCCAATTCCGGTGGTAGGCTTAAACGGAATGGCAACTGCGCACCCTGCCGGAACTGGAATGAGCGCAATGCTGTTAGGGCCTTTTGTGAGCGTTGTGATTGCAGGAATTGCTTTATTCATACAGGCTCTCTTCCTGGCACATGGGGGGCTTACAACTCTTGGCGTTAATATTTTTTCGATGGGCGTACTTGGCTCATTTTCAGGATATTTTGCATTCAGGCTTGCGCAAAGAATGGGCCTTAAACTTTTCTGGTGCGGTTTCTTTGCCGGAGTAGTTTCTGACTTGTGTACTTATATGGGAACCTCTATAGGATTAGGACTTCTGGTATTTGAAGGGGGAGAATCTTTTCCTATTGCCATAATGCACAGTGCGAAGGCAATGCTGGAGATATTTGTTGTATTCATGGCCACTTCTCAAGGACCATTGTGTATTGCAGAAGGCATTGTGGTTGGTTTCGCTATATCCTATGTTTATAAGGTACGTCCAGGCATTCTGCAAAACCTTAAAGTTGTTAAGGTGTAACTATTGATGGATTCAGGGATTGAAGAATTGAGGAATTTAAGGATTATGATAAGGTGTTCAATTATTTTCATATTCATATTATCTCTTATTCAAACACATGCTTTATGTGCAACAGAGGCAGACATTACAATAAAAGGTATTGAAGATAAAGAAACAATAGAACCTGAAAACGGAAAATGGACGGGAATTGACGTAAGTATTGTGGGAAAGTATGCCGAGAAATATGGACACCCGCCAAGGGATCCTTACATAAACACAGACCAGGGAGATCTTTTACTGTTTGTTTTTACCGTTGCCGGCCTAATCGGCGGCATCATAATCGGCTACAACTTCAGAAAACTATTTGTTGAGGGAAAAGACAAGAATAATTCAGGAATTTAGGCATTGAGGGATTAAGGAATTCAGGAACTCGCAAGAAGCATCTTTTAATTCCTCAATTCTTAAATTCCTTAATATTTCAGGCACACAAATATGGAAATATTAAAGCATGTTGTCATGGATCATTTTGCGCATAGAGACAATTGGCTTACCAAGATAGATGTAAGGGTCAAACTGTTTTACATAGGCGTCGGCCTGATCCTTAATATATTATCTAATGACATTATGATTCCATTAGTGTTTTTTGTTACCTCTCTAATATTGTTAATGACCATAAAAGTTTCCTTTGTAACTTTAGGAATTCGAATGATAATGCCGCTTTTGTTCGGAGTATTTATAATGCTTATAGTGGGATTACACAAAGGTGAGACAGTTGTGTTGTCCGGTTCATTCATGGGCTATGAACTTGCTTTAAGAAAAGAGGGATTATTAATTGGCCTGTTGTTATTTACAAAGGTGGCGGGGGGGGTAATGCTCTTGCTTTTATTGTCCTTTACCACAACAATTACAAAGATATGTATGGCCGCCTGTTGGATGAAGATACCGGAGACCCTGATTGAAGTATTATCATTTGTATACAGATATTTATTTTTGCTGATTGAAGAGACGGAAACAATGATGTCTTCGCAAAGAAGCAGACTGGGTTACGTTACATGGTTTAAGACGATTAAATCGTTTGGAAGCCTTGCGGGGACACTGATTATCAGATCAATTATCAGGGCTGAAAATGCTCATACTGCAATGGCATCAAGAGGGTATGATGGAGGAAGGATACTGACGATTCAACTTACTCCGTTGGTAAGAAGCGATTATGCCATACTCTTGTCATGTGTAATCTTACTGGCTTTATTTTCATATTTGGGTTTCGTTTGTTTTTAATTTATGATGATCAAGATAAAGGTTGAAGATTTAATACATAAATATCCGGATGGTACGCAAGCTCTGAATGGCGTTAACATTGACGTTGTAGAGGGTGAAATTCTTGCCATTCTCGGTGCAAACGGTTCAGGGAAGACAACATTACTTAAGCATTTGAATGGCCTTTTAAAGCCGGATTCAGGCTTGATAATATTAGATAATAAAGAATTAAATGATTTTAAGCCAGGCGAAGTTTTCAGGAAGGTTGGTATGGTTTTCCAGGATCCCAATGATCAACTCATTGCGCCTACAGTTGAAGAAGATGTTGCATTTGGCCCGACAAACCTGAACTTGGGCTATGATGAAATTGTGAGCAGGGTAAATAATGCACTCGAATCAGTCAAGATGAAGGAGTTTGCTAAAAAGGCAATCCACGCACTCAGTTACGGCCAAAGCAAACGGATATGTATAGCCGGAATTCTTGCCATGGAGCCGGAGATACTTATATTAGATGAACCAACCAGTGGGCTTGATCCAGAAGGCGTCAAGACTGTGATGAAAATACTTAATGACCTGAACAAGGAACATGGCATTACCATAATAATTGCCACAAATTCTGTTGACCTTGTACCTGTTCTTATGGATAGGGTAGCAATCATGGATAAAGGCATAATTGTCCAGGAAGGTACTCCGGAAAAAGTATTTACGGATTCGAGGAAGCTTGAGGGACTTAAGCTGGAACTGCCGCAAATAGCGCAATTAATGGAAGCATTGCGGGATAAAGAGAAGTTTCCAATAAATTCACTTCCTCTGACAATCGGGCAGGCCAGACAGGAACTGGCACATTTAATTAACATGGAAAACAATGCCTTTGCTAGTCCTGAAATCTCCTAATCTATAATCTTGTTTCTGTAAAATTTCGTGGTGAAAAAACCTCTTTAATATCGAAATATGCTTAACGGACACGGCGGCAACATAAATCAGTTATGTAATAAGTATGGACTGAATCCTGATGAAATAATTGACTTCAGCGCGAGTATAAACCCGCTTGGCTGCCCTGAGGGTGTTCGCAAGGCCATTTCGGAAAGATTCAATGATATTCAGAACTATCCGGACAGCGTGTGTTCAAGCTTAAGGAAGGCTATTGCGGATAAAGTTCACTGCAATGAGTCAAACATAATTGTTGGCAATGGTTCGAATGAACTGTTTTATCTGATACCTCGCGCCCTGAAGCCAAAACAGGGTATTCTTCTTCAACCTACGTTCAGTGAATTTAAAGATGCATTGTGTAATGCTAATGTCAAAATAGTTGAGATTGTAAATAATGACGGAAGGTTTCCTATAATTAACACAAATCTTTCAAGCCTGAAGAATATCGAAGACGGTATGGTATTTTTGTGCAATCCGAACAATCCGACAGGGCAGCTTACGCTGAAGAAAGAGATATTGGAACTCGTAAAGGACAATACAAATAGACTGATTGTTGTAGACGAGGCGTTTATGGATTTTGTTGATGAGGATGAGAAGTATAGTGTAACAAAAGATGCGCCTTTAATGGACAATCTAATAGTCGTCAGATCGTTAACAAAGTTTTACGGTTTCCCGGGCCTGAGGCTTGGATATCTTGTTGCAAATGAATCTGTCGTTAATAATCTAATGCAATTTAAAGAACCATGGACCGTTAACACATTTGCACAGATTGCAGGTCAGGTTGCCATTAATGATGAAGCATTTGCCATCAATACACGAGAATACGTGTCCAGGGAAAAGGCTTTCCTGTATGACGGTCTTTCCAGGATAAAGGGCATACGGCCATTTCGGCCATCGGTCAATTTTATACTGGTGAGGATTGACAATGCTGAAATAACATCATCAGGAATTCAGGATTTTTTGATAAAGGACAAAATTATCATAAGGGATTGTTCAAATTTTGTCGGCCTGAGTGAAAAGTATTTTCGTGTTGCCGTTAAAACCAGGGAAGAAAACCAAAAACTCTTAAGAGCATTGAAATTGGTTATGGAAGATGTGGCTTCTAAAGGAATAAATAAGAGGGGGTTTGTGCAGGAATTTATTGCCAGATAAATGATTCTATTTAATCTTTATGTTTCTTTATTTATAATGTAGAAAACTCACCAGTTAAGCCATTAGCAGACTTGACCCCCGTTTGTCCCACAGGATAAAAGGGTCAACAGTAAGCGAGGCGTTAAAGGGAGTAGAAGCCAGAATAAAAAGAGATGTAGATTTTCAGAAAGACATTGAAGTGTTAAAGGAGGAATTGGTTATTGAACAATGAAGGTTTGACCCCAAGCTTCCCTTAAAGAAATATAGCAACGTAAGGCTTACGTATTGATCGTAGTGTAGCGTTCGGTTGAAGCAATCGGCATGGCGCCGTGGAGTTCCTGAAGCAGAGTAGTTGGAGTGGGCACGAACGACCCCAATCAAAAACTGTAGTCAAAACCCGTGTCGAACAGTATAGGTGTAAACCTCATTTATTCTCATGACTCTCATTTTTTCTATCGAAATATGGTCCCCACGTATCAAATATTGCCTTAAGGTCCGGATTCGCCTCAGCAAAACTGTATAGTTCATTGGTTCTACCGGACGATTCTTTGAACGCAGCACGGAGGCTCTCGGTAGCGGTGACTTCATATCTCGATTTTGCTTCTGTATCATTCGTGCTTGTTGCCAAGCCGCCAAATGCAGCAGCTTTTAACGCAAGCGCATTTATATCTTTTATTTCGGAAGATACAACACTCAGATGTTCGGCCGCCCTTTTATAGTCGCCTAATGCCAAGTAGGCCGCCCCAAGTGTTTTCGTCGACAAGGGAGGAGCATTGGGTTCTGCCAAAATTGTGGCTAACAGTTTCGTTAAATTGGTTCTCTGATCAGAGCTAAGCTTATATGTTGCTAGGTTCTCGAATGGCGCAGTGATTTTTGCAATTTGTCTCGCTGTGCGCCACCTTTCTTCAAATTTTTCGTAGATTAGCCTGACGCGAATCACATCGGTGTTATCATTCCGCTTTTCAGCCGATGAAATTTGCGAGATGAAGCTCTTTGATATTTCATCATGCTCATCGAAGGGTTGCTTAAACTTAGAGGCATCGTGCGCTGTATACGCACCCCATAAACCCGCAAATCCACCGCCGATAGCGATGATCATTGTCACGGCTTTTTCGATTTTATTCATTAGCATAATCCTTTCCTTGGTAGCTGTGCAGACAGCGAGTTAACGATAAGCTCACTGACGAGTGCCATGTATGACGTTAAAGAGCATGAAACCGATTTGCAAATCTCATGTCTCTGCTCGTCTGAAAAAGCGTCCTGTGGCACTCGTTCATGTGCAGCGTCAGGTTAGACTTTATTATTCTACTTTAGCCAACTTCAACGCTGGCCTAGGTTTAAAACGAACTAACCGATTGCTGTATTGTTTCTGTATCTGTTGAATATGTTCGTAGTATTTCTGAGGATCGTTCTGACACTCTGCTTCAATCTCATGTCTGATTCTACGAATTTCTTTTAGGATAGGTTCTTGTTCCATATTATCCCTCCATAAGCTCTTCTGGCGTACAAATTATTGGCGTTCTGATTCCTTGCCTTGCCCCGCTCAGCGTGGCCTTGCATTAATTTCTTCAATCAACATTTTGATACGACCATTTACAATATGTGTGCAATTCCATGAAACTATAAAATTTATTCCATGCCATGATGCTACGGCAAGGTGATAAGCATCTGCTCTGGCTTTCTCGGGTATAGCCAATGCAGAAAAATAAGTATCTGCAATAGACCGTACTTCCGGCAAAACCTCCAAAAGTGGGAAAGTTGATGCCTTCTCAAGTCGTGATTGTAGTGCGTTAACATCTCCTCTTGAAATCTCCTCTAAAACAATCGGGGAAATAAATGCCTCATAATTTGGTAAAGCGTTTTCCCACCAATCATTTGTAATCAGCTGATGGGCTGCAACAATCAAATCCCTGCTCGGTTTTGCAGTAAAATAACTGATAACACTTGTTTCGATATAAACTGTTGGTTTCATTGAAATAGTATATCACAGCCGTTAATCTTGTGAAGTCTAACGTTACCCATCAGCCGCGCCGCTTTTTGGCGTCGGCTGGATTTGCCTTGTTATGTTCTTTTTTTCCACCGCCGTGGATGACGACTGCCATGCATAATGGCAAGGACCACAACCGAGCCTTCCTCGACTCGATAAAATATCCCAAAGGGAAATCGGCGCACTACAGCACGGCGAGTTTGTCTATAAACTACAGGGTAAACATTCGGATTTTCTGAGATTGTATCTAATGCAACAAGAACGTCATCAAGAAACTCATGGCCGAGACCTTTACGTTGCCTATCATACCATATCGCTGCATCTTCAATATCTGCTTCAGCTTCTGGTCGAAGATAAACCTTAAGACTCACAATCGTTTCCTAATGTCTGCTATTGCTTTACCGACTAAGCGGCCTTTATGTCCGTCCGATTCATAAACATTCAAGCGTCTATCAAGTTCCTCTTTTTGTTCATCGGTTAATGGCAATGCCGCTTGATCAGTAGCAATGCTGTCCCAGATATCCTCAACCAGTCTTATCCTCTCTTCAATCGGGAGATTACGTAAATAAGCTGTCATCGTTACTTCCTCCGTTTATATTTTAATAGTATTTGACTCAGAATATTTTGAAACATAACATCTAGTATGAGCTACCGCCAAATCGCTGTAATATAATACAGTTATTTAACATATTATTATTCTAAACTTATATTCCTTAAGTTATTATGTCAATAGAAATATACCATTTGCATCGAATTATAACATATGATGAAAGTTGTTCAATTTGTTGATTTTTTGAAAAAGCAGGGGTTAAGCCCTTCCATAACTACATACCTTTTTGTCCAATCCGGTTCCGTTATTTTAAACTAATGTTTATTGAGCTATTATAAATTAATCAGTAATCTCAAATTCAACAACTTATTGAGAGCTTACCTCGGCTTTTGAATAGATGTCGGCTGCTGGTTTAAGCTTGACGATGCTGTCCCTGTTCATCACGACCACCCTGTCGGCTATATAGCTAATGACAGCAATGTCATGCGAGACAAAAAGCGCATTTGATTCCCAGTCTAATGTGAGTTTTGTCTTTCTCTTTGCACTTCATTTTTGATATGATATTCACTATCATTTGAAAAATGGAAGCCGTGCAATTCTTTGAATTGCCAGAGGTCTTTCACTACAGATATTCATTTGTAAGTAGCGGAATGCCTTTAGGCTTCCATTTTACTGGACAAGGTGGAAGCCTAAAGGCGTTCCGCTACAGGTTATATCAGCCTGGTAATTTCCTGCCTATCGGCTAGCAGGCGTGCGGAAAAAATTATTTAGATATTAAAGAATTCAGGGATTGAGGAATTAAAGAAATGAAGGCAAAGGCCATAATGGTACAGGGGACGGGGTCTGATGTCGGCAAAAGCATTCTTGTATGTGCATTGTGCCGTATTTTCCGACAGGAAGGCCTGAAAGTCGCACCGTTTAAAGCGCAGAATATGTCCAATAACTCTTATGTGACCATTGACGGTAAGGAGATGGGCAGGGCGCAGGTGGCTCAGGCTGAGGCAGCAGGATTACTGCCTGCAGTGGAGATGAATCCAATTCTACTGAAACCTACAGGTAATAATGGATCACAGATTATAACGATGGGGAAGCCGATTGGACATATGACGGCTAATGAGTATTATAGGAACAAGGACAAAATGCTGGGTATTGCGAAGGAAGCGTATTCAGCATTGAGCGAACAATACGACATTATCGTAATTGAAGGGGCCGGCAGCCCGGCAGAGATTAATATCAAGGATAATGATATTGTGAATATGAAGATTGCCGAGATTGCCGATGCACCGGTAATACTCGTAACAGATATAGAAAGGGGAGGCTCATTTGCATGGGTAGTTGGCACACTGGAACTTCTAAACAGTGATGAAAGAGAAAGGATCGTTGGCATAATTATAAACAAATTCAGAGGTGATATGGGAATACTGGAGCCGGGTATTGAAATGCTGGAAGAGAGGATAAATAAACCTGTTTTAGGTGTTCTTCCATATTTCAATGATATAAATATAGATAATGAAGATTCGGTATGTCTTGAAAACAGCGATTATGAGTTACGGTCTACAAGCTATAAACCATCAGAGGCTCAAATTGATATTGTAGTCATAAGATTACCCAGGATCTCCAATTTTACAGACTTTGACATACTTAAGAGGGAGAAAGATGTACGCTTAAGGTTTGTGGACAATGCACAGTCAATTGGTAATCCGGACTTGATTATTATACCGGGTACCAAGAATACGATAGGTGACTTGAAGTTTATAAAAGAGAATGGTATTGCAGATACGATTAAAGATCTTGCAAAGAATGGGACTATGGTTATAGGGATTTGCGGCGGGTATCAGATGCTTGGTAAAGAGATCAGTGACCCGGAGGAAACAGAGTCTAAAATAGCACAAATAGGGGGGCTTGGTTTTATAGATGCTGTTACCACATTCATGCTGCAAAAGAATACCTATCAGGTCAAGGCAAGGATGTCTGAAAACCCGTTCAGCCATGCTGGCCTGACGGAAAAATATTTCAACACAAAATGTGACATATCGGGTTATGAGATTCATATGGGAGAAACAGAGTTGCTTAACGGAACATCACCTTTTTTAAGAATTATAGAAAGGTCTGGTAAGGAAGTGTGCGTGGATGACGGGGCAATCTCTAATAATGGAAACGTGATAGGCACATATGTGCACGGTATTTTTGACAACGATGAATTCAGGTTGGAACTTATTAACAATCTCAGGAAAAAGAGAGGCCTGTCTCCCATGTTGGCTGAGGAACTGAGTACGGTTGATAAAGAAAGACAATATGATAAACTTGCCGATTTGTTTCGAAAACACATAAAGATGGATTTGATTTATAACGTAATTGGAGAATTTAAGGATTAAGGAATTTAGGGATTTCCTAATCTCTATATTTTTAATTCCTGTATCCATCAATCCTTAAATCCCTTAATCCCTAAGTAAAATGAATGATTATTTGTATTTACAAATTGCCATTGCCTTTATTCTTGATATCCTGATAGGGGATCCCGGATGGCTGCCACATCCAATAAGAATGATAGGAAAGTGTATAGAATATCTCGAGGTTATCCTGCGAAAGGCGTTTGTTTCTGAGCGTCTGGCCGGTATTTTTCTTACCGGAATCGTCGCTATTGGAACATATCTGATAACTTTTAAGATTATGTGTCTTTTCTACGGCATGGGCAGGCTTTGTGGAATAACTGCCGGTATAGTTATTATCTTCTACTCTCTCTCTATTCGTGATCTCTTAAAGGAGACAGGGGGTGTCCTGAAGGCGCTTAAATCCGGTAACTTAGCTAAAGCACGCAGCAATCTTTCCAGGATTGTAGGAAGGGATACACATAATCTCAATGAACAACAGGTTGCAACTGGTTGTATAGAAACCACGGCGGAAAGCAGTGTTGACGGGATAATTGCACCATTGTTTTATGCCTTTATAGGCGGACCCGCGCTTGCAATGGCATACAAGTCAATTAACACCCTGGATTCTATGGTTGGATACAAGAACGACAAATACAAAAATTTTGGTTGGGCATCAGCCACACTGGATGATGTAGCAAATTTTATCCCTGCAAGGATTGCAGCAGTAATACTGCCCATATCTTCATATATATGCGGCGCTGATTTATTAAATTCTATAAGAATAGTTAAGAGAGACGGACAAAAACACCCCAGCCCCAATAGCGGGATTCCTGAGGCCGCTATTGCAGGCGCTTTAAGGATCAGGCTTGGCGGGCCAAGTGTATACAATGGTATAACCTCTAACAAACCCTTCATAGGTGACCCCATAAAAAACGTTTCCTTTGATGATATCAGTAATACTACAAAGATCGTTATGGTATCGGCAATTGTATCAGTTGTCTCTGGTATTGCCTTTATGCTGATAGGTGGTTACTTAACCATAAATGGAAGCGAGCTTATGCAAAGAATAAATGAACTGTTTTCCACAAAGACATTTTACAAGATAAATGGTTATTAATACGAAATGCTATTTTGGTTTTGATGCCTTTTTGCTTGACTCAAACAGGTTATGTCACTATCTTTAGAAACTGTATGATTCGAGGAATTATGTTAAGTGGGAAGGGAATAACAGATGTTATATATACTCAAGTGGTTAATAGACTGTGATTTAATGTATGAGGAATTTCAACGCTTCGACTTCGCTCAGCACGACGTCATTCCGAGCGGAGTCGAGAAATTGAAGCTGCTGAAGGCTTAAGCAAAATCACAATTTATGTGCCTCTTGAGTATAGATTTGGAAAAGGAGCTAGAACTAAAGTTGAAGGCTATGACTTTACGATGATGCATCACGCCACACCGATAAAAATCTTACCGTGCCATAAGCACCTTCTTGACAAGGTATTGTAATGCTCTCACATCCTGATACCGGAATGGTCATTAATGAGACAATAGAGAAGATTCAAAATGGGAGTGCAGAATAGCAGCAAAAGGTAAGTATTAAGAGAAAAATGGAAATTCAAATTGATCCACATACTTTAGAAAGAGCATCGGAACGTGGTGCAAATATGGATGAAATCAAGGATGTAATTAAAACAGGTATTACTATTACTGCTAAGTATGGGCATTTAGGGAAAGCAAAGGTATATGATTTTAAACAAAAACGTCATAACATATATTATGAACAAAAGAGAATTGAAGTATTCTATACCACTGAAGGAAATAATGTAATAACTGTTACAGTTTATGTATTTTACGGAAAATGGGAGGAGTAAAATGAATATATCATATAGTGATGGGAGTGATCTTCTTTATATTCGTCTAGACGAGAAAAAGCAAGACGTTGTAAATAAGCGCGTTTCCGAAAGTGTTGTTTTGGATATCGGTGAAGGTGAAAGAATAGTTGGTATCGAAATCCTTAATGCTTCACAACGCGTGAATCTGGAAAATCTTTTGCCGGTTAAATACGAAGTTTTAAAATCGCACGGCTAGAAAGAAGTAACATATTATGACAAATTTACCCCGGATTATGATTGCAGGAACAAATAGTGGTGTGGGAAAGACTACGGTTACTTTAGGCATTATGTCCGCTTTGGTGCAGAAGGGGATTAGAGTACAGGGATTTAAGGCAGGCCCGGATTATATTGATCCCTCACATCATACTTTTGTTACAGGAAATGCATCCAGGAATCTGGACACATGGATGATGAGTAGTAGTGTTTGCCGAGAGTTGTTCGAACGTTCGGCTATTAATGCAGACATATCCGTTATCGAGGGAGTAATGGGCCTGTATGATGGCAGTATTGATTCTACAGGACATGGCAGCAGTGCACACCTGGCAAATGTTCTGAAAACCCCTGTCATCCTGGTAATCAGTGCGAAGGGCATTGCACAAAGCGCAGGTGCAGTTGTAATGGGTTACAAGGAGTTTGACAAAGATATAAATCTCTCTGGCATTATCGTAAACAATGTGTCGAGCCGCAGTCATTATGATTGTATTAAAAGCTCTATCGAAGATACCTGTTCTATTCCTGTTCTTGGTTATTTAAAGAAAGACAAAGAAATAATTATTCCGGAAAGGCATCTTGGTCTGGTTCCTTCTGAGGAAAACGGTTGCCATTCTGTCCTTTATGAAAGATTGGGGAAAATGGCGCTTGAAACAGTAGATATTGATGGGCTGCTCAAGGCAGCTCGTTCTTCTGACGTCTTTCCTGATTACGACAAATCTATCTTTCTGGACGGTAATGTCACTGCGGACGTAAACCTGGCAATCGCAAAGGACAATGCATTTTGTTTTTATTATCAGGATGATATTGATTTGTTTGAATCCATGGGTGCGAAGATAAAATACTTCAGTCCCCTTAGTGACAGGCATCTCCCGGATGATATAGACGGCATATTCCTGGGAGGGGGGTTTCCTGAATTATATGCAGAAAAGCTTATGGAAAATGACAGTATGAGAAAATCAATATTAGAGGCATATAATCAGGGGACGGTAATATATGGTGAATGCGGAGGAATGATGTACCTGCTGGAAAAATTGATTGACTGTGATGGTAGATCGTTTAAGATGTGTGAAGTATTAAGGGGATCAGTCAGGATGGAAAACAGGCGGCAAGGGTTGGGATATATCATTGCTGATACAACATTTGACAATGTTATCTCCAAAAGGGGGGATACTTTTCGTGCACACGAATTTCATTGGTCGAAATTACTGGATGTCCCTGAGGACACCGTTTTTGCATATAAAACAAAGAAAAGTAATGGTAAAAAATCCGAGTATGATGGTATATCCAGGAAGAATGTTTTAGCATCTTACACACACGTACATTTCTGCAGTAATCCAGAACTTGCTAAGAATTTGTTATCAGCCATGACAAAGACTTCAAAAAATAAACTGGTAGCAGAAAGGATATAGTCAAAAAATGAGTATAAAGACAGGTGTAGTTGTGCTTGCGCATGGAAGTAAGGTCAGAAGCGGTAATGAGGGTTTGTTTAAGATAGTAGAAATGTTGCGTGCAATGGGAAAATGGGACATGGTTGAAGCATGCTTCCTGCAACTGGCAAAACCGGGGCTTACTGAGGCAGTTGAAGACATAATTGGAAGAGGAGCAAGGAGGGTGGTGGTTATGCCGCTTTTATTGTTCAGCGGAAATCATGTTATGAAGGATATTCCCGAGGAAATAGAGAAGGAACAGAAGAAATATCCTGAAGTAGAATTCTGTTATGCAAAGAGTATTGGCGCTGACGAACGCATTGCCCAGATAACAAGAGAGAGAATAGAAGCGGCAATTAACCACGTCTAGTATGTAACCCTGTTATAATATATAAGGAAGTGGGTGTAATAAAATATCCAGTTGTTGTCCACAAAAGCGAATATGGTTACGATGTTCATTGTCCTATTCTTAAAGGTTGCCACAGTCAAGGCGATACAGTTGAAGATGCTTTGGAAAATATTAAAGATGCAATTACTACGTACCTGGAAATGATAGCAAAAGAAACTAAAGGTTCTATTTATGAAGTAGAGGTAAATGTATAAAGATGGAAAACAAAACTAAAGGTTATTCAGAAAATCCGCAAGACATAATCAATGAGAGTTTCGATATTATCGACAACCTTGTGGATCTTGGTAATATCCCAGAAACTTCAAGGCCGATCGTAAGGAGAGTCATTCATGCAACAGGCGATACCGACTATGCAGACAATCTGATAATTAGTCCTATGGCTGTTGAGGCTGCCGTAAACGCTATAAGCGCGGGTAAATCTATAATTACTGATGTAAATATGGTCAAGGCGGGAATTAACGCTAAGGTAATAGATCGATTTGGAGGAAAGATAATTTGCCGGATTGCAGATGAAGTTGTTGCCCAAAAGGCCAGAGAATCTAATAAGACTCGTGCTATCACGTCCATGCAAGAGTCATTATCCGACATATCAGGGGGTATTGTCGTGATAGGAAATGCCCCAACGGCAGTCTTTTCCATCATTGACATTATCAGGAGAGAAGGGGTAGTGCCTGCGCTCGTAATAGCAGTACCTGTCGGTTTTGTAAAGGCGGCTGAATCAAAAGAGGCATTAATGACATTCCTCGATAATAAGAAAGACATTCAGATTCCTTATATAGTTAACATCGGCAGAAAGGGCGGAAGTGCTGTTGCCGTCGCAATTGTAAATGCTTTAATAAACATTACCAAAGAGAAGAATGTGTAACAGATTTAACACATTAATTTATCATAAAAAGGGGATACCAATATGAATGTTGATAAACGACTTATAAGTAAAGCATTAGAATTAAAACCACAAGATAGATTTTATCTTATTGAATTATTAGTAAGAAGTCTGGACAAGCCTGATCCTGAAATTGATGAAATATGGCTTAAAGAAGCTGAAGCTCGTCTTAAAGCCCATAGGGAAGGTAAAACAAAAGGCATACCAGCAGAAGAAGTTGTCGGAGAGTCTGTTTGAAAATACTCTTTGATGATTTTGCAAGAAATGAATATCAAGACGCAATAGAATTTTATGAGTTAGAAGTTCAAGGTCTTGGCCTGCGATTTAAAGAAGAAGTAAAAAGAGCTTTAAGAAATCTAAAGAAATTTCCT
>CAKKPF010000047.1 GCA_919901575.1 Candidatus Brocadiaceae bacterium
GAGAGCCTGGAAACTTGCCCCCATACCAAAGCATGGAAGTATTACGGCCATCTCAGTCAGTGAAATATCGGTAAATTTCCGGAGTATAAAGAACCACACAGATACGTCCAAAAGGCCAAGTCCAACAACAACTAATCCCATTACTGCACCGCTTCTAAAGGCTATCCGCAAGCCCTGGTCTAATGACTTCTTTGCCCCTTCGGTTGTCCTTGCGCTTGCATTTGTTGCCATCTTCATTCCCAGGAATCCTGCAAGGCCTGATAAAAACCCGCTTATCAGAAAAGCAAATGGCACAACCCCTGATTGAATCTTTAATCCAAAAGAGAGTATAAAGAGCGCTATAAATACAAATATGAAAACTATGGCGACAACCTTGTATTGCTGTCTTAAATAGGCAAAAGCTCCATCCCGAACATGCCCGGCAATCTCAACCATCTTTTTATCACCCTCGGGGTAACTCATCACTTCTTTATAGAATTTGCGTGTGAAAAATAAGGCACAGACTGCGCCGATTGGCGCAAGCCACCACAACCCGGGTATTGATTTAGACTCACCAACTGTTGCTTTTTGAAAGCTCTTGCCGGATTTTGATTCCACACCGGTATTCTTAGAATGTTCTTTTGAAGAGGTTGCATATACCGCCCCTTGCGATATAAACGCCACAACTACAAGTATCAAAACTACTTTACACAATAAACTACGCCTGAAAAATTCTTTTAACATTATTTCACCTTTCTAAACTTTTTGTTCAAGTTGTAATCTCTTTTCATTAATCTTTTCTAAAAAACTTCTGGCTATTCCTTCAGGATCATCAGGATGCTTCTCCAGATAAGCCTCCCATTCTTTAACAGATTTAATTGCATACTCCCAAGCCTCCTTCAGCTTACCATCTTTTTCTACCTGTAAACATGCGCGCCACAAAATGTGGCATACTAACCTTTCAATCACAATCCTCTTGCGAAACTTTGAATTGTAATTTAAAGACTTTCTTGCCCAGTAAAGCGCTTGTTCATAATTATCATTGCCAGTTTCCTCCTTTAACCTTTCTCTGTAATAATCGGCATACCTGAAACTTCTTGAGTCAAATTTATGAAAGTATAAATAACTAATCTCAAAGAACAAATCTCCGCTTGTTGGGTTTTTTGAAGCGCCTTTTTCTGCAAAGCTCAATCCCGCCTTGATCCATCTCCATTTATTCTCCGGCGATTCCCATTCATAGGCAATATTATAGCTCATGTTCCACGCCTGGAATATCCATACCGCAGGAAAATGCGGCTGCAACTTTGCAATCAGATTGTTTATAGCAAGAAGTTCGTAGTACTTCTTTTCCTCATGTCTTGCAATACCCCGAATCCATAAAAAATCAACCAGAACACCCCTGAAGCTGCCAAGAAGCGTTATTGGTATTACCTCTAACGGGTCAAGATACATATAACCTGAATCAGGCGCCACCCTCATACTGCTTATTCTGTATTGTAAAAAGAACATCCCTGAAAGTACAAATACTATTATTAATGATGATATTATTGCTGATCTTGGTAATGAGTACTTTTTCATACCAGATATCTCAAGCCATTTCTCTTCTCTTAAAGATTACAAACGATATTGGCAAACAGAAGAAAGTATACAAAACTGCATAACCAAAACTCATAAATACTGTTTTGCATGGGATATTTATACCATCCATAAAATATTTTCCAACACCGAAATTTCTTAAATCAGGTAATATATAACTCAATAGTAATATAGGTTTCCTAATGACATAATCCAGCAAAATCATAAAAACGTTTGATTTATTCATTAAAGCGGATAATCCGTGCTCATGTTCGTGCGTTTCAAAAACATTAATAACCGTTGATAAATCACGCATAAAGTCGGTTATATTACCACAAAAGAAAACAAATAAACAGAAGAGAATATTAACAGGAAGGGAAAGAAATGTAGACCCCAGCACTGCTATTATCACCATTAGAAAGAATTGGAATGAGATTATTGTTAACCCCTTCAGGAAATTATATCCAAAACTCTTTTTCCCAAAGAAAACCCTTAAGCTGTCTGAGCTTATGCCAATGTAATCTCCGGAATTCTCTGGTGATACTACAACCGTTAATTCCCCGCTTCCCTCTAAAGATTCGCCGCTTAATCTTAGCAAATCCGGCTTATTGCGTGAAATTTCTATTGATTCGGTCAGTACCTTCCCTGTGCCAGGATTAATAATCTTAATATTTATTGGAATATTCAGGGAAAATCTTTTTTTACTTTCTACGAGAAAGTCTGCCTTGATCTCAAGATCATCATTTCTATCTTTAGAGTATAATCCCTTAAATTTCCATATTGAGCTTCCTTTTCCTCCGCCTTCTATCCAGGAAACATTTCCAATCTTTCTTGTCGACTCACCCGTTATCTGTAAAGTATCAGGATCGAATTGTTCCCTGGCCACAAGTTCGCTATTACCCTGAAGGCTTTGTTTCAAGGCTGTAAATTTGATCAATGCATAGCTGACACCGCCCATTACTATCAGTTCTACTCCAATTATATATATAAAACCAATAATTTTCCCAAGAATTATAGTGGTTCGCTGAACGGGCTTCGTAGTTACTGTACTAAGCACCCTGTTCTCTATATCGGTTGGGATAGACGATGCGGAGAGTAAGATCGCTGCCAGTGTACCAAAAAAGGTGATGGAACGGAAACACATGGATTCAACGATTTTTATTTTTTCGCGGCCATCACCAACAACCGGCATGAAAACGGAGCAGCAAATGGTAGTTAAACCAAGAATAATAAAGACAAATAATATCTTATTTCTAACCGCTTCCTTAAACGTCTGCCTTGCTATTACTGATATTTGCTGCATAGATTTTTAAAAATAAATCTTCCAGTGTGCCGGAAGAATTTCTGATTGAGATGACTTCGCCTTTCTTTTCCTTTATAAACGTCTCAACTTCAATTATTGCCTCATCTGGCAGATTACGGATTAATACCTCAACAACATTTTTACTGGAAAGTAGTTCATCAATTGTACCAGCGAGTTGGAGTTTGCCTTTATCAAGTATTGCAACTCTATCACAAATATCCTGTACATCAGATAAAAGATGTGAGCACAAAAGAACCGTCTTCCCACGCTCTTTTAATGCAAGAATTATGTCCTTTGTCTCTTTGGTGCCAATAGGATCAAGCCCGCTGGTTGGTTCATCAAGAATAACTAAGTCAGGATCATTTATCAATGCTTGTGCAATACCAATTCTACGTAACATTCCCTTGGAATATTGCCTTAAAGGTCTTTTCCTTGCAAACTCAAGCCCCACTTGCTCAACGAGTCTGTTTATTCTTAATTTTCTCTCTTTTCCCGGTATTCTGAATAGCTGGCCATAGAAGTCTAATGTTTCATCCGCATTTAAAAACCTGTAAAAGCAGGATTCTTCCGGCAGGAAACCGATTTTGCTCTTTATGGCTACATCGTTTGTTGATTTTCCCAACACGTATGCCCTGCCGTCAGTTGGAGTAATCAACCCTAAAAGGAGTTTTAAAGTAGTTGTTTTTCCAGAACCATTTGGGCCAAGCAACCCAAAGATTTCACCTTTTTGAATGGTAATATTCAATTTATCCAGCGCTAGTATCTTCCTGCGGCCCCAAAAGCTTTTGTACGCCTTTGTCAAATCCTCCGTTTCTATGGCAATATCGTTATTCAATCTTCAATCCCTTCATGGTAACAAAAAGATTGCCCACATCAAATATTGATGTGGGCAATCTTTCCTGCGTTAAGTCTGCAAAATTACATAAATTAACATAAAAGTCAAGCTAAATCTCCGTACGTAACTTAAGGTAATCAAAAGAATTAACTTACATTAAGACTTACATCAAAAATTTAGAATATGGGAACTTTATTTGTAATATTTTTGTAAATAAAGTTAAAGAGGAAGATAACTATGAAAAGTATCTCTAACTATTTAAAACCAAAGAGAAACAAGATGAAATTAAGAGACACCACAAAGGCCGGATTAAGGAAAAAGAGAGCGTGTTTAAAATGTGGAAAACTGTTTCTCAGCAAAGGCCCATATAACCGTATATGTGAAAAATGCGGTTTAATGAATGAAAGAATCGCATCAAGCATATATTCTGTAAGCGAAAAACCCTCATTGGAATCAAACCCTTTAGAAAAGCGATTCTATGGTTTAAACTGAGCGATTTAGCCCTTAAGGATTGCCTATTAAGCTTTTAGTTCATAAT
>CAKKPF010000048.1 GCA_919901575.1 Candidatus Brocadiaceae bacterium
ATGGTGGTCTATTGCGCTTGCCGTTGCCCTTACAATCGTATTTATGATGGTGACTTATTCGCTGCATCCGCCGGGAGGCGCAACCGCATACGTGGCTGTCCAGACTGGGGGATTGGGTGTAGGCTATTCGTATATAGTAAACCCGGTTCTCATAGGGGCCTTTATCTTATTGGTAGTTGCCATTATAATTAACAAGGCCGGTAAAAGGGATTTTCCGGCAAGTTGGTGGTAATTTATGCTGATAGCGGGAACCCCCAGTCAAAGACTGAAGGATTTCTGAGTATCCTGGCAGGCGGAGGTGAAGAGGCTGCCCCTGACTGTGAAAATAAGGGCGGCATAATAATAAAGAATCATTTGATTGAAGTGGTTAGACAGAAGTTAAGCTTAGTGAGTATTGTAAAACTGGCAGCATAAGCCTTGCTTACGAAGCGATAATATAATATTAGTTAGCCGGTTTATGGCTAACCCTTGACCTGTCGTCAGGACAAGTTTTGAAATTCCAAAATGTTAAATCTCGGAGAAAATAATGTATATTTCAATTAAGAACCACATCATATTATTGCTGATTTTCTTTACGTTGATGCCGATTTTATTGTTAAAGATTGTGGCCTATCCAAGAATACACAGTGATCTTGAGGATGTCATCATGGACAACCTTGAGGTTATCGGGCACAAACAGGCGGAATTAGTGTCTACCTGGATGCGCGAAAGGATGAAGGATGTTCTCGTGATTGCAGCAAATCCTTTTATGTCTAAAAGCGCAAATATTACAAAAAAGGATGAGGATTATTACGATACTGTCCAATATTTGGAGAGGATTGTATCTGAGTATGGTTATAAGGGTGCATTTATAAGTGATGATAAAGGGGCGGTTAAGGTTGCGACATCTGAAGAAGGAGCGGGAAGGGATATCTCAAACACGGATTTTTTCAAAAATGCAATACAGGGAAAAACGTTTGCGACAAGTGTAATACCGTCTAAAGTTCCCCTTATAAATGAATTTGAGGAGAAAGAAGTTGGATTGCCTACCATGTTTATCTCAACACCGCTAAAGGATAAAGATGATAAGATAGTTGGTGTTGTTACATTGAGAGTTCATGTGGGCATTCTCAGCAATTTAATGCAGAGCTACAAATTTGGTGATACAGGAGAAACTTATCTTGTTAACAAGGAAGGATACATGCTTACAGAGTCGAGGTTTACTAAGCATTTGAAGAAGATAGGAAGAGTTAAAACAAGAAGCACCCTGGAAGTGCAGTTGCTTGATCCGGAGACAGGTAAATTAACCGCAGGTGTCAGGCAATGTGTTGCAGGCGAAGACGGCTCTGATGCGAAAGGTTATAATGATTACGGAGGAGTGTCTGTGCTTGGAGTATGGCGCTGGTTACCTGAATACAATTGGGGTGTTATTACGGAAATAGACAAGAATGAAGCTTATGGAGCAGCGTATAATCTTAAAAATATAGTCATAGCATTGTTACTGGCTATAGCATTTCCTATCTTGTTAGTTGCATATCTTGTTGGCGGAAGGTTTTCCAGGCCGATACTTGAGCTGACGGAAATAACCAAAAAGATGGCATCAGGGGATTTAACTCAAAGGGCGGATGTAAAGAGACTGGACAAACCTTTAATCAAAGATGAGATTGGAGTATTGGCATCATCATTCAATACGATGGCAGAAACTCTGGATAAAAAGATGAAAGAAACGGCTGAATCTGAGAGCAAACTCAGGGAACTATTTGATTCTCTCAAGGCCGGTATTTATCAATGTGAACCCGGAGTCGAAGGTAAGTTTACGTGGGTTAACCATGCTGCGGCAGAAATATTTGGCTATAGCTCACCGGAAGATATGATCGGGACAAAAGTAAAGGATATATATGTTGACCAAAATGATAGAAAAAAGCTCGTAGAGAAGCTGGAAAAAGACGGAGTCTGGAAGGACTTTGTTTCCTTTTGTAAAAAGAAAAACGGAGAGCAGTTTTACACCGAACGTACTTCTAATATAGTACATGATGCAGAAGGCAAGCCTGTGCGCATTGATGGGATATTCAGGGACATAACTGAGCGAAAGAAACAGGAAGATGAACAAAAGAAAGCTGCTAAAATACGTGAGCGCGAGAAGAGTTGACGGTGTATACAATGGTACAAGGGGAAAACAAGTTTATTAGAAGTTTGTTATCCGATGAGTTAAATAACACCATTTTAACTAACAAGGAGTAGGGAATTATGGGTGATGGAAGTGCTAAAGGTTTTTCAGTAAATGCGAAGACCATTATTCTGATATTATTGTTTTTAAATGTCGGGCTTACAATAAAAATGATTAAAAAGTACCAAAACACGAAGGACGCAGGTTATGTAAGAGAACAGACGTTCAAAGACCAAATGGAAAAGAGAGTTCAGAGGGCTTTTGGTTCGACTGGAGAGTTAAACAGGATTGTTGAAGACGCTACAAGGCAAAAAGAGGAAGCAGAGAGGGTTGCTGAAGCATTAAAGGAACAAGATGCAAAGACAAAACAATTAAACAGGGAGCTTACAGAGGCAAAGGCTAAATTATTAAGTGAAAAAGAACTATTGCAGGAAGAAGTGCAAAAACTTAAGATTGAAAATGCCAAGATTAAAAATCAGCAAAAAAGATAATAGTACTGCTTAATTTAGAATAACGTAAGGCCTCTATAACAGTAGATAGATGTCTATAACCTGCCCGAATAGGTACAGGCGGGATAGCAGTTGATTATTTCATTTCTAAATATCTTCTTATTAAGTTACTTTTTTTTGCATTCTCACATTTCAAAAATCTTATAGCATTTAGAAGGTATTGATTTGCCAACGGCGAAGCAAAAATAATGACTTCATACGGAGTTTCAAATACGTTATTGTTGTAAACGAATGGCCGTATTTTCCTGCGTAATTAAGCAGCAGCACGTTATAACAATTTTGCTTGAAGCAAAGCGCATATCCCGGTTGCATTAATAATACTAAATCCTTGTTGTTGCGAACACTGATATCTTGCATTATAGACGGCTGATTTTTCAATAAATTTCAACTTGCAAAAAGAAGGAAAACGTTAAAAAATGAAGGTGTATTATTTTTCTTAGGAATTCACTTTTTGATTTAAAATTGACATTTTGTCAGACATTTTGTCAGACATTTTCAGGTGTTAAAGAAGGATTAAAATCCGCAAATTTGTAAGTTTTTCCTATCTCCTATGTTTAACTGTGTTTAGATGTACACCCAAAAATTAAAAAAGTTGTTTTACTCTTTAGTTTGGCGTTGGTATCACAATTGCTAGTTTCTGTACTTGCTAATAAAAGGTATCAATCAGTCTTATGCTTAGATGTCTGTAATAAGTTAAATGCGGTACTAAAAGGAGTTGAATATAATCTTAATTGTTTCTACATACTCACACAAGCCCGGCAGGAAAAGAATTTGATACAGAGTGAAGGTCTTTAAAGGTGTGGATGTGTGCGAGCGCTGATGTGTGTATCACAATTTATTAATGACGGAAGTTTTTTAAAAGTTTAAGGAGGAATGATATATGGTATATCTAAACAAAAAGGAAGGAATTAGTAAAGGTAGCAATATATGCTGGAAGAACATACTGTCCAGTGCAATAGTTGCTGTGTTTGTGACCATATTATGCCTTGGCAATTTGGCAATGGCACAAGGCAAGCTCAAGCCTGTTTCTGAGGAAGAATTTAAGAAGGGAAAGGACATTTACAATAAATATTGTGCGGCTTGTCACGGGGAAGAAGGTAACGGAAATGGCCCTCTGAATGGGGCGCTTTACCCTAAACCCAGGGATTTTACCAAGGGTCAATACAAGATACGCTCAAATCCTACAGGTTCTTTACCAACGGACGCAGACCTTATTCATGTAATTTCTGTCGGAGTCCATGGAACATCCATGATACCGTGGGACATACTTGAGTTAGATCAAATCAAATCAATACTTCCTGTCTTGAAGAGCTTTTCAGAAGCATGGCAGTATAGGGAACCGGAACCGTCAGTAGTGTTGGGGAGAGAGATGCAGGCTACTCAAAATACTATTGCAAGAGGTAAAGAGCTTTATGAACAGAAAGAGTGCTGGAAATGTCACGGAGAAATCGGACATGGAGACGGGCCAAGCAGTTACGATCTTGAGGATGAGTGGGCAATTCCGATACAAGCCTATGATTTTACTCGAGAAGGCAAATATAAGGGGGGAGCTACAAATAAAGATATCTATTTGAGATTTACTACCGGTATGAACGGCACACCGATGCCATCCTTTGCCAATGAGCTTTCGGATGAGGACCGCTGGTGTATGGTGCATTATGTAAAATCACTTACCAAACAAAAAAAAGATAGACATGAAGAATAAACTGAATGGGTTTTTTATATAAATTAAAGGAGAATGAGCGTTATGAATTACACAAAAAAGCTGATGCTTTTCTTAAATATGGCGTTACTGGTTATTGCCATACAATTTTCGGGGTACGTTCAGGCAGAGAAGGAAAAACCTTATGTACCAAAGAAGATGGATATCTATGAAGGGTTTCCTGATTGGTACAATTCAGTTTTCAAGGACAACGTCGGCCTTAAAGAGGGCGCGGGGTTATTCAAGGACTATTATAAACCGTTGAAGATGCAGATGTATTTCAGCCCTCTGAGGCATTATGAGCCGCCGACCGTTATGGACCATACATTATTCATTGAGAAAGAACGAAGAGATCTCTGTATAAGGTGCCATGAAGGAATAAATACAGGCGCCGTGGAAGACTGGAGAAGATCCGCACATTTCAATCCAAGGAAGAGTGGCATAATTGCCCGCAAGACCAAGATTATAGAAGGAGCGATTGGAAAAGAAATCGTTTCGGTGGATTGTTTTGACTGTCATGTGGACACGGAGAAAAAGCAGATAAGGCTGCCTTCGGCAGAGGAATGCAGTGAATGTCATGAAAGACAGGTACGCGAATTTAACAGCGAGAAGGACCACGGACGCCCAAATCACATACAGGCATGGGAGGCTAATGTCCTTGTTCCATGGTATCCGGAAGCATACAGAAGGGGATGGCTGGCAGGTAATGGAGGCTGTGATATGTGCCATGGCATCTCAGATAAATGTGATCCATGTCATACAAGACATACATTCTCTGCTGCTGAAGCAAGAAGACCGCAGGCTTGCATGTCATGCCACATGGGTCCTGACCACCCTGATGCAGAATCCTACGGCGAATCAAAGCACGGGGTAATTTATGAGATGGAAGAGGAACGCTACAACTTTGATAAGCCGCTTGCACATGTTTTAGTTGGAGAGGAATACCGCACACCGACCTGTCAATTCTGTCATATGTACCAGGGCGGCGGCAGGTTTACGCATAATTTCGTTTCAAAGGGTATTTGGCGCATGGGTACGGTTCCTCCGTCAAATATCGAATACAAATCATCACTTAAAGATTATCCTTACGGGATAAACATCATCGCTCCAAAAATCGATATACATTCCGAAGAAAATCTTGATAAGAGAGACAAATGGATCGAACTCTGTTCGAATTGCCATAGCCCTCGTTTTGCAGACGTTTATTTAGAGCAACTCGATGATTTTATGTTCCAGGCATTCGGGCTTACAGATGATGCGCAAAAGATAATTGACGACCTCATTGCTGATGATATTCTCTACCCATCATCACAAAATCGTGATATCTATCCGCTTGGTGAT
>CAKKPF010000049.1 GCA_919901575.1 Candidatus Brocadiaceae bacterium
TTCACGAAGTGGGACTAATAAGTTCTCATGAGAATATTGTAGAGGCAAGGCGTGCGTGGTTAAGGGCAAAATTAACGGATCCTAGACAGTTTGATGAAGGAAGATACAAAAGACCGGAAGATAAATTAAGAATGCCCAACTTCAATTTAACCAGGGATGAAATACAGACATTATTGATACTGCTGACGGGAATGAGAGAAGGGAAGTTGCCGGATAGTTATATCGCCAAATTAGAAGGTGAGAAAAAATCTTTGGTAGAGGGTAAAAGAGTAGTTGATAAATTTAATTGTATGGGATGTCATCAGTTTAGCATAGATACCATATATTTGAAAGACGGTACTGTTGTGAAGGGAATGGTTAAGCTTGAGGAGGAAGAAAGCCTGTATTTTCAGTTATGGGAAGATAGTGCAAAACTAGGTCGAAAAGCTGGTGAAACTATCCAGATAGCGAATGAAGAGATAAAGAACAGGATAAAATCGGAAGGGGGGAATATCGGTGATTATATCATTGATTATCATATAGAAGTAGAGGGAAGGGTTGCCGAAGAGGCCAAGGTCTTTACTCCGCCTGTCTTGTATGGAGAAGGCAAAAAGGTACAAGGTGCGTGGCTTTTTGACTTTCTCGAAGAGCCTGTCGCCTTGAGACCATGGCTTGATGTTCGTATGCCTACTTTTAAGATGACTGAAAATGAAGCGACATTATTGACCAGATATTTTGCCGCTTTGGAAAAGGAAGAATACCCGTACGAATATATAGCTGAAACTAAGGATAAGTATTTAGAGGAAAAGGAAAGGGAAAAACCTGGATATCTGAACATGGCCAGACATTTATTTGAGTCCAAAAATGTGAACTGTGCGTCGTGTCATGTCAGAGGTGATATAACACCTGAGGGTGCGCCGGCAGACTGGGCTCCTGATTTATCCAGGGCAAGGGAAAGATTAAAACCGGATTGGATAGTGGATTGGCTATTGGATCCTCAGTTAAAACAACCTGGCACAAAGATGCCTAAATTTTTCAGAGAAGGTGAATTTCAGGATATCTTTCCAGGAACACCGGAGGAACAGGCTGTGGCATTAAAGGACTTGCTGATGAACCTTCCGGAGGAGATGCTTACACAACAAGCAGACAAGTCGGAGCCGGAAGAAGATAAAGAATAATTTTTTTAGATAAAGCAAATTATATTTGAAATGTTCAAATTTATTTGTTATAAGGTGGAACTTTATTGTCTTGCGGTCAAATTGAAAATGCAAAGATACGGGAATTAGTCTAATGCAGAATTTGCTTCTTATTCTGTTTCTTGTAATTTTTAATAATAAAATCGGATTGGTTGCTTAATAATCAGACTAGCAAAATTCTAATATAACTATAGGGAGGCGTTGGAAATGAATAAAAATGCAGGTCGTTATACGTGTTTTTTGGCGGTAGCTGTGCTTTCGCTGGTTTTGTTTTTTGGCAATTCTAAAGACATTCTGGCTGCGTACGAGGAAGGCGATGTCTCTAACGGCGGAACAATAACTGGTACTGTAAAAATTGCAGGTGATGTGCCGGAAGCAAAAATGTTAAAAGCAGACAAAGATCAGGCCACGTGCGGGCATGAAGATATTCCATCAGAGGCCTTAATAGTTTCCGGTGATTCAGCTATAAAGAATGTTGTAGTATCTATTACAAATATCTCTAAAGGGAAAAAGTTCGAAGGGGGAACTGCATCGATTGATCAGAAGGGATGTGTCTTTTTTCCTCATGTTGCTATGGTTCCTCCGGGGAGTACCGTTGACCTGTTTAACAGTGATGATGTAATGCATAACCTTCATTCATGGTCTATGAAGAATACGGCATTTAACGAAGGAGTAGCCGGTCATGGAAAACTGCCTAAAACTTTTGAATTTCCTGAGACCATTAAGATGACCTGCGATGTGCATAAGTGGATGACCGCATGGCTGATTGTACAGGATAATCCATATTATGCCATAACAGGCGCAGATGGGAAGTTTAAGCTTGATGGAGTGCCTGCCGGTACTTATACCGTTCAGGCATGGCAGGAATCAATTGGAAAAACCACACAGGAAGTTACTGTAAGCGCTGGCGGAGAAGCTAAGGCAGATTTTAATCTGGAAGAGAAGGAAAAGAAGGAAAGAAAAAAAAAGAAGTAATGAAAATTTGACTGGATTCCTTCCGAAAGGAAGGCCGATGCTCTCACCCGCCTGCCCGCCCGGCAAATTTGTTAGGACGGGAATGAATACCAGCCCGACAAATCCGTTCTGGCGGGCCCGCCCGGCCAAATCGTTCGCCAGCCCACGTCTGATCCGGTACGGGCGGCGAGCATTCTGGCGGGGACGGGTCGGGCATGGAATCCAATTTCGTATTCTATACACATAAAGAATGGATTATATAAAACCTTTCATAAATTTCACGTCAAAAAAGCTTCAATTGAGGATTGTATTCGCACTCTTTCTCGCCATTTTCCTTATAGCACTGGCCACCGGTACAGGTATGGCTCAGGAGAATGCAGAAGCTGCAAAAGATGCAGTAGCGGCAGAACCCTATAAAGTTGTGGATTACAGGAACTTCTTTGGACTGGATGGCAGGCTGATTGTCTGGATAATTTCTGAATTACATCTCATGTTTGCTGCCTTTGTATTGGCAGTGCCGATCTTTGTCGTTATTATTGAGATAATTGGAGCAAAGGGCAATGACATAAAGTTTGACAATTTAGCGCGTGAATTTACAAAGCTTTTGTCTGCGGCTTTTGCCACTACGGCCTCATTGGGCGGCCTGCTGGCGTTTGCTTTATATGGCCTATATCCAGCCTTTATGCGCTATATGACGGATGTTTTCCATCCTTTCATGTTCATATATGCGCTTTGTTTCTTTGGAGAGGTATTTTGTCTTTACGGATATTACTACTCATGGGACTTACTTTCCAAGACTCCTAAAGGTAAATGGATTCACATATCAATTGGTGTAATGCTGAACCTTTTCGGGACGGCTTTAATGATGCTGGCTAATTCATGGGCAACTTTTATGATGGCGCCTGGCGGTATTAATATGGAAACCGGGACGGTGACAAGTCTTTATCATGCGTTCTATAATTTCCTCTGGATGCCCGTTAATATTCATCGAATTATCGCCAATGTCGCCTTTGGAGGTTTTGTGGTGGGCGCTTATGCCGCTGTTAAATTCATGGGGTCGAAAACTGATGAAGAAAGGGCGCATTATGACTGGATGGGGTATATTGGTAATTTCATAGGGTTGAGCGCCTTGATACCTCTCCCATTTGCCGGTTATTATCTTGGAAGAGAAGTTTATAGCGCCAGCCCCGTTATGGGAAATATTATGATGGGAGGCGCATTCTCCTGGACATTCATAATCCAGGCTATTCTTATTGGAATGTTGTTTATCGGCGGTAACTATTACTTATGGAATGGTATGAGCAGGATAAAGGGCGCTGAACGATACACTCCTTACATCAAATACATAAACATAGTAATCTTCTTCTGCTTTGCTGTCTGGCTGACGCCGCATAATTTACCCTTAAGTGGAGAAGAAAGAGCCCTTATCGGGGAACAATATCATCCATTTTCAAAATTTTTCGGGGTTATGGCTGCAAAGAATGCAGTCGTAAACCTCCTGATATTGTCTACATTCTTCAGTTTCCTCTTATATAGAAGAGCCAATAAAGGCGAGACAAAGCCGTTCTCAAGCCATGGTAGCGCTGCAAGGATTACGCTGATTATCACTGTCGGTCTTACAGTGATGTATCTGGCGTGGTATGCTTTGGGACTGAGGGGAATAGATCTGGAAGAAAACATAAAACAGTATGTCTCTCCTCTTATCACTTGCCTTGTTCTCCAGATAATTGCAATTGTTATTGCTCTCCTTCTTACTTTTGCAAATAAAGGCAAGTTCGCTCAGAGCTTCTTGTTTGTAGTTACTGCCGTTATGGCCGTAATTTACTTCTGGTATTATGGATTTGTAGTTATGGAAAAGGCAAACCTGGTTTTGAGGTATTTGTCTGTTACACAGGTTTCAATAGTGATAAGTTGTTTGATTGTTAATACAGTTATAGATGTCTTGATCTTTAAAGATGCCAAGGAAGTCGGCGGTATACAATGGGGGAAAATACCGCACAGGTCACAGTATGCCCTGTTGCTTCTCTGCGTAGCCATTGTTACTCTTATGGGATTAATGGGTTTTATACGTTCGGGCTTAAGAATGAATTGGCATATTTACGGGTATATGCAGGATACTTCTGCAGGCGCATTTACTCCGAGTATTGCTTATATGGGTTGGACGGTCAGCTTGATTGTCATACTATTTCTGGCACTTGTGGCCTTTGTTTTCTGGCTTGCAGGTCTTGCAGATAAAAAGAAGAAGCATGCATAGGCTCTTGCCGGTAAATGCAAAGTTGTCAAGTTTCTTACAACAATAAATGTTGGAGAAGTTATAAATAATGAGAAGTTTTTTAAACGCAGTAATATTTACAGTGGCAGTTTTGGGGTTTTTTACTTACGTTTGTATATACGTAACAGGCCTTTCCGGCGGTGGAGATGGAGGAGGGGCTACCGGAGTCAGCCCTGAAGCAGGCGAAAAGATATTCTGGGGTGATGGTCAATGCCACACGTGTCACAGCATTGGCACATCCGGAAGCGCTACAAGGGGTCCTAACCAGGAAGGTCTAGCCTCAAGGGCAGAAGAGAGGGCAAAGGCGACAGGTTTGAGTTCCGGTCTGGAATATATAGTTGAATCAATAGTTGAACCGGATAAGTTTATAGTGGAGGGTTATGATAAGATAATGCCAAAAGTATATGATCCTCCAATCATGCTGGATAGAGAAAAGATTCTGGCTGTACTTACATATATGCAAACATTGGGGGGCGAGACGGATATCGGTGCGGTAATGAAGTTTAAGGACCGGATTCCTGAGGCATCAAAGACGAAGGTGGTGCCATGGGTTCCTCCTATTGAGGTAGATCCGAAAGAAGGCGAGTTGATCTTTTTTGATGATACGAGAGATGTTACATGTTCAAAGTGCCATCTCTTAAACGGGAAAGGTTCAAAGGTTGGGCCTGATCTTACCGGCATAGGCGCAGTGCAGACACCTCAATACCTTATAGAATCAGTCCTCAAACCAAGTAAAGTAATTGTAAAGGGTTTTGAGACGATGTATCTGATGACGAATGATGGAATGGCCTATAACGGCCTCCTTGTGAGTCAGAATGAAGAAGAGGTGGTCTTGATGGTTGATGAAGATGGCAAAATGGAGGAACTTGTTTTTTACCCTGATGAGATTGCACAGATGCAGAAACAGGATGTCTCAATTATGCCGGGCAATTTTAGTGAAATGCTGACCACAAAAGAATTTTACGGGATTATTTCGTTTCTCTTGAACCAGAAATAAATTCAGCATAAGCTGAAAAGAAGGATGCGTTTTTAGCAGGGAAGGTTATGTGATGGGAAATAAGAAAAATTCATATTCAATGATAATGGCAATCGTGTCAATATTGATTGTTTTTGTCATTATAAAATTTATTGCCCCTTACGTTTTCATGTTTTTGTTGGCAAAGGATCATACAATGCCGACACCAAGCACACTCATGCTCTGGTACATGATTTTAGCTATACTTGGCGCGCTTGTATACGTTTCAACGAGTGACCTTAAGTGGGCAAAATTCTTGAGTTTTATCCTGCCTGCCGGTGATGATAAGACAAAGACGTTATTTCAAAAAATAATCGTTATATCATTTCCATTGTTAGTAGGCTGGTTTGTTTATTCAGGGACAATGTCTGGCACGGCATCGCCAGTGGAGCTGAGAATTCAGCATCCTACTTTGTTGCAGGAGTATGAGAAATTAGAAAATCCTTTTGCAAATGCTGATGAAAAAACTAAAAGAAGATATGTAGAAGAGGGGAAAATCCTCTACCAACAGAATTGCCGTCCATGTCATGGCTCAAAGGCCGATGGTAATGGCCCCTTTGCTAATGCCTTTCGTTTGAGGCCTATTAATTTTACTGATCCTGGTACGATAGCAACGGTAGTAGAAAATTTTGCCTTTTGGAGAATCAAAGAAGGCGGCCCCGGGCTTCAAAATGTGTCTACGC
>CAKKPF010000050.1 GCA_919901575.1 Candidatus Brocadiaceae bacterium
GTTCGACTTGCATGCCTAATCCACGCCGCCAGCGTTCGTTCTGAGCCAAGATCAAACTCTTCAAAAATTTAATACTGAACTCACTTTAAAAGCTTTTTAACCCTTCGCTACTTCCTTAGAACCAATCATAACGGTAATAAGTAAAGTAACTTAAAAGTTATACACCCTACGCTTTTATGCTGTTAATTTTCAATGAACAAGATTCAAAGTATAAACTAAATTAGAAAATTGTCAATAAAAAATAAAAAGACTATAAAAAAATAGTTTAAATGACTTTCTGTAAGTAGTTGCCATAACAAAATATAGCCTCACTCATTCAGCTTATCATATCTTTAATATAGTTATTTATAATATTTTACGAAAAGAAATCACAAAAAAATGTAAATAGCTGCAAAAATTTTATGCTTCTAGAAAAAGTTGAAAAATTCACTAACACCTTGGAATCTGGTTAAATGTTGACAATTTGTCAATTTTTTAACCTAAAATACTGCAAAAAAATACTTGACATTTTATGCAAATGTTGTACAGTATCCACAAATCTCTACAATATATGGTAGGAGGAGTACAATGCGCTTAGTTTTGCAAGGGTTTAGGCATTTAGGGATTCAATTTAGTCTGATTACGTTGATCACGATGGTCTATTTTTTACTCGTAAGAATGTTTACATAAAATAGTGGAAGACAAAGCGGACGACAATTTAAAACATTTAATGGCACAGATTGAGGTAGAACAAGGCTTACGATTCCTGAATGAAATACTGCCGCAGTGTATGGATCTGCAGAAGACAATGGCAAAGCTTATGCACAATTTCTATGCCTCTCTCTGCAAAGAAGGTTTTACGAAACTCCAAGCACTTGAGATAATCAAAACGCATGGTACAGGTTTAAACAGCAATTTAAATGGAGAATCGTAAACGTAGATATCTCGCGCCAACAGGAATAGATTAGTATTGATCTCCCCACACTAGTGCATTCTTCAGTTTTTTCTCTACCCTCCAAGCATAAAGAGTAAGCAAACCGCAATATCATGTGAATCTATCAACCGTTGGATAGTAAGACTTTATGTTTTGTACCAGTAAGCCATATAATAAAGGACGGTTGTCTTTGTATAGAAAATTTTCAATTCTAATACCACTCTTATTAGTTAATGGGAAATACAATCATAAAAACAAACTATGCATCAAATACCTCTATGAGGAAAAAAATTTGTATCATCCCTATAGGAGCTATAGACAAAGAAATTCTACAATACACACAAAAAGAACTTGAAGATAAATTTAATGTAATAATAGACGTTGGAAGACAATTAGAAGAACCTACTTATGCATATCACAAGTATAAAAAGCAGCATCATTCAACAAAAATCCTGAAGCGAATACACAAACCAGGATTAACAGGGTATGACAGAATATTGGGGATAGTAGTTGTGGATTTGTACGTGCCTGAGCGTACATTTGTTTTTGGAGAAGCAGACAGAAAAAAGAAAGTTGCAGTAATTGCAAAACGATCATGGAAGAGAAAGAAACATTTAATAATTAAGAGAAATTATCAGAAATGACAACCTTAACAAAAAGTAAAAAACTGACTGAAAAAGTACCCAAGATTACTGCTCATGACCTTGCAAAAAAGCAACGTGAAATTTCCGTTAGTGAATTTTTCACGAAGAACAGGCATTTACTTGGATTCGACAACCCCAGAAAAGCGTTGCTCACAACGATTAAAGAAGGAATTGACAACTCACTCGATGCCTGTGAAGAAGCAGGAATTCTCCCTGATATTAAAGTCTGGATAAAACAGGTAAAAGACGCAGAAGACAGATTCAGGGTCACGATTGAAGATAATGGGCCCGGTATTTTAAAATCGCATATACCAAAAATATTCGGCAAGTTACTATACGGTTCAAAATTCCACAGACTCAAGATGTCAAGAGGACAGCAGGGAATAGGCATATCAGCAGCAGGGATGTATGGTCAGTTGACAACCGGCAAACCAATACTGATAACTTCAAAGATATCACCGAAAACCCCCGCACATCATTACAGCCTCGTCGTAGACACGCAAAAGAATGAACCACGCATTATAAAAGACGAAGAAGTAGACTATGACTCCAAAAGAGGCACAAAGGTCGTTATTGAATTAGAGGCAAAATACCAGAAAGGCCGGCAATCTGTCGACGGATACATTGAGCAGACATCTATCGCCAACCCGCATGCTGATATAACATACATCAACCCCGAAGACAAAGAAACAAGATATCCCAGG
>CAKKPF010000051.1 GCA_919901575.1 Candidatus Brocadiaceae bacterium
ACCTCCCCGTGTAACGTCCCACCCTCAGTTATATTTATTGACGAATTAGAGTTTCCGGCACATTTTTTAGTTCGATGTTAAGGAATTTCAATCTTTTTTGATTCCCCTCTAAAAAGAGGGGATAAAGGGGTGTGTAAGTTTTCCGCAACACACTCCCAGCCCCTCTTTCCAGAGGGGGAGCTTAAAAATCTCCGCCTCAGGCGGACTAATTTGGACAGGAGAAAATATCATGATACGTTTTTCTGATTTTTTCATTAATAATCATTACTTGAGATTACTGATATTGACACCGATAGCCGCTTTTTGTCTATCTTCAGTATTTCAAGAATACTTATTATTTGCAAACACTATAGAAGCTGTTGACGCCGGCTTTCTGGAAAGTGAAATAACTAATTCAAAGAGTGAAGTTCTGATTGTGGATTTCTGGGCCACTTATTGTGCACCTTGCACGAAACAGGCCCCTGTCTTTTCAAATATATATGCAAAGTACAAACCAAAAGAGTTATCCATTATTGGCGTTTCCTTTGATTTTGATAAGGATAAAGCAGTGAAGTTTGTTAATAAATTGGGGATCAAATACCCTGTCTATCTGGGCAATGAAGATGTCAGTTTTCACTATGACATCCGTTCGATCCCGACAACGCTTATTTACGACAGTGATCGTAAACTTGTGCAGACTCATGTCGGTTTGGTGGGAGAGGATGAACTTTCACAAATAATAGAAGGGCTTTTGAAAGACAAATAAAATATGAAACCTTTTATATCTCCGTCCTTTCTGTCTTTCCTGATTCTGGCTTTAGCCTTTTATCAAAGAGTCGCATTTTCACAGTACGACTACATAATAGGACAGAAAATTACCATAGAGGATGTAGAGCCTTCTGATAATTATGAAATGCAGGTTTTTTTGGAAGAGGAAGAGGCCCTTAGGTCAGTTTTCAAAGGGTGTGATGAGGTTTTGGTGGATCAACTTGTGCTTACACCGGAAGAGAAACAAAAACTGGAAAATAGACTAAAGGCCAGGATTGATGAAAATGCCTTCGATGTATTTACAGGCAAAAAGGACGGTAAGATATATCGATATGCAATCATAACGGATGAAATGGGATGCTTTCATCCGATAACCTTTATTATGAGTATGAAACCGGATGGCAATATAGAACAGGTAGCCGTTATGATTTACAGGGAAAGCAGAGGCAAAGAGGTTATAAGGCAGAGATTTCTCCATCAGTACAAAGGTAAATCCCTGAATAATCCTATACGGATCAATAAAGACATAATAAATATCACTGGCGCCACTACATCTGTAAGGGGTGTTAACCGTGGCGTTAGAAAAATGATGGCCGTCCTGGATGAATTTTATCTTCACCGTAATCGGGAAACCACTCCTGCGCCATACAGCCGGACAGGGAATCAGGCAGAGGAAGAAGAGACGCAACAAATCTTTTCACAAGCCTATCCCTCTATGGGTGATATTATAGAAATATTAATAACCGGCACAACGGAGAAAAACGCATCAAATGCCTTTAAAGAAGCCTTTAAAGAGGTTGACAGGATAAACAAGACGCTCAATGAAGAGTTAAAAAAAGTAAACCATAAGGCATGGAAAAAGCCGATTAAGTGTGACAAGGAACTATTCAAGATTATCAAATCCTCTATTTACTATAGTGAGATAACCAATGGAGGATTTGACATAACTGAAGGTACGTTAACTGGGGAATTAAGCAAGGGTGCAAAAAGATTGCGTGGGCCAGAAGACTTATCACATATATTTGCCGCTGCTACCTATAAGAATATTGTCATTGATACAAACGGGGATGCCTGTGGAACGATATTTCTCAACGATAAGTATACTAAACTTGATCTCTCACTGGTCGTCAATGGATATGTTGTAGACAAGGTCATCGAGATACTCGAAAATAACGGTATATCACACGCATTGGTTAACTTCGGTGGCGCCATAAGGGTTATAG
>CAKKPF010000052.1 GCA_919901575.1 Candidatus Brocadiaceae bacterium
TGGTGATTCGCCTGGGTGGAGTTAATTTCAGAAAGATAGAAAGGAATGAGAAATTTGTGTCAGCCGGGGCTGGTGTTCATCTTCCTCAACTTATTCAGAAGACGGCCTTATGGGGGTTGGGAGGTTTGGAAGTATTAGTGGGTATTCCGGGTACTGTAGGCGGCGCCGTAATGATGAATGCCGGAGGGAAATACGGTGATATAAGCGAAACGATAAGTTCACTGACTACAATGACTTTTGATGGGAAAATCACAAAACATAATCGTGAAGATGTTGCGTTTGCATATCGTGGGTGTAATCTTAGCAAACAAGTAGTTGTTAAAGTAGAATTCGCACTTAAGGAATCAAGAAAAGAAGAAGTTCTTGAAAAGATGAGCAAAATATATAAAGAAAAGAAGGAAAAACAGCCTTTATCAACATTTAGTGCCGGTAGCATATTTAAAAATACACAACACTATAAAGCAGCGGAACTCATTGAAAAGGCAAATCTTAAAGGGCAGAAAGTAGGGGGCGCTGTTGTTTCAGAAAAACATGCAAATTTCATAGTAAACACAGGAAATGCTACCAGCGCTGATATACTTGAACTCATAAAGATAATTAAAGAAACTATTAAGAAGAAATACAATGTCTCGCTGGAACAAGAAATACAGATTTGGTAATCAAATTTTTTCTCGCATATAAAATGCACAGAGAATACAGAAAACATAATAAAACCCGATACAAAAATATTAGGGTAGAGTCTGTCGTTCTCTGTGCATCTAAAATATTAACGAATTCGGCTCTGGTATTATCTCTGCATTAAATGAATGTGAGGTTTCACGCTTTATGTATGAGGTCGAGAATATGTTTGGGATTGTTGTGACTGACAGAGATGGAATTATAAGGTCAGTGAGTCATAATAATGGCGATTTGGATTCCAGTTTAATTGGGGCGAAGTGGTATGATACTTTTTCGATACCGGTTGAGGAATCTCACAGGGTAGAAGAAGAAAATCCTAAAATTTTCAGATTATACGAATCCGGGAAAAAAATATCTGTATCTCCTTCTTATGATGAGAAAGGGGATGTATCAGGATTGCATATTCTGGTAGAAAAAGATTATGAAGGACAAAACTATACACAGTTTCTGAATAAAGTATCTTGTCTGGGGAAAATAGTTCCCGGTATTGCCCATGAAATTAACAACCCCCTGGCATACGTGTCGGGATGGTTGCAGATATTCCTTGTTGAAACACAAGATACTGACCCCAAAAAAAAGACCTATGAGACTCTTATCAGAGAGTTTGAACGTATCGCTAATTTAGCAAATAGTCTGCTTGAATTTACAAAACAAACTCCAAGATCAAAAAAAGTCTTTGATATAAGCCAGGTAATCGAGGACGTAGTAATTATGATTGGATATACAATGAAGAATGAAAATATTGAGATAATAAAGAATATATTGCCATCTGAAATAGAGATGTTTGGAGACAGTAACAGACTGAAGCAGGTTTTTCTTAACGTGATGCAAAATGCAAGAGAAGCCATGCCAAATGGCGGGACTATTTATTTAAATACTAATCTTGTCCATGATGGTTCAGTTTTGATTCAATTTCGTGATACAGGGTGTGGCATCGGCAAAGATCAATTAAACAAGTTGTTTTGCTCTTCTTATACTACTAAAGCTGACGGCAAGGGTTCAGGCCTGGGACTGTCAGTATGTAAAACTATTATCGAAGAATTTGGCGGGTCTATAGATTTGGATAGTAAGATAGGCGGGGGAACAGTGGTTTCTATTATATTGCCAATATGTTGTGCCGGCCAGGATAAACTTTCCTGAAATGTCAATTAACCATAAAATTTTAGCCGTATTCAGAGAAGATGAAAATATGAGGGCAGCGGTAAAGCTCCTGGAGAACAAAGGATACAATATTTTTACCGAAACAAGTGTATTTCAGGCAATAGCTACGGTTGCCGGAAGCAGAATGGACGTTATTATTCTTGATATAGATGATCTGGAATTAAAAGAGATGGAGTTTTTTGATGTTGCAAGAAAGATTAACCCGAACCTGTTCATCTTAATCTCTTTCTCTTATGCGAATCGGGAAAAAGCTATTAAATCTCTCGAACGAGGAGCCGATTGTTATGTTTTAAAACCTTTTTATATAAATGAATTACTTGCCATTATTCGCAAATTTCTGGATAGAATCAGTCATAACGGAAGCATCTCAAAAGAATCATCTGAAGATCACAAATCAATAGAACATCTTGCATTAAGGGTTGCTCATGAAATCAACAATCCGTTAACCACAATTAGCGGCCAGTTACAATTACGTTTATCTGAAATGGAAAGTAGTAATCCCAATTATCAGGTATATATGACCTTAGAGGAAGAAGCTCAAAGAATTGCCGAGACTGTAAGAGGCCTGGTAACCTATGCTCAACTGAGAGATCCTGACAAGATACTTGTGAATTTGAATGATATCCTGAAAGATGTAATTTATTCATTTAAGGATACAAGGCAGGAAAAAGAGGTTCGGATAATTGAATCTTTTGATAAAGATTTACCTTCTATAATGGCTGATAAGGAGCAAATTATTTTGGTTTGCAAAAACATCATTAGTAATTCAAGAAGGGCTATTAATGGAAGAGGCGGTTTGAAGATTGCTACTGCAAAGGGAATGGATAACAACGTAGCCGTTACTTTCTTTGATTCAGGCAGAGGGATTCCTTCTAACGTAATTGATAAGATATTTGATCCTTTCTTTGTAGTAAACGAAGAAGAAAGGGGCATGGGATTAGGGCTTTGTGTTTCCAGTGACATTATTAAAAGGCATGGGGGAACATTAACTGTAAAAAGCCAGAAGGAAAAGGGAACTATCTTTCAATTAACATTGCCAATAGATACTGTTTAGGCGCCGGAACATATCCGGAAAACAAAAGGATGGGTAAAAAAAATGGATAAAACAATAAAAGTATTAGTTGTTGATGACGAACCCAAGATATGTCATTTAATTGAAGAGCTGCTAAAGATGGAAGGTTATCAGGTTGATGTGAGTTTTTCAGGTATTGAGGCGCTGCAGATGATAAAGAAAGGTAATTATGAAATGTTGTTGACCGATTTGAAAATGCCGGGGATTGACGGACTGGAATTAATTCGGAAAGCCAAAGAGGAGTATCCGGAAATCAGGGCTATAATGGTTACCGGTTATGCAACTGTAGATACTGCTGTCCAGTCACTGAGATATGGAGTAGATGACTACATAACAAAGCCATTTAATATCTTTGAGTTAAAGAAAGCGGTAAAACAAACCTTATATATCCGTCAGGTTGCAATGGAAAATAAGCAGCTTTTAAAAGATTTAAAGAAGGCAAATAATGCGCTGAATATTCATAAACAGGGATTAGTGGAGAAAGTTCAGAAAACAGGCGAGGATCTTACAACGGCCAACAAAGCGCTTGTTCAAAGAGTTAGTGAATTGTCTATTATTAACGAGATTAGCAAGGCAGTAACATCAGTGCTGGATATGGATGTGCTTCTGAATTTATGCCTGAAGGAAATCAATGAAAAGCTGAAGGTAAAACACAGTTCGATCATGCTGGTTGATGAAGAAAGGGATGAGCTGATAGTTAAGGCAAGTCAGGGTTACAGAAGCAGACAGATTCTGGGTGAAACACAAAGGACAAATGAGGGTGTGGCAGGACGTGTTATTGAAGGCAAGAAACCTATTCTGGTTAAGGATATTCGATATGATAACAGGTTTAACAAAAGTGAAAGACCGGATTATAAGACGAAATCATTTGCCTCTGTACCTCTTATTCTGGAAGAAAGAGTGCTCGGGGTTATAAACGTTATAGATAAGGTGTCAGGAGAAAGTTTCTGCGAGGCGGATGTTAATCTGCTTTGTACTATTGCAGGGCAGGTAAGTATTGCATTGGAGAATGCGAGACTTTACAAGGCGCTTGAAGAGAATTGTTTTAATATGGTTAAATCTCTGGCCGCCACTCTTGAGGCAAAGGATTACTATACAAGCGGTCATTCTCAGAGGGTAACTGAATACTCATCTGCTATGGCAAATATAATTGGTGTGCCTGACAGACAGAAAGAGACCTTACGTCATGCAGCATTGTTACATGACATTGGCAAAATAGGTATATCAGAACTCATACTCAACAAGACTGACAAATTGGATGACTCTGAATTTGAGACAATAAAGTCCCATCCGGTTACAGGTGAAAAAATAATAAAACCAATAGGCTTCCTCAAAGATGCAATACACCACATAAGGAATCATCATGAGAGTTTTAATGGGAGAGGGTATCCTGATAGATTGGGCGGCGAAGATATACCTCTTCTGACTAAAATAATGACAGTAGCGGATGCCTTCGATGCAATGACATCAGACAGGACATATCGGCCGGCAAGGGAAACAAACGTAGCGATATCAGAACTTAATAGGGTATCAGGGAAACAATTCGACCCTGAAATAGTAGACGCATTTGCCTCCAGCGAAATAATCAAGATGAAATCAAATTTAGAAGCTTGTTATTAAAATGAATATACAAATTTTTATTATATCTGAGAATGAGGATCTTCATTTACTGGAAGACTGCCTGGTCGGTATGCATGGATGCAAAACGAAGGTATATAGAGGTATCTTTAATGCTATATCTGAATTGATTAAAAGGCCTGCAGACTTAATCGTAATTGATACTGAGGGATTTAAATCAAGCTCAGGTGAAATATTAGAAGCCATAAACCGGGCCTGTCCTGAGTCACAGTTGATTATAATTTCCGGTCATCTGAATGGCAAGATGTCCGGGGCATATAATGATGGCGCAGAGCTGTACAATAGTAACGTAATCTGTTCATTCTCACGGCCTTTCGTAATTGATAAGCTATTTAAGACAATATAAGAGTATATTAAAAGAAAGTCGTTGGATTCACAACTACAGGGAAATATAAATATGGGAAATGATTCCTCCGGATCAAGGCCTGATTCAACATATACAGACCATTACTATACGGAGAAATTGCTGATGTCCATAAGTAATATGGATGAGCTAACCGATATAATAGTTCAGGTCTCGACAGGCAAAGTGAATGCTGAAAAATGTTCCCTTATGTTATTGGACGAGGACAGGCAAACTCTTTCCATAAACAAGATGAAGGGTTTCAATGGAAATCAATCTGTGGTAAAGGATTCAAAGATCAAATTGGGTGAAGGCATTGCCGGGCTGGTAGCCTTGGAGGGAAAGGCGCTTTTAGTAACCGATATGAAGAATGAAAGGAAATTCCGGACAAAATATTCAGTTCGGTACAAATCCAGTTCATTTATTTCCATACCCCTTAAGATAAAATCAGACATAATAGGTGTCCTTAATTTAACAGACAAGATTGATAACCATCACTTCACAGAACAGGATTTACATTCACTGTCGGCATTTACTACTTACGCATCAGCCGCTATTAAGAATGCCCTGATATTTAAGAAGCTTCAGAATTTGTCTGTCACAGACGGACTGACAGGATTATATAATAGACGGCATTTTTACAATTGTCTGGAAAAAGAAATAATAAGATCAGGCAGATACGGCCGAAATTTCACCCTGGCAATCTTAGATATTGATAAGTTTAAACATTATAATGATACATATGGTCACTTGGCAGGAGATTCTGTTCTAAAGCAGGTTTCTGAAATTCTGAAAATACACACAAGAAGCATTGATATTGTTGCACGTTATGGAGGGGAAGAGTTTGCCATAATCTTTCCGGAAACACATGACGCTGATAATTTAATGGCCGCTACTGTTTCAGGCCTGCACTTTCCTGAAAGGTTAAGAATGGCCGTTGAGGGCTACAATTTTTCAAATATTTCTAATGGAGAAAAACTCAGTGTAACAATCAGCGGTGGAGTAGCCAGATTTCCGCATGACGGCACGACAGAGAAGGGTCTGGTTTCTATAGCAGATGAGAATCTGTATTATGCGAAAAGAGGAGGGCGCAACATGATCTATGTAGATCGAATATGCCCGGGCAAACAGCCTGCCCGAATAGGTACAGGCGGGAATGCACAAAAGAACACAGCATTTTCAGGATACGTTGCTCAAAGATTACCAGTACGATTGCACACTGAAAAGGCCTTGCTGGGCTGTCATTAGGGGTTGTGTACATCTGGATAAAACCCGGGATTTAGATAAAGACGGTTGCAAATGCCCTTGCGAAGACTAATAATCACGTTATCAAGATAATTGTTAATGATGACCTGGTTAATGAACTTGATAATTACAAAGCTGAGCTTAGCTCTGCAAAATTGATGTTGCCTTTATCTATCTTCATGGCCATTTCGGGGAAGATGATAGTATTCAGAAAGTTTTGGAATCCAAAGACATTCCATATACCGGTTTTACCATTCATAACCTTCAATAGTTCTTCTCAAAAACGGCTCAATTATGATGAACATAGCCGCTTTTCAAAAGATTCCAATATGGCAATCAGTTATGGGGAAAGATTAAAGGGAAAGATGCCATGTATGGGAAAATTTCATTACAAAACTGAACACATTGATGTTTATAGAAATAGACGGAACAAGAGCCTTTTATATTTATGCTGGGAAAGGGGATACTGTTATCTTAATGCATGGATGGGGAGGTTCGGCAGAAAGTTTCAAACCGGTTTTTGACTATTTATCGAGAAGTTATAAAGTTTATGCATTTGATTTCCCGGGATTTGGAAGAAGTAGTCTTCCCCCTGAGACATGGGGTAAAGAAGAATATGGGAAATTCTTTGTAAAAATTTTAAGGGCTATAGGAATAGAGAGAACAAATATAATAGCCCACTCATTCGGAGGAAGGGTTGCCATATGGTTTGCCGCAAATTATCCTGAAAAGATTAATAAATTGATACTTATTAATAGCGCTGGTATTAAGCCAGGGAGGACGTTGAAGTATCATATAAAAGTAGCGATTGCTAAGACAGGTAAGAAACTGTTTACTCTCTCTATATTTGGGAAATATAGAGAATGTTTACTTAACAATCTGTACCGTTTAGTTGGTTCTAAAGATTATCAACAGCAAACCGGAATAATGAGGTCAACCCTGGTTAAGGTTGTCAATGAAGATTTAAGAGGGCTTTTGCCAAAAATCATTGCTCCAACGCTTCTTATATGGGGAGAAAATGATAAAGATGTGCCATTATCTTCTGCAAAAATAATGGAAAGTAAAATAAAGGATGCGGGACTGGTTGTTTTTAAAGACGCAGGCCATTTTTCATATCTTGATAAGTTCTCGGATTTTTGTGTAATAGTAACAAAGTTTTTTGGGTAGTACAAGGGTATTGAAACATATGGTTGATATTTTACATTATATTATTAATGCTGCGGTAACAGCGCTGTTAGTTATCGCTATTTTGAGAGCGATTCCGTTTCTCCACATGTTACAGCTTGAAGGATATAAGAATAAAAGATTTATAAAATGGCTTGTCACTAACCCTGCTAAGATTTTAATAGTTAGACCTGTAAAAGAACCAAAGAAGAAATTGGTTTTTACTGCCAGGGCTACAAGACTCTTTGTCTTAACTCTGTTTTTGTTAGCCTTTGTGGCATATTATTTCTTCACTTTGTCACCACTCTTTTTCGTGACGGCAATATTAATCTGCATCTGTGTGCCAATTCTACTTATACTCTCTAATGTATTAATTCATCCCTTAGAGGCAGTAATTAATAATTTATATCTGAAATCAGCGAAGAAAAGGCTTCAGATGCTTAAACCAAAAGTAATTGCTATTACGGGTAGTTATGGCAAGACAAGCACAAAGGATTTTTTAGCTACTATCCTTTCTAAACGATATAAGGTGTTAAAAACTCCTGGAAGTTTTAATACTCCTATGGGTATTTGTAAAGTAATAAGGGGAGAACTAAAGCCGGAGCATGAAATATTTATAGTAGAGATGGGTGCAAAGGAAAAGGGAAATATTAAAGAATTATGTGATCTGGTGAGACCGGAGATTGGCATAATTACGGCCATAGGACCTCAGCACCTTGAGACATTTAAGACTATGGAAAGTGTTGTAAGCACAAAATATGAGTTGATTGAATCGTTGCCTGTGGAAGGAATTGCTGTACTAAACAATGATGATGAAAATTGCAGAAATCTCGTTAAGAGAATAAAAGAGAAGGAGATTTTGCTTTATGGAATTAATAGAGACAATAAAAAACTACATCTAACGGCAAAAAATATCTCTACAGATAGTCATGGAATCTATTTCCAAGTGCAGAATGGTAAGGCGCTAACCGTGCCCTGTCACTGCAACCTTTTGGGCAGGCATAATGTCTATAACATTTTGGCTGCGGCTACAGTTGCCTTAGAATTTGGAATGTCCCTTCATGAGATCGCAGAAGCCATAAAGGTATTGGAGCCTACGCCTCACAGATTACAGTTGATTCGTGGGGCAGGAGGGGTAACTGTGATAGATGATGCCTTTAATGCAAATCCGGTAGGAGCAAGGATGGCTTTAGAGGTTTTGAATGAATTTAGGGGGGGAGGCAAAAAGGTCTTGGTGACACCAGGTTTGGTAGAGCTTGGAGAGAATGAGTATGAAGAAAACAAACTGCTGGGTGTTGCGGCAGCCAATGTTTGTGATTTTGTCTTCTTAGTTGGCCCGAAGAGGACAAGTCCAATTTTTGATGGTTTAAGAGAAGCAGGGTTTCCAGAAGCAAGTGTGTATGTCGAAAGAAATCTGAATGCGGTAACAGAAAGATTTAAGAATGTATTAAAGGCCGGAGATGTTGTCCTGTTCGAAAATGATTTGCCGGATACATACAATGAGTAAAGTTGATAATTCAAATAATACGAAAAAAGTACTTAAATTCCGAAATACATACTAAGTGCTATGTATTTCTGTAGTAATTTTAATAGTAGCGTTGGTGTTTTTACTTTTAGGATGGTTTAAGAAACGGGAGAATATGGTTTTGAAAGAGTTGATTTGTAAATCTTAGGGGGAAAGGTAAAAAGTGGAGCGACTGAGAATTGGTGTGATATTTGGTTCGCGTTCTGTAGAACATGAGGTGTCAATTATTACGGCTCTTCAGGTAATGCAAGCGGTTGATACAAATAAATATGAAATTGTACCAATTTATATTACAAAGGAAGGGCACTGGGTTACTGGAGAAAAATTACTCAAACTTGAAAGTTTTAAGGATTTATCCTTGTCGGTTTCCGGCTTGCAAAAGGCTTTTATTGCGCCTGACGCTTCGGTTGACTCGTTGATAGGAGGTTCTCGTAAATGGTTTGGGGAGAAGGCACTCAAGAAGATCGATGTCGCTTTCCCCTTAGTGCATGGAACACATGGAGAAGATGGGACATTACAAGGCCTTTTAGAACTGGCTAATATCCCTTATGTTGGCGCTGGTGTTCTCGGCTCCGCCTTGGGAATGGATAAAATAGCTATGAAGGCTGTTTTTAAAGAAAATCAGTTACCTGTTCTAAACTATATCTGGTTCTTACGAAAAGAATGGGAAAACAAACAAAATGAAATCATTTGCAAAATAGAGGCAACCCTTAAATATCCTCTGTTTGTAAAACCTGCAAATTTAGGTTCAAGTATTGGGATTTCAAAAGCGAAAAACAGAGAAGACTTAATATACGCTGTAGATGTTGCCAGCCACTACGACAGGCGGTTAATAGTGGAAGAATCGCTAGAGGGAGGTATTGAAATAAATTGCTCTGTCCTTGGTAATGATGAACCAATTGCTTCAGTATGCGAACAAGCGATTTCATGGGGTCAATTCCTAAATTATGATGATAAATATTTAAGAGGAGGTAAAGCGACTGGCTTGAAAGGTGCAGAACGCCGAATACCGGCGCCGATTTCTCAAGAGCTTACTCAGAAGATTCAGGAATTCGCTGTCAATGCCTTCAAGTCTATTGACTGTGGTGGTATTTCCAGAGTTGATTTTCTTGTTAATCAGAAAAAAGATGAAATCTTTTTGAATGAAATAAATACAATACCAGGTTCTATCTCGTTTTATTTATGGGAAGCCAGTGGCATTCCTTTCTCCGAACTGATTGACAAACTTATTAAGTTGTCTTTAGATACTCAAAAAGAAAAGAACAAAAATATATACAGTTACAACTCAAAGATTATAACTCACGTAGCTGGCAAATCATTAAAGTGTGGTATTGGCAAATAACCTGTCCGAATAGGTACAGGCGGGTTAGTTTTAGAAATATACTATAATGAAAAAATTTCTCAGGGATCAATACTATAAATCAGTAGATAAGATAATGGCAAATATTACTGCTTTAAAACCGTATCTTGAAAATATACGGAAAGCATCCATATCCATTTTACTCAAATTGGCCATTGCTGTTGTCATAGCTTCTTCTGTTGTCTGGTTGGGTAAATTTACATGGAAATATTTAACAGATCAAAATATGTTTTTGGTAAGCCCTGTAGCGGTTTCGTTCGAGACACCGGATTGGGCAACGGATAAATTTATTAATGAGATAAATAATATTCATGGACTTAAAAAAAAATATAACATCTTTGAGGAAGATTTGACAAAAAAGATAGTAGCCGCATACGAAAAAAGTCCCCTTATATCTAAGGTTTACTATGTTAAACGCGAACTGCCTGACAGACTGAACATGAAGTTTGAATTGCGCAGGCCCGTGGCAATTGTTAAGGGGAAACGTGAAAAGTATTTAGTAGATAAAGATTGTGTGAGGCTCCCTGAAAAGTTCTACAAATATCCTGAAGAAGGCGGTGATCCGATTTACATAGTTTGCAGAAGATCGACAAAGATTCCGGAATACGGCGAGAGATGGAATGATGTGTCAATCAGGGAAGGTATAAGCCTTCTGAATTATCTGAAACATAACAAAATAGATAAACTTTTAAAGATTGCGTCTATAGATGTTTCAAATGTCGGCGGAAGGAACAAAGATGGCAAGATTGATGTAGAATTATGGACAAAAAATGGGGCGAAGATAAGATGGGGTTATCCTGCCTCAAGTGGACAGGTAAACGAACTTTCTAATTATGAAAAACTTCAGAATTTACTGAGTGTTGCAATGGAAGAAGGAACAGACCTGTCCAATATGGAATATGTAGACGTAAGGTGGAAGGCGCCGTTGGCCAAACGCATAAGCATTCGTTAAGGGACATGCTCTGACAAAAGTTTCAATTCCATATTGGTTCGATTAAAAGGGAAGCCTCCTGTCTTCCCGTGCTGAGCTTGTCGAAGCAGTTTCAATCCACGCCCCCGTACGGGGGGCGACCAAAACCGGCGGGGTAAACCCCCCTGCCGGACAGTTTCAATCCACGCC
>CAKKPF010000053.1:0-13369 GCA_919901575.1 Candidatus Brocadiaceae bacterium
TAAAGTAATAAGTTCTTCATTAGTTATAGTATTAACGTTATGAAAATCAGCGATTTCTTTGTTTTCCTTAATATGTTGAATTAAATTTTTAATATTTATGCCCCCTTTATTATAAATCCCTCCTTTACTGCCACTTACCGCAATAACTTTACATCCTTTTTCAAAAAGCAGCCTGGCAGCTACCGAACCTACATTTCCAAATCCCTGTATGGCAACTGTAAGCCCTTTTAGTTCCTTCCCAATGACTTTTGTAGACTCTTCTACCATATAGAAAACACCCCTCCCAGTTCCTTCTTCTCTTCCTAAAGAACCTCCTAATATCAATGGTTTGCCTGTAACTACACCCAGGATTGTATGACCTTTTTGCATGCTATACGTATCCATCATCCATGCCATAGTTTGCATATTAGTATTAATATCCGGGGCTGGTATATCCTCTTCTGGGCCAATTGCCCAAATAATCTCTGTTGTAAACCTTCTGGTAATCCGCTCTATTTCCTTTTGTGACATATTCTTAGGATTGCAACATATTCCACCCTTTGCGCCACCGTATGGAAGCTGCACCAATGCACATTTCAAACTCATCAACATAGCCAGTGCGGTTACCTCTTCCAAATTTACATTTGGATGATAACGAATTCCTCCTTTTGATGGACCCAATGTGATATCATGTTGAACCCTGTATCCTTTGAACACCTTCACTATTCCAGTATCCATTTCGATTGGAACAGACACTATCAATGCCCGTTTAGGATACCTTAGTCTCTCCCTAATCCCATCATCCAACTTAATTTTATCAGCAACAATCTCATATTGTTCTAAAACAGATTCCAAAAAAGACATTTCCGGTATTTTACCTCCTTAACAAAACAGTTTCATGACTTTGTACAAACTTTTTCGTGACACTGGCAGAGTCATAAAATTGTACCCATTTTCGCCTTTGGCAAAAAGTTATTTTTTGTAATTTTCCATGGTAGCCGATAAAACTGCGCCCGTACTTCCTATACTTATTGGTCAGGAATTTAAGTATATTTTTATATTTTCAGCTATTGTAGTAAATATCCACTCGAATTTTACCGTGTCTGTTTCCAGCAATGTCACCCTGAAGCCGTAAAGGTCGCAGCTAAAACCGGTTAACGGCACAACGCATATACCCGTAGCGCCCAGCAGGTAATATACAAATCTTTTATCAAGGGCAACGCCATTAGTAATCTCTTCTATATAATCTTTTATTTTGTTATCACTGATCTCAAGCTTCTGTTTATCATTTAGAACTCCTTTTTTAAAGGCAACTGTCATGTAAAAAGCGCCATCGGTTTGGTTAACTATTACGCCGTCGATTTTCCCCAGTGCATCATAAGCAAATTTAGACCTTACTTCGTATTGCCTGTTTCTTTTGATATGATATTCTTTGTATCTTGGATCAGATAGCACAGCCGGTATAACCTTCTGGGGAAGTGTTGTAGAACAAACTTCCAACATCTTTGCATGTATTATTGTCTCAATATATTTCTTAAATATTGGGTCCTTGTCTTTATTATAAATCTCTATCCATCCACATCTTGCTCCCGGCCATGGAAGTTCCTTGGAAATTCCCCTCATCGAAATTCCACATACATCATTGATAATATCACTCAACGGGATTGAGATTTTTCCATTATAGGTTATTTCTAAATACACCTCATCACACACAATAAACAAATCATACTCTTCAGCAACCCTCACAATCCCCTCCATTATTTCTAAAGGATATACTGTGCCTGTAGGGTTATTGGGGTTTATAATTAATATCCCGGATATTGAGTGATCATCATTTATTTTTCTACGGAGGTCATTAAGATCAGGATACCAGTTATTCATTGGATCTAATTTATACATCAAAGGATCTACGCCGGCATGCGCCGCTTCCGCTGACGAATGGGTAGAATAAGCAGGTGAAGGGCCGATCACCCTTGCCTCTCTCCTTAAATAGTTATAAACGTTAGATATCGCATCACCAATACCATTAAAGAACACAATATCTTCTTTTGTTATCTGCGTATTTCCTCTTTTGTTACAAATATCTGCAATAAACCCTCTTGTTTCCTCCAGACCCTTTGTAGGACAGTATGCAAATGAAGAATCTGTATCAACGGCCTCTTTTATCACCTCCTTGATCCATGACGGTATCTTTTCACCCTTATGAATGGGATCACCAATGTTCTCCCAGCAAACAATCAACCCCATGTCCTGCAACCTATTGCCGACCGTTACTATTTCACGTATCTCATATCGGAGTTCATGTGCGCCCACATGTACAATATTATTTCTCATAGTGTTTTATAATAATATTTTCCCTATATACTTACTTTCCCTATAATCCTGTATCCTGTTAAATTAATAACCATTTCGATCAGTGAAACTGACTTCTGATTCCATTATGGTACTATAAAACGTTTTTTAGTAAAACAAATAGCCGGCAGCTCACCCAAGTCTCATTTTTCACAGTGAAGACTCATTAACATCCCGCTTTTGTTCGTACATCTTTTTATCTGCACTTGATAACAGTTCGTTAAATGAGACTGGATTCTCAGGGTCATAGTATGAAATACCCACACTCATTGAAAGCTTGTAACGTCTGCTTCTCTCTGCATTATGAATCCTTATGCTTTCCCTCAAACGAGCTTCAATAATATCTGCTCTACCTTTATGGGTTTCTATCGAAATAATCACGAACTCATCTCCGCCAATGCGTGCAATGATGTCAGATGTACGAAAAGTTTCTTTAAAAATACTTGCAGCTTCAATTAATGCATGGTCACCTTCCTGGTGACCCATAGTGTCGTTTATCATCTTCATATCATTTAAGTCAACAAAAATAACAAACAACCCATTTTCCGTACGGTTCGCAATATTCATCTGTTGTTCTGCAAGAATGAATAATCCTCCACGGTTACGTAAACCTGTAAGCTTATCAACAAATAACACGGAACGTAATGCATCCATCGTCCTTAGCCGATCTATAGCAAAGTATATGGAACGCACCATACTACCAATGCTCCATTCACCCTTAATCAGGTAATCTTGCGCACCAGCTTGAACCGTTTTTACTGCCAGTGATTCATTATTATCCCCAGATAATACCACGATAGGGATATTGGGAGCATGTAAGTGTACCTGTGCAAACGTGTCATATCCCTGACTGTCAGGTAATGAGAGGTCCAATAGTATTACATCAATGCTTCCCTTTTCTATACGTTCCAGTCCTTTTGAGAGTCTCCCTTCGCACGCAAGTTCGAATTTATCACCATGTGCATCCTTCAGCTCCTCACGTACAAGCCGGGCGGCATCAGGACTATCTTCAATCATTAACACCCTTATCACTTCTAATTCCATTTTAATATCCTAAATTCAGGACATAGTGCAAAATGCAAATCCAGCAGGTTCTGCCTTCCTTTCGACCCGCCCGGCCCAGCCGTTCGCCAGCCCGACAAGGCTGTTCTGGCGGGGACGGGAAGGATTCCAAGCCGTACACATCCTATGTCAAGCTATTTTTTAAATAAAATAGCATTATTAGAAGCTCTTTGAAAAATAGAATTACAAGGCTATAGCCCAAGGGTGGGCATTGCCCACCATTATTGAGCTTACCAAGTTAGTGTTGGCGGGCGATGCCTACATTTCTGCTTTATGATTCTAACTGCAAAATCGAGCAACCGCTCATCCATAATCCTGAGACTGTCCCTATGAGCGTCTATCGGAATAACAGCAAACCCATCACTTTCAATACGGCCAATGATGTCAGACTCACGAAGGGTTTCTCTGCGGATGTTTGCAGTTTCGATTAAAGCAATGTCGCTTACATTATAAACTTTTGCATTATCTGTCAACTGCATATTATGTAGATCAACAAATATTATAAATAGGCCCTTCTTCTCACGTTTGGATATACTCATCTGCTGTTCTGCAAGAGTTAATAATCCTCTCCGGTTGTGTAAGCCCGTAAGCCTGTCAAAAGGCAGGATAGAACGCAGTTCATTCGTAGTCTTTTGTCTTTGAATAGAGAGAACCAGCACTTCAGCATCTTTGCAGGTTTCGCTAACATCATCAGGAGCTTTGGGTATAATAACCCGTGTCAGCCGAAAGCTAAACCCCGTTTATAAAGGTATTGAAGTCTCACTGAGGGCACAATCTGTATTGCATGGAGATGAGACCGGCTGGCGTATGGACGGAAAGCGTTGGAATATGTGGTGTTTTTGAAACAGCGATAACATCACTGTTTCATACTGAAGTTTTCACTTTTTGAGGAGCCTTTGACTTATTTGCCTTTGCTCTGATAGACATCAGCGCTCTATGGTGTAATTGTGAAACTCGCGATTCTGATAAATTCATAACTTCTGCTATTTCCCTTAAAAGCATGTCTTCATAATAATATAAAGTAATAACCAGCTTTTCATTAGGACGAAGATCTGTAATAGCACGTTCTAATATCTCTTGTTCCTCCATCAATTCCAGAGCATTTAGTGGTTCAGTGTATTTGTTATCCTTCAGGATTTCATTAGCCTTTATTCTTGAATCATCATCATCATTCCCAAGGTTAATGTCTTCAATGTATAATAAGGAACACATACCAATGTCTGCCAGTATCTTATCCAGTTCACTACAACTAATCCCCAATTCTTCAGCAATTTCTTCCGGTTGAGGAGTTCTACTAAATTTTTGTTCCAGGGTATTATATGCTTCTTTAATCAAATTATCCTTTTCTCTGACAGATCGAGGCACCCAATCCTGTAGACGGAGATAATCTAGGACTGCGCCCCTGATTCTGTGAAAGGCATATGTTTTAAATTTCACATTTTTGTCTTCTTTAAACCTGCCGGCAGCCTCTATCAATCCTAAGATTCCCGACTCAATCAAATCTTCCTGATCAATGTGTGAGGGAAGATAAATCATGAACTTTCCCACCACATATTTAACAAGCGGCAGATAGTCCATTACAAATTTGTCCCGCTTTTCATTGTTTGGAATACTATGTTTACTTTGTGTCATTTTTTTGTTGCAACTTGTGTTTGCATCGAAGTTTCCTCACTGAATAAATCTACGGCCAACTGGTTACGTTTAATTAACTTCTTTGGAATATCGCAAATGAAATGCCACGACTGGACAAACATATAATACATCAGAAACTCAAACATAGCTGCAATATCAACATGCTTTAAGGTGTTCTTATATAATGCCTTATAGCTGCCAGAAAGAACCGGGTATAAATATCGGTTGGAAATTTAGAGGAAATTGGAGGAAATAATCAGGATTGTTAATACTGATTCTAAATACTGCGTGGATTTTTCTGTTTGTTTCTTCTACATTTTGTATATTTTTAATACATCGGAAACTTAAATTCAGATACTATCAGATTATTGAGCCCTACTACCAACACAATGATAATCAGGTTTATAATTATGACACCCATATACCTACGGGCGGTTCCGATTAGTGTATTTATTCTTTGTTTTAATTTTCTTTATCAGTGTCCTTTGAAATACTAGAATTATTGAGCATCCTTACGATGACGTCTTTTATTTCACGTATCTTGAAAGGCTTGCTGATTATCTCGGCTACGCCCAGTTTCGCTGCTTCTTTGATTGTTTCAAGAGAACCATACGCCGTGATAATGACTATTTTTAAATTAGAACCACTCCTCTTTATCTCACGTATTAATTGGATACCGTCCATGCCATGCATCTTAATATCAGTTATAATTAAGTCATATGGCGCCATCTTGAAACGCTCCATGGCCTGAAAGGCGTCCCGAGCCACCTCTACCTTATAACCTTCACTGACCAAAGCCTCCTTTAAGACATATCTGATTGTCTCCTCATCATCTACCAACAAAATCCTGTTATTCATCTTATCACTTCTTCTCTTATTTGTATTAGCCCCGCAACAACTATTCGCTAATCTATTAAAATAATGAAAATTCCTATACCTAGATTTAGCTTACTTTAGATACTTTAGCTCACTCCAGGAATTTACTATTTATTAGAAAATGTTTTAAAGAGATCCTTAACTATACATTCCAGACGGTCAATCTCCTTAAAAATCATCCTGAAGAATCTTTCATTTGAACCATCTTTCCCCGCTCTGTCCCTGAGCACTTCTACAGCAGCAGAAATACCAGCCAGAGGATTTCGTACTTTATGAGTAACAATACCCATCAATTCGTTAAGGTCATTAAAATATTCAGTTTCCCTATACTTGTTTACTATCATCTTTATTCCTTCATCATCACTTAAATCAACACCCGACTTCCCCGCCTGCCCGCCCGGCAATGCCGTTCGGACGGGTACCCATTCGGGCAGGTCTCCACTCCCTGAAGATTCAATTTGCTTGTTCAATGCGGCAAATAATTCTTCCTTTGTAATCAGATTCATCTTGATCAGGATCATCCCCAGGAGTTGATGCTCAGGATTGTCTTTTTGTAAACTTAATGCTTTTTGAACATCAGAACTCTTAACCTTGCCATCTTCAACTAAAATCTGTCCGAGTCTTTTCTGATATGAATCAGTATCTTTTCCCATATTAACCACTTTGTATAATTTCCTTTACTACTGTTTAATGCCATAATGCTTTATTTTATTGTATAAAGTGGTGCGGTTTATACCCAGGATCTTCGATGCCTTGGTCATTTGCCATAACGTCTCCTTAAGAATCGCTGCTATATGTTGTTTCTCGATAGTTGAAATAGATTGATCCGCCTCTTCGTCCCCGCCTGTACCCATTCGGGCAGGCTCTCCTGTGTCTTTTGCGCCTATCTCGGACCCCAACAACAAGTGTTCGGCAGAAAGTATAGAGCTATTTGAAAGAAGCACCGCCCTTTCAATAACGTTTTTCAGTTCTCTCACGTTTCCAGGCCAATCATAGTTTTTCAAAATCGCTTCTGTACCTGATGGAATGTTATTAACGTCCTTGTTAAACTCTTTATTAAAATTGTGAATATAGTGTTTTACAAGAGGAAGGATATCGTCCTTCCTGTCCCTTAACGCACATAAAAATACTGGTAATACTTTTAGACGATAATAAAGATCCTTTCTAAAATTACCCTTCTTAACCTCTTCCTCCAGATCACGATTTGTTGACGCAATTATTCTTACGTCTATGTTTATATCGTCCACCCCTCCTACCCGCTTGAATTTCCTTTCCTGGAGCACTCTCAGCAGTTTTGACTGTAAGGAAACACTCATCTCGCCAATCTCATCAAGAAACATGGTGCCTCTTTGGGTAGCCTCGAATAAACCGGCCTTACCTGTAGTAGCGGCCCCGGTGAAAGAACCCTTTTCATAGCCAAACAACTCCGATTCAAGCAGGTTCTCTGTAAGGGCGGCACAATTAACTTCCATAAACCTGTACTTATTTCTTGCACTCATCATATGAATATAGTTGGCTATCAACTCCTTGCCGGTTCCACTCTCTCCCTGTATTAATACTGTACTTGAAGGACTCTGTGCAATTATCTTTACATGTTCAAAAATCTCCTTCATTTCTTTACTGACGGCAATTATATTAACATTACCTGTAATATTTGTCTTTGCCCTCAATCTTGACACTTCTCTCATCAGAGATTGAGTACTCAATGCCTTGTCAACCACCACCTTGATATGTTCCATCTTAAATGGTTTTTCGAGATAATCAAAAGCTCCAGCCTTCATCGCACTTACCGCCGAGTCTACAGACGCATGACCGGTTAAGAGAATTACGAGTATGTTCTGGTCATGCAGTTTTATTTCTCTTAACAAATCCAGGCCGTTCATTCCCGGCATCTTTAAATCCAATATGACCAGGTCTGGAATCACCTTCTTTGTTAACCTTAAAGAATTTCCCCCATCCTCCGCTGTGTATACTTTATGTCCCTCGGCCTCCAATGCCTCTTTTAAACAAGACCTGATTGTCTCTTCGTCATCTACCACTAAGATTACGGGCTTCACGCTATCCTGGCTTTCTAAATTATCTACTGATTTTGTGTCACTCATTTAACCCTCAATTCTAAAATCAATGCCGATAACTTATACATAATGTTGAAAAAATATACAACATTATTGTATTGCCCAATAGTTGTTCTATCAATCAGCATGAAATGAGAACCACGGTATCTATAAAAAACAGAAACATATCTTAGCGGGGTGTTTATGCAGGACTTCTGAATACTTGCTTAAGGATTATCTTAGTGGTGATTGCTGTATTCCTTAATTTTACAGGCTAATCAGGTCTGGTAAGTAATGTTATTCATACTGACAAGAATGCATGCGGCTATCTAAAAAGATTTAAGATGCAACAAAAAACCGATCACTCACTCCATTACTACCAATCCTTATCTCCAATCTGCGAAGGCATATGGGGCATTTTCCATCATAATGTGTCCCGGAGTGATTATAAATCCTGCCGTACACATTACAACATGCAAAATAAATCCCCAGAAATTTCTTCCTCTTTTGCAAATTGCCCGCAACCTCGGTATCGATCTCTATTGTATCCATTATTCCTTACACATATAATATAGAATGTAAATTTATCAATCAGCAATTTTTATTGTTTATTTCACCATTATATAAGGCCGGATTCCTTAATTGACCTGGCAACTTCTTTTACAACCGCATCCCGATCATAAATCCCGCCTTCTATACGAGCCCTGGCATTCTTTATCTTTACCTCCCTGATATCAGGCAACTTGTTAATCTCAGCCTTTAAGGTAGACAATGTTTTTTGCAACTCTTCTGCTTCTACGGAGATTTCTACTTTGTATTCTTCTCCCGGCGTGTGCAGTTCCCTGAAGATGCCGGATGCTGCTTTATTTGTTTTCTCAGGCCTTGCAAGATTTTGATTCCCCGCAATTCCCCCTGCAAGATTTTGATTAATTCCAGATGTTTTATCTACTGACGTACTCAAACCTCCTACCTCTCCCTAAAACGGCAGTATTGCCTCCGCAATATTATTACCTAAATTGAGCGATTTTATCTTTAAATGGAATAGCAGCGCTATTACAGACGCTCATTCCATAGTCTTCTCGCATTAAAATGATAATTTATTAATTTATGCCATAAACATGCAAAACACCAACAAAAGCTTAATGATGCTCTTTTAAGTATTGACGATTTCCTCTTTAAACTAGATGGATAAATATCGTCATAATAGTACTCGCGCTCAGATTGTTTCATTTGTAATCTCCTAAAAAGAGAATTTACTTATATTATCGTCAATCCAGCAATGCTCTTTAGCAGAAAAACAAATTATTTTCTAAGCAATAGTTATGCCGTAAAAAGCTAAGAGTCCATAGAAACATCTTTTTGCAAACCGGTGTTTGTACAATTATTAATTATTTTATGCAACGTTTCAAACTCTATCGGTTTGTTAAGGATGAAATCTACTCCTTCTTTTTTATAGTCGATAGTTTCTGTATCCAATTCGTAACCCGTAATCAATACGACAGGTGTTTTAGACTTTTTCCTGACAGCATCGTACTCTTTAATAAATCTGGCGACCTGCCAGCCATTTAACTTCGGCATTGCAAGGTCACATAAAACAATATCATACAGATTATCCTCATACATCTTCACGCCAACATTCGAATCCTGTGATACAAATACATTATGCCCCCTTGACTCAAGGACAATTTTCATCATGTCCAGTATTACTTCTTCGTCTTCGATCACAAGAATCTTTGCGCTATGACCAGTAACAGTTTCTGTCTCTTTCTCCTCATATTGCGCTGCTTCTGTATAACACAGAGGCATCTTTAAATGCATCGTAGTACCTTTACCTGCACAACTATCAACTATAATCGTACCACCATATCTGGCCATTATGCTATATGATAGACTCATACCTAATCCGGATCTTTTTACACCCTTTGTTGTAAAAAAAGGATCGAAAATTCTGTCTTTAACATTTTCACTTATACCAATTCCATTATCTGAAATCGAAATGATTACATTATCGCCATCAGTTTTTACAGAAAATTCAATTTTACCTCCATTCGGCATTGCATCGATACTGTTGTTAATAACGTTTATGACTACCTCCCGTAATTCTGAAGGATTACATCTGATACGATACTTTGAAGTGGTGAAGTTATTCTTGATAATTTCATACTCAACTCCATTTGATTGAGCTTCAGTCTTCCATCTCGGCATGGTGAACTCCAATGCCCCATTAACTATTTCAATCAGGTCAATAAACTCTTCTACTCTTTCGTATTCTTTCTTAATCCTTGAGAATTGCTGAATCTTATCTACGATTTCCGCTCCATCTCTCGCTGCCTTTTCTATTATTTTCAGAGAATCCATGACATTCACATTATCATCCTTAATCTCCGCCTGTACAATATCCAGATATCCAAGTATTATCCCCAGAATATTATTGAATTCATGAGCAATGCCGCTTGACTGTAATCCTAAAGCATTCATTTTATCTATTTGAAACAACTTATGCTCAAATTCTTTTCTTCCGGTAATATCTCTTACAACTCCTTCAATTTGTGTTACATCGCCACTCTCATCATAATCCACTTTTGCATTCATCTGGATGTCCCTTATTTTATCCTTGCCAGTCTTTATTCTGAACTCAAACCCTTCTAAAAACTCTCTCTTACCGGCAAATGACCCCTTGATATAATCGATAATATTTTCCTTGTCTTCTTCGTGTATTAAATTAAAAAAATTTAAGTTCTGAAGCTCCTCGCTTGAATACTCAAAGACTCTCTGGCCGGCATTATTAACCGAAGAAATATTTAACTCCTTATCAGCCGTAAAGACAACATCAATCATATTATCAATCAACGTCTTGTATCTTAACTCAGACACCATCAACTTATTCTCAACTTCTTCTTTCTCTTTCTTCAACCTGGACTCTTGCACCACTCTATGTACAATTGAGGGTAATCGCTTTAAGTAACCTTCTGATTTGACAACATAATCACAAGCGCCGAGCTTCATTGTTTCCACTGCAATCTTTTCGTCACCAAATGCTGTCGCCATTATGACCGGATAATTATTACCTTTACAATCTATACCTTTCAACACTTCTAATCCATTCATATCAGGAAGGTTATAATCAACAATAATTACATCAAATGTTTCCTTTGACAATTTATGAATACACTCTTCACCGGTATTGGCAAACACAGCATCAACATTCTGCATATATTGCTTCAGGGTTGTTTCCATTAAAATTTGATGATCCTCGTTATCATCAACAATCAAAATATTTAAACGATCTATACTCTCCATTAGAACTCCTGCCCCGCTCATCCCGCTCAGCGGGACTCAGCGTGGCCTGCTGTTACTAATTTATCTCTTTACGCCTACTATGTTAACCTATTGGCATTTCACGGCAACCGTAAGTCAAGCCTTCGGTATCTTTAAGATGTTTCGGTGTGTCCTCCCCGCCTGTACCTATTCGGGCAGGACACCGAAACCAGTCAAGGGTTTCGGTGAGGGGACTCACCGAAACATCGGCCCCCGGCCCGGCCAGGCCGTTCGCCAGCCACCGTCCGCCCGCCTGAATGACGTAGTCCGGGCAGGTACCGGCACCCGCCAGAATGACGTTGCCCGCCCGGATGAATCCGTTCGCCAGCCCGACAATCATTCTGGCGGGGACGGGTCGGGCTGGCGGGCGACATGCATTCCCGCCAAAAGACTTGTCGGACAAGCTGGCTGGGACTGGTAGGTTTGAGACGCTCAGGATAAAAGGCTAAACTCTTAACTTCCAAATACTTAAGACGGAGTTTCTATATTATCAAGTTCTTAGTAGTGTGAAATACAATGTCTGAATCAAGCTCAGCACAAGTTTGGATATATGCTTGCGCACAATTGGAAGAATTGAAAGAATTGTTACCCTGTTTTCAAGATCGGAATTCCCGCCTGAACTATTCGGGCAGGTAAGAGGATTTATCTCTTTTGTAAAGAGGAATTTATTCAATTCGGTTATCATAGTAATCTCTTATTATCCGGCCTGCCCCGCTCAGCGTGGCCTGCCCCGCTCATCCCGCTCAGCGGGACTCAGCGTGGCCTGCCTGGTTTCTCCTCATACATCAATTTGTCGGCACGCGCTAAAAGTTCATCAAAGGAGACGGGTTTATCCGGATCATAATATGCTATGCCGGCGCTCATTGATATTTTGTAAGGTTTATCATTATTTTCATTATAGGTTTTTATGTTTTCCTTTAAGCGAGCATCAATAATTTTGTCACTATCACGATTGACATCTATTGAAACAATCACAAATTCATCTCCTCCAAGTCTCGAAACAATATCTGAATCACGAAAAGTTTTTCTCAGTATTTTTGCAGCCTCAATCAATATCTGGTCACCTTCATGGTGGCCCATCGTATCGTTTATCACCTTCAAACCGTCCAGGTCAATAAAAATAACGAATAATCCGTTTTTTGTACGGGTTACAACGTTAAACTGTTGCTCTGCAAGAACGTATAACCCGCTACGATTATACAGACCTGTGAGCTCATCAGTAAATACCATGGATCTTATTTTATCCAGCGTCTTTTGCCGTTCAATAGCATAGTATATGGAGCGCACCATCATATCAATATTTAACCGGCCCTTGATCATATAATCCTGTGCGCCGGATCGTACTGTTTTTATAGCAAATGATTCATTATCATTCCCGGATAGTACTACGATAGGTATTCCTTTAGCGCATTCAGATACTTTAGTAAAAGTGTTCAGACCGTGGCTATCCGGTAATGACAAATCTAAAAGTACTATATCAAACTTCTTATCTTTGATGCGTTCCAATCCTTTTGAGAGTCGCCCTTCGCACTCCAGTTCGAATTTATCACCGTATGCATCCTTCAATTCTTCACGTATAAGCCTGGATTCTTCAGGACTATCTTCAATTAACAGGATTTTAATGTGGTTATCTTTCATTTTCTATCCCTGGCAACATCACTATCTCAAACCAGAAATCTTCGATAGTCTTTATTGCCTTAACGAACTGGTCAAGGTCAACCGGCTTGGTAATATAGGCGTTACCATGATTATCATACGTATTAAGAATATCAGCTTCAGCGCTTGATGTTGTCAGCACTATCACAGGAATGCGTTTCAGTTGTTCATCAGACTTAATCTCCTCAAGCACCTCACGCCCGTCTTTTAATGGCAGGTTTAAATCAAGCAGTACCAGGTCCGGATGCGCCGCATCTGCATACTTCCCGCTACGACGCAGAAATGCCATAGCCTCCACCCCATTCTCAACTTTGTGCAGGTTGTTTCTTACCCTGCATTCCCTGAGGGCTTCCTCAGTCAGCCGTATATCACCCGGATTATCTTCAACTAACAGAATTTCAATAGGTTTATGGCGCTTTCCAATTCCCATGGCTGTTTAT
>CAKKPF010000053.1:13379-23845 GCA_919901575.1 Candidatus Brocadiaceae bacterium
GGCTGAATGCGGGGTTTTCCGTGGAGAATCCTTAATTCCCATGGCTGTTTATTTTACTCATTTCTTTGGAATTGTGAAGTAAAATGTTGAACCTTCTCCCGGAAGTGATTCAACCCAAATCTCACCATGGTGCCTTTCCACAATCTTCTTGCAGATAGCCAGGCCAATACCGGTGCCGGAATACTCCTTCTTGCCATGCAAACGCTGGAATATTGTAAATATGCGCTCATAATATTGAGGATCGATTCCTATGCCATTGTCACTAACGGAAAAAGTAACAGCCTTTTTATTCTGTTTTGCAGATACATGAATACGTGGAGGAGCTTCATTACAGTATTTGATAGCGTTGCTTATGAGATTCTGGAATAATTGGGTAATTTGTAAGCCGTCAGCAAACATGGTCGGCATAGAACCATGCGTAACCACTGCGCCGCTTTCCTTTATAGACATCCCCAGATTCCTGATTGCACGATCAAGAACTGTTTCAATATCTATCGGTTCAAATTCTCTACCTGACGATCCTACGCGCGAATAAGCCAGCAGGTCATGTATAAGCTCCTGCATGCGTTTAGAGCCGTCAACGGCATAGTTAATAAAGTCATTTGCATCGTTATCGAGTTTGTCCCCGTAACGCCTCTGCAGTAGTTGCATATAACTTGCCACCATGCGCAGCGGCTCCTGTAAATCGTGAGAGGCCACATATGCAAATTGTTCCAGCTCCTTATTGGAACGCTGTATATCTGCCATCATATATTCCAGTTTTTCGTCAGCCAGTTTTTTATCAGTTATGTCTTCCTTAAGCGCAACGTAGTGGGTAATGGTTCCCTCCGGATCTCTGACAGGAGAAATATATGTAGATTCCCAAAATAATTCGCCAGATTTCTTCTTATTACAGAATATTCCATACCATTCTTTACCGGACGTAATAGCCTCCCACAACGCTTTGTGTGTTCCCGGCTGGGTATTATCTGATTTTAAAATCCTGGGAGTTTGCCCAATGACTTCCTCGGCAGTGTAGCCGGTTAATCGTGAAAATTTCTGATTGACATATTCAATGTTGCCATTGACATCCGTAATCACAACCGCACTGGGGCTCTGCTCAACAGCGTAAGATAACTTTCGAATCTTCTCCTCGGCCAGCTTATGCTCGTCAATTTCTCTCTGCAAACGAGCATTTATTCTTTCCTGTCTTAAATAAGCGCCTTTAAGCTTACCGGTCATATCGTTAAACGAATCGGCTAATTGCCCGATTTCGTCATAAGATACAACATCCACCATGTGATTTAAATCGCCACCACCTATTATTTTAGTTGATTCAGTTAATTGTGTAATCGGCCCGGAAATAGATCTTGAAACAAAGAAAACTACGGCCACCGCTCCAACCATTGTCATAAAACCAACAACCAATGACCATTTCTTAAGCCTGGCAACAGGCGCAAAGGCTTCGTTGGCGTCTATTTTTACAACTACTCCCCATCTTATGCTCGGCAAGTATCTCCATACAGCCAATACCTCTTTACCTCTATAATCAACAGCCAGTCCCCTGCCTTTATTACCATTTACTGCTTCCAGTATTGGCAATCTTTCCTGACTCCCAAAAGGAATTTTCCTTCCATATGCGGCTTCAGGATCATTCCTGAGCGGCATTGCAAATGCCGCTTTGCCAACTTCTTTTGAGGCTGTAACCATCTCTCCCGTCTTGCCTAAACCCGTATAGTCATTAACAATTCCATTAATATCCCCATTGTCTACCTGAAGAGCAATAACGCCGATAAATTCCCCTTCGCTCAGGATAGGAGCAGCGACAAATGCAGCCAGTTCACGCGAAGGCGCATAATACATATAATCAGAAATATTTGTTTCCAGCAAAGTTTTAGCCCTTTTAAATACTTGCGCCAATTCTGAATCTTTGTAAACGCCTGTTATTAAATTTGTGCCAAAATCATCTCCTTTGGTTGCAGTGTATACCACATCGCCTTCAGGAGAAATAAGAAAGAGGTCATGGTAGCGTGTAGATTCCTTTCCCGGCGTATAAAACAGCACAAATCCCTTTTCAATAGCGCTATAATTATAAGAAAACAACCTGTTATCCGATGAAACCATTTTGCCCTTCTCAAATACCGTCTTAAATTCCCTCAAGGTATTAATAATGGTTGGTGATTGTGCCAACGAAGTAACACTCTTCTCTATTTCAAGAAAATGATCTCCGATTCTCTGAATTTTATCATCAGCAACTGAGATCAGCTTGAACATCACATCATTCTTAACTATTTTAACACCATTATTAATACTTGCATAACCATAGACGGCCAGGGGCAACAAAGACATAATTAAGAACCAACCCAAAAGCTTCCTGGAAATCCTATTACGTTTCAATATCCTTTTTTTCCACATGATTGTATGTTTTAATTTAGGAATTTAAGAATTTAGGGATTCTCAAATTCCTCAATTCCTCCCTGCCCGCCAGTTTGTTAGGCGGGAATCCCTCAATCATAACTCACTATCCTGACTTTGACCATTTACCACCCCAACCATCGTACATATCTTGTATGAGTTTATCCCATTGAGATTTCGATCTATAGGGGGGGTATGCCGCAGGACGAATCGGCTTTTCTGAACTCCATACAATATTGAATTGCCCGTCTCTCTTGACCTTTCCGATCCTTACGGTCTTCCACACATGATTATTTTCCGGGTTTACGCAGACCATGCCTCCAGGCGCATTATAACTCTGATCTCCTATAAGCCTGCGGACTTTATTTACCTCATCAGTTCCGGCTTCTTTTACAGCCTGAGCCCACAGGTACACGCCAAAATAACCCGCTTCCATAGGATCATCAACCACCCTGTGACTCCCATATCTTTCTTTGAATCTTTTTACAAATTGCTTATTCTCATCAGTTTCCAGGCATTGGAAGTAATTCCATGAAGCATAATCGCCCATAATTTGCTCTGCCCCAATAATACGAAGTTCATCCTCTGCAATACTAAGCGACATGGTCGGTATTTTATCAGAAGAAATCCCCGCATCACGAAGTTGCCTGAAAAAGTGAGTGTTGCTGTCTCCATTAATGGTATTCAGAATAACAGCAGGTTTAGTTTCAATTATTTTCTTTATCATTCCAGAAACATCATCACTGCCAACAGGTATATATTCTTCCCCTGCGATAACCCCTCCTATAAGGGTTAGTACGTCTTTAATGATTTCGTTTGCGATTCGAGGAAAGATGTAGTCAGAACCGACGAGAAAAAACCTGCTTCCAAGATTGTCAAAGCACCATTTTACGGCAGGAATAATCTGTTGATTTGGAGATGCGCCGGTATATACTATATTTGGCGATTCTTCGAGCCCTTCGTATTGTACCGGATAGAAAAGCAAATTATTATATTTTTCAAATACCGGTTTGACTGCCTTGCGACTGGCGGAAGTCCAGCACCCGAAAACAACGCTGACTCCTTCTTCAACAATCAGCCTCTCCGCCTCTTCGGCAAAAGCCGACTCATCAGAACGTCCATCCACCACCACAGGTTCAATCTTTCTCCCCAGAATGCCACCCTGCCGATTGATTTCTTCAATTGCCATTAAGGTTGAATCAACTACGGATTTTTCACTGATAGCCATTGTACCCGTAAGAGAGTGAAGTATACCCACCTTTATAGCTTCTCCAAATAATAAGTCTCTATTACGGTAAAGCCATATCCCTGTAATGGCCAGAACGACTACAACCGATATAATAATAATTATTTTCTTAGACATATAAAATCTCAACAGGATTATCTCCTTTTATCATACTTGTTATTACGCAGCCCCATTTCCCATAGATGTGAAACTATCGGACTGCCAAGACTCAAGTAAACCGGGCTATTGAATGTTTGACCACTCTTTGATTTTGTACTCAATCTTTCGCGTTGAAATACCAAGTATTTTTGCAGCTTTAGATTTACTTCCATTTGTTGTTTGAAGTGTCTCAAGGATAATCTTCTTCTCGATCTCCTTCATAGTTGCTCCTAATGGTATATGAAAGGTTTCCCTTCTGGTTTTCCTGAAATGTACATCAATGTTTGAGGGAAGATTGTTTGGTTCTATAAATTCCTTCTTTGCCATTACCACCGCCCTCTCTATTGTATTCTCAAGCTCTCTTACATTGCCGGGCCAGTTGTAATTATTCAACATCTTTACACTCTGTGAAGTAAAACCCTTAATATCTTTTTTGTTCTTTGCTGAATATTTTACAAGAAAGCTGTCTATTAACAATCCGATGTCTTCTTTCCTCTCCCTTAATGACGGAAGTTTCAGGTTAATAACATTTAACCTGTAATACAGATCTTCTCTAAATCTTCCTTCTTCAATTTCTTTATCCAGGTCCTTATTTGTTGCTGCAATAATTCTAACGTCTGATTCAAGGGTTCTCTCGCCGCCTACCCTTTCAAATCTTCCGGTTTCAAGCACTCTTAACATCTTTATTTGAACGTGTGAATTCATCTCCCCTATTTCATCGAGAAATAGACTGCCTCCATTGGCCAATTCAAACCTGCCCCGCCTCTGACTTATAGCCCCCGTAAAAGCTCCTTTTTCGTGTCCGAATAGCTCACTTTCTAACACACCCTCAGATAATGAAGCGCAATGAAGCGCTATAAATGGTTTATCCTTCCTGTCGCTATTATAATGGATTGCATTAGCAATAAGCTCCTTGCCTGTTCCCGTTTCACCATATATTAACACACTTGCCTCTGTAGGAGCTATTTCTGTTATTGTCTTGAAAATATCCTGCATCTCAGGTGTATTACCTATAATTCCTGAGAAATCATATTTGTCATTTAATTGTTGTCTCAATTCCTTATTCTGTAAAATAAGGAGTTGTCTTTCCCATATTCTTTTAAGTATTAATTCTAATTCATCAATATTTACCGGCTTGGTCAGGTAGTCATCAGCGCCCTTTTTCATCGCATCAATAGCATTCTGTACAGAGCTGAATGCCGTTATCATTACGACTGTTATATCATTATCTTTCTTTTTAGCCTTTTCTATAATGGAGAGGCCGCTAATATCCGGCAACTTCATATCCGTAATTATTATATTAAAGTGCTCGGTTTCGATTAAATTTAATGCTTCGTTGCCTGTAAAGGCGCAACTGGCATCATAACCATCCTGCAAGAGTATCTTTGTCAGGCCATTGGCCGTATTTTTATCGTCATCTACTAATAATATTCTTGGTTTCTGCATTATTTCTTAAGACAAGGGCAATTCGATTATAAATTCCGCACCCTTATTTGGTCTATTAAACCTTATATTACCTCCATGAGCTTGAATAATATTCTTTGTAATCGCCAGCCCCACACCTGTTCCACCACTCTTTGTAGAATAAAAAAGGTCAAATATCTTGTCATGCTGGTCGCCTGGAATTCCAGGCCCGGTATCTTTTATAGATATCTTTAAAAATCCGTCTTTCCTTGAAGCATTTATATCTATTTCCCCCCCGCCCGGCATTACCTCTATAGCATTAATTATTATATTTAACAACGCTTGCTTGAGTTTATCCCTGTCTATTAAGATTTGTGGACAGCCTTTCAATATCCTTGAACGAATAGTAATCCCATTCAAGCCTGCGTGCGGATTTATAAGGGCCAGCAATTCTTCAAATATTTGGCCAATATCTTCATCTTTCCGCTTTAAATCACCGGATTTTGAGAAATTCAGACAATCCTTTGCTAATTTATTCAATCTGTTAATTTCTTCTTTAACTACTTTTACAACCTCGTGAAGCTCTTTCTTAGATCCCAACTTATGTTTACCGATCTCTCTTTCTAATAATAACATCTGGATGTTGATAGAGTTCAAAGGATTCTTGATCTCATGCGCCAGTTCATTACTGTATTGCCCAAGTGTGGAAAGGGTTTTAGCCCTTACAAATTCTTCATTAAACATTTTCTCCTCTGTTATATCACGCATGACCCCTACTACATATTCAATCTTATTATTTCTACTTTTTATTATAGAGTAATTGGTTATTACCCACTTTTCCTTCCCGTCTTTAGTCTTGATAAGGTATTCGCGTGCAATCTTAGACCGTTTCTCTTCAAAAAGGTCAAGTCCCGGACATATAGTCAGACACAAGCCGTCTGAGGAATGGCAATTAAATATATCGAGGCAGTTGTAATCATTATTTATGATTTCTTCTTTGGTAATACCCACAATCCTTTCACAAGCGGGATTGAATAATATTATTCTTCTATCCTTATCAAATATAAATACACCGTCATTGAGGTGCTGCAATGCAATATCTTGTATGTTCCTGTTCTCAACCATGTTAATCCTTAATACCACTCTATGGCGTCATTATGCATGAAAATCAGATACTTTCTGTATTCACTACGTCCTATTTATTGCCTGGGTATCATTAGATACCAGGCAAAGCCACGCTCAGCGGGGCAAAGCCTTATTCGTCATGTTTTTACAACCCCCTTAATCCCCCTTTTTTAAGGGGGAATACCTTTTCGCCCCCTAAAGGGGGCTTGCTTTTAATTCCCCCTTAAAAAAGGGGGATTAAGGGGGTTGTGACTCCTTTTGCAATGGAGTGTAACTGATACCCCGTGAACGGGTACCGCAGCCTTCACTTTATAAAAAACCGGCTTTTAGAAACTCACGGTTCATACGGGCAATATTTTCAATAGAGATCTCCTTGGGACACTCTTTTTCACACTCTGTTTCATTGGCACAATTTCCAAATCCCAATTCATCCATTTTGCCAACCATTGCAAGCGCCCGTTTCTTTGCCTCTGGCAGTCCCTGAGGAAGCAAGGCAAACTGGGAAATCTTAGCGCCCGTAAAAAGCATAGCAGATGCATTGGGACATGCGGCAACACAGGCCCCGCACCCGATACAGGCAGCGGCATCCATTGCCTTTTCGGCCACCTCCTGAGGAACTGGTATAGCGTTGCCATCAGGCGCACCGCCGACATTAACAGATATATAGCCGCCCGCTTGAATAATCTTATCAAACGCACTTCTGTCGACAACAAGATCCTTTACTACTTTAAAGGCCCGTGAACGCCACGGTTCAATTACTACCGTATCGCCATTAGAAAAATGACGCATATGCAGCTGACAGAGGGTCGTTCCCTTTTCCGGGCCGTGAGCGCGTCCGTTTACCATGGCGCCGCACGTACCGCATATACCTTCCCTGCAGTCATGATCAAAGGCTATCGGATCTTTACCTGAAAGAATCATTTCCTCATTGACAACATCAAGCATCTCAAGAAAAGACATGTCCGTTGATACATTCCTTGCCTCGTATGTCTCAAACCGTCCCTTGACATCAGACCCCTTCTGACGCCAGACTTTTAATTTCAGGTTTATGCAGCTTTTATCACCGGCCTTTGTCACTTATAGCTCCTTTGCGTTAATTTAACATTCTCAAATTCCAGTGGTTCCTTGTGAAATGCCGGATCACAACTCTCTCCCTTATATTCCCAGGCTGAAACATGACAGAAATTTTCATCATCACGGAGGGCTTCGTTTTCTTCTGTCTGAAAGGCTTCATTAAAATGGCAGCCACATGACTCCTTTCTTGCAAGGGCATCAATTACCATAACTTCGCCAATATCCAGAAAATCTGCGACTAGCCCCGCTCTTTCCAGACTCTGGTTGAACTCCTGTCCGGAACCTCCTACCAGAACATTTTCCCAGAATTTCTCCCTGAGATCTGCTATAAGCTCTTTTGCCTTTAAAAGACCCTCATCTTTTCTCTCCATACCGCAGTATTCCCAGAGAATATGCCCTAATTCTCTGTGGAAATCGTCTGCCGTTCTCTTGCCTTCTATGGAAAGAAGCTTCTTAATACGTGCCTCAACTTTCAGGAAAGATGCATCGAATTCCTTATGATTTTCATCTATCTTCTCAAGAGAAGCCTGGGCAAGATAACCGCCTATTGTATAAGGTGTAATGAAATATCCGTCCGCAAGGCCCTGCATCAAGGCGCTTGCACCGAGACGGTTTGCTCCATGATCTGAAAAATTCGCCTCTCCCAGTACAAAAAGGCCGGGAATAGTACTCATCAGATTGTAATCCACCCAGAGCCCTCCCATGGTATAATGGACAGCAGGGTAGATCATCATGGGTGTTTCATACGGGTTTTCTGCCGTTATCTTTTCATACATCTGGAAAAGATTCCCATATTTCATGGCAATGACATCACGGCCATCCCTCTTGATGGCATCCTTAAAATCAAGGTATACTGCGAGTTTTGTATCCCCCACCCCCTTGCCCATATCACATTGAACCTTGGCGCTTCTTGACGCTACATCCCTTGGCACCAGATTTCCAAAACCGGGATATTTCTCTTCAAGGTAATAGTCCCTTTCAGCTTCCGGAATCTGATTAGGAGGCCTCTTGTCTCCCGGATTTTTGGGGACCCAAACCCGGCCATCATTTCTAAGGCTTTCACTCATAAGTGTCAATTTTGACTGATACGTGCTATGAACCGGAATACAGGTTGGATGAATCTGCGTAAAACATGGATTCGCAAAAAAAGCGCCCTTCTTGTATGACGCAAATGCTGCGGAAACATTTGACCCCATGGCCATTGTTGAAAGATAAAAGGCATTCCCATAACCTCCGCTTGCCAGCACAACAGCATCAGCCGCATATTTTTCAAGCTCACCAGAGACGAGGTTTCTGACGATAATGCCCCTTGCTTTTCCGTCTATTACCACGAGATCAAGCATTTCTCTTCTTGTGAAAAGTCTGACATTACCGGCTGCTATTTGGCGCGAAAGCGACCCGTATGCGCCTAAGAGAAGCTGTTGCCCGGTCTGTCCCCTGGCGTAAAAAGTTCTTGATACCTGAGCGCCGCCAAAACTTCTGTTTGCAAGCTGGCCGCCATACTCCCTTGCAAAAGGCACCCCCTGGGCAACGCACTGATCAATAATATTGTTGCTTACCTGCGCCAAACGGTAGACGTTTGCCTCCCTTGACCTGAAATCACCTCCCTTTACGGTATCATAAAAAAGTCGCCATATACTGTCCCCGTCATTCTGATAATTCTTGGCAGCGTTTATTCCCCCCTGAGCAGCAATACTATGGGCGCGGCGCGGACTATCCTGGATGCAGAAGGTCTTTACATTATAGCCCAGCTCTGCAAGGGAGGCTGATGCCGATCCACCGGCAAGGCCTGTGCCTACAACAATAATCTTAAATTTCCTCTTGTTTGCAGGATTTACCAGTTTTAGCTCAAACCTGTGCCTGTCCCACTTTTCAGTGAGCGGACCATCCGGTATTTTTGAATCAAGCTGCATTTTCTTTCCTTTTCAAGAAAAAAACGAGATGTAAATCGGGAGAAAACCGAATCCAAACCCCACCGCCAGGCTGAAGATTATTCCAATCACACGTAAAAGAGGCATGTATTCTGAGTTATAAACCCCCAGGGTCTGGAATGCACTCCAGAATCCGTGACTCACATGGGTAGAGACGATGATCATGGATACAATATAGAAAGAAGTATAACCGGGATTTGAAAATGTTTCCAATACGATTTGATAGATAGTCTGATCTGTTTTGTCCGCAAAGTGAAAATCAATAAGATGAAAGATAATAAAAATGAGTATAAGGAAACCGGTATACGGCATTGTCACGGAACCGATTGTTCGTCCACCTGCATTCTTCTTTACCAAGTACCTTCCAGGCCTGGCACGGAAATTTTCATAAAAAAGATAAGCCCCGATGAAGACATGGGCAACTGCAAAAAAAAGAAGTCCTATCTCTGTAAGGATTATGATAGGGCCCAATGCATGGAGACGCTCGGCATAGGAGTTAAATGCATCTTTACCGGCATAAATTATCAGATTACCTGCAAGATGGCCTATCAGGAAGATGCAAAAGCCGAGTCCGGTAAGAGCCATAATCAGCTTTTTCCCGATTGAAGATCTCAGTGTACAAATAAACCAGTTCAAATCCCACTGCATAATTTTTAGGCATAGACAAGAGTCACGTACTATTTTATAAGATTAAACTCGCCATTATCGGCTTAAAGAGAAATACCCTCACAAAGCTTTTTAACGGCATCTGCAGATTTCTTTAAGGCGTCAAATTCCTCCTCGTTAAGCTTTATTTCAATAATTTGCTCAACCCCTTTCTTACCAAGCTTAACAGGAAGGCCAATGAATATGTCATCAAATCCATATTCACCGTTACACAATACAGTACAAGGCAGTATCTTTTTCTTATCCTTGACAATTGCATCAACCATTTCAACAATTGAAGCCGCCGGTGCATAAAAAGCGCTTCCTGTCTTCAATAGACTGACTATCTCCGCACCTCCGTCTCTCGTCCTCTTGACTATTGCATCTAATTTGTTTTTAGGAATCAATTCTGTAACAGGTATGCCTGCTACTGTTGTATATCTTGCCAAAGAAACCATAGTATCACCATGTCCCCCAAGGACCAACGTCTGTACATTTTCTACCGAAAC
>CAKKPF010000054.1 GCA_919901575.1 Candidatus Brocadiaceae bacterium
TTTCCCCCTGGCCTCCTGCCAGAATTATTGTAAATATTTTATCGTGTGTTTGTAAATTTTGTAAAGACATGTATTTTTGCTCTAATATTAATTATTATTAAATTCGGGTTATCAAGTTTATGTAAGCTCAGGAATCCTCTGCCCTATTTGCCAATACTTCTTTAATTGTATCTTTTAATTCTGACAAATCTGAGGATTTAACTATATAGGCATCAGCGGCCCACGACATATAGTTATCCTTATAATTGCTATAAGCAGTGTTAATGATAACCGGTATCTCCTTGTTTTTGCTTAAGATCCTACCAATTGCCTCAATACCATCCATCTTTGGCATATTTATGTCCATTATGACAATGTCTGGCAGTTGTGCCTGAACCTTTTCCAGGGCTTCTTTACCATTGGATGCGGTTACAACTTCATAACCTTCCAGACTTAATTCCTGTTCGTAAAGCAATCGTTGGTTTTTGTCGTCTTCTACAAGGAGGATAGTCGTCATCGTTACGAACTCCTTTCTGTTATTTTATTGGTAAAATCAGTGACATTCGTGTGCCTTTCCCATGCTTGCTTTCAACAGCTATATTGCCGCCATGGTTTTCAATAATCTTTAAGCTTACAGCCAGACCTACGCCGGTACCATTTGGTTTTGTAGTAAAGAACGGATCAAAAATATTTTGTAATAAATCTTGTGGTATACTCTTACCGCTGTCAGTTATGTCTATTTCTATAGACTCAATCCCCGATTTGATACTTATATTCAGGTCACCACCATCAGGCATAGCTTCCACTGCATTCATCAGTATATTCAGAAAGACCTGTTTTATTTGTGCAGGATCAATAGAGATTACAGGCACATCAGTTTCAAAATCTTTATGTAACTTTATGTGCTTCTCCTGGAAATAATTCTCCATTAAAATACACGTGTTTTCCATGACCTCGCATATTTGCGTATCAACCTTTTCCAGTGTAGACGGTTTGGCAAAGTCTGTGATGTTATCGAGTATCTTTTCTAAGCGTTTTACTTCTTCTATGATTATGTCAATATTAGTCGTAATTTTTGAGTCCGTGAAGGCAAAACGGGAGAGTGATTTGGCAAAGCCGCCTATGGTTACCAGCGGGTTTCTTATCTCGTGAGCAATATATGATGACATCGAACCTATGGCGGCCATTTTTTCTGAACGAATAAGTCTCTGTTGTGTCTCTGTAAGTTGATCTATTTTGTCCTCAAGACGTTTGTAGGTTTCAGCATTTTCAATAGCCAGTGCGGCCTGGTTGGCAAACATTGTTAAGGTATTAACATAGTCCTCGGATATCGGTTCTCCTGTATAGGCGTTATCTGCGACAATAACACCTATCGGCTCATTTTTTGCGATCAATGGGACACAGACAAATTCATCAACTCTCAGAGCCTTCCTGAATTCCTCTGTTACACGCGGGTCATTATGAGCTTCTTTAATGATTATTGGTTTTTTTTCTTTTGCGCATAAGATGACAACCTCTTTTGTGTCTGACAACGAATACACCATAAGTTTTGTCATAGTATTTAATGGTGTGTCAATATTGTGGCTATAATCCAATTTGTCAAGTATATCTTTAAGCGAACCATACTTATTAGCTATATCTTTCCAGATTTGATGTGCTTCTTCATGAGAAGATGGGCCTACCGCCAATTTGCCACTTAAGACGTTGTGTTCTTTATTAATCAAAAAAAGCAGCGCGCGGTTAAACCCAAATGCGTAACCGGAAGTTACGCAAGTCAATATCAAGTGAAGCAATTTGTCAAGATGAAGGGTTCCCTGCATTGCCTGACCAAGCTTTTGCAGTAATAACAGCCGGTGAACGGTCTTTTCACTTTCAGTTGCGTCTATTGTAAGTATCAAAGCGTTATTAATGTATCCATCCGCATCTAAGATAGGCATAGCAACATGATGCACGCACATCTTCTTCCTGTTTTTGGATTCAATCCAGGTCTCAATTATGTTGCTTACGTTTCTGTTAAAAACATTTGTTGCCGGACAAATAGCGGTTCCAATCTCATCACAATGATAAATATCGTGGCAGGTATTGCCTACAGGTGAATCTTTCAAATTTAACCAATCGCATAAGGTTTGATTAGCCCATATAACTTTTAGGTCCTTATTAAGCAGGCATAAGCCTATTCCGATAACGTCAATTATTTTATCCTTATTTCTTCTTTCGAATTTCCTCCGTTCCTTCTGTTGTTCTGTGTTTTCAGATGGCTTTGTAATTTCAGCGCCTTGCCCAGCGACACCTGCTTCTAAGCCCAGTAATACATTCTCAATCTTTTCAGATAAGTTTTCGTCAAGAGGCCGTCCTCTATATTCATTCAGGAGGTCTCTTAGTCTGCCTACCTGCCCGAATAGGTTCAGGCGGGTTGTTGTATTGGAATTTAACGTTGAATGGTAGTTATTCATGGTTAACGGCTGCATTCCCTAAAATTTCAGCCGCTTGTTCCGGCGGCGTATGGTTGATATAGAATCCAGTTCCCCATTCAAATCCTGCTATATTTGTGAGTCTTGGAATTATTTCTATGTGCCAATGGAAATATTCTGACTCATTTATATTAAATGGAGCGCTGTGAATGATATAGTTATATGGAGGAAAGTCTAAAGACCTTTCCAACCTGGTAAGCGTACTCTTTAAGACAATTGCCAGTTCGTCTATCTCGGAATTTTGTAGTTTTTCAAAGTGGCTTTCGTGTTTTTTAGGAAGAATCCATGTCTCAAAAGGAAATCTGGAGGCAAAAGGAGCAAAAGCGACAAAATTATCTGCTGAAATAATTATTCTACTGTTTGTGTCAGTTTCCTGTTGTATCATATCGCAAAATAGACATCTTCCTCTTTGTGTGTAAAATATTTTGGCGCTTTCCATCTCATTCTCAACCAGTTGTGGAACGATCGGCGTCACAATCAATTGAGAGTGCGTGTGTTCGAGTGAGGCGCCTGCAGAGAATCCAACATTTTTAAACAACAGGCCGTAAACAAACCTTTTGTCCTTTTTTAAGTCAATTAGACGGTCTCTGTAACAGAATAAAACTTCTTCAATATTTCTATTATCAAGAGCAGTTATAGACTGAATGTGTCTGGGGCTTTCGATTATAACTTCATGAGCGCCGATACCACTCATCATAACGTAGATGCCTTCCCCACGTTTGTTTGCTTCGCCTTCTATCTGTAGCGCAGGGAATTTGTTAGGCACAACCCTTACCCGCCAGCCTCTCGTGTTTGCATCTGTGCCATTGTCTCTATAAGCCAGGATTTCCGGCGGTGTTTTGTCTTCGTTGCCTTCGCAGAAAGGGCAGAAACTGCTTTTTATGATTTGGTGATTAGTCTTGTAATCTGTAGGTCTTGTAGCTCTTTCAGTCGCTATAATTACCCAACGTCCTGAAACAGGCTCCCTTCTTAATTCAGGCATTTATTTCTCTTAATGTATAAAGAATAGCTAAATTATAAAGCTGTTTTGTAAACAATTTAAAATCAACAACTTACAAAACATCCATGACGTCAAAGTTGTTCTATCTGAAGATTTTCCAATTGTTTTTATTTAAGTCATAACAACTGAATTATCACTATCTCCATAAAGACTTCTTACATATTTGTCGGCCTTCCAGTCATTCTCCCACTTTGACTCGTCAATGAAATAGCGATACTGATACTCTTTTCCCGGCTCAAGATCAAGTTTGATGGCATAATCTCCATTTTTTAGCCTTTTCATTAGATCTGCATGGATATTCCAGTTATTAAAATCACCAACTATACACACACTCTTGGCATCAGTAGCCGCTGTTTTAGGTAGTCTGAACGTCACTCTGCATATATGTCTGGTCTTAAAATATTCTTTTTTTATACCAACGTTTATTGTCATTGCTTTCTCCTTAATTGTGCTTCTTATGGCAGATTTGGTTTTTTTTGTTGTAGCTTTTTTGTTATTCGTTTTCATGATCATTACACCTCACTTTACTGAAAAATGTTAATTTAATGTATGGAGATTTCAAAGTTTTTAAACTGTAAGGGTGGGCACTCGCCCGAACTACGCAGTCGGGCAGGTTGCCCACCAAAAACGTTCCGCAATTGTAAACTGGAATCCTTCCCGTCCCCGCCAGAACGATTGCCCGCCCGGATGAATCCGTTCGGACGGGTCGGGCTAGCGAACGGCTGGGCCGGGCGGCCGAAAGGAAGGCGGAACCCCACTTTCGCCCGCCCGAACGACGTAGTCGGGCAGGCAGGGAATCCAGAAGCGTAGTATAATATATTTTAAAGTAGATTGCAAAGAAACAAATCTTTGTGAAGTAGATTTCCTGGATTTTAATATCAAAGAATTCTTAGATTTATGTATAATGTGAGGGCAAGTGTATTAGCTACTGATGTTATCGACAAAAAATTTAACAGGAAGTAAAATCTTTACAGTATACTAATAACAATGAACGATAGAGAAACCCGAACAGAAGGCGTAATCCATGATGTTAAATTTATAACTGGCCATGACATATATCTTTTCAAAGAGGGAAACCACCATAGATTATATGATAAACTCGGCGCGCATATAATGACCATCGGTGAAGAATGCGGAGCTTTTTTTGCTTTATGGGCTCCAAATGCAGAAAATGTTTCTGTCGCAGGAGATTTTAATGGATGGAATATAGAATCTCATCCACTGAAGGCAAGGGAAGATGAATCCGGCGTATGGGAAGGGTTCATTCCCGGCATCAAACAGGGAGACATTTATAAATATCGCATACATTCCAGATACAACAATTATAAAGTTGACAAAGGCGACCCATTTGCTTTTTATTGGGAACAGCCCCCTAAAACGGCTTCCGTGGTATGGGGGCTTGATTATGAATGGCGCGATAGTGAGTGGATGGAAAACAGGCATAAACATAATTCTCTGAATGCCCCCCTTTCCATATATGAAGTGCATATCGGCTCATGGAGAAGATCGCTTGAGGACGGGGGCAGGTTTCTTACTTATAGAGAAACGGCTCATTATCTTGCAGACTATATCAGGGAGATGGGTTTTACGCATGTGGAGCTGCTGCCTGTTACGGAACATCCGTTTTACGGTTCATGGGGGTACCAGACTGTGGGATACTTCGCCCCGACAAGCAGGTACGGAACTCCGCAGGATTTTATGTACCTGGTTGATCATCTGCATCAAAACGGGATTGGTGTGATACTGGACTGGGTGCCGTCACACTTTCCATCTGACGAACACGGGCTTGCCTATTTTGACGGCACATGTCTCTATGAACATGCCGATCCGAAGAGAGGGTATCATCCCGAGTGGAACAGTTATATATTTAACTACAGCAGAAACGAGGTGCGCGCCTTTCTTATAAGCAGCGCCATTTTCTGGCTTGAAAAATACCATATTGATGCCGTCAGAGTTGATGCGGTGGCGTCAATGCTCTACCTTGACTACGCGAGAAAGGGTGGAGAATGGCTGCCGAACAAATACGGAGGGAAAGAGGATTTGGACGCCATAAGCTTCATAAGGGGATTAAATGAAGCCGTTTATGTTTCTCATCCTGATATTCAAACGATGGCGGAAGAGTCTACTTCGTGGCCCATGGTGTCAAAACCGGCTTATTTAGGTGGACTTGGTTTTGGTATGAAATGGAATATGGGATGGATGCATGATATACTCAGGTACTTTTCAAAAGATCCGCTTTACAGGAAATCCCATCACAATGAGCTTACTTTCAGCATATGGTATGCGTTCTCAGAAAACTTCCTTCTCCCTCTTTCCCATGATGAAGTGGTTCACGGTAAAGGTTCGCTTATAGGGAAGATGCCGGGCGGTGAATGGCAGAGATACGCCAACCTCAGGCTCATGTTCGGATACATGTATGGACACCCCGGAAAGAAGCTCCTGTTCATGGGAGGCGAATTCGCGCAATGGAAAGAGTGGTGCCATGATGAAAGCCTGGAATGGCACGTTCTTGAATACCCTTTTCACCGGGGGATGCAAAAGTGGGTTAAAGACCTGAATCATCTTTACAGGACAGAACCGGCCTTGTACGAGCTGGATTTTTCAGCAGACGGGTTTGAGTGGATAAGCCTTCATGACTGGGAACAGAGCATAATAAGTTTTATCAGAAAAGGCAGGGATAATGATAAAATGGTGCTTATCGTCTGCAATTTCACTCCTGTTCAAAGGCGCATATATAACGTAGGAGTCCCTCGGGGAGGTTTCTGGGCGGAGGTCTTGAACAGCGACGCGGAGGTGTATGGCGGAAGCGGTTGCGGTAACGCCGGGGGCGTTGAAGCTGCCCCGGTGCCTGTACACGGGAGAACACATTCACTTTGCCTGACGTTGCCGCCTTTGGGCGTATTATTCTTTAAAAGTTGTTAACGCAAAATTATGAGCAGATATATCTGCATACACGGACACTTTTACCAGCCGCCAAGGGAGAATCCATGGCTTGAAGAAATTGAATACCAGGAGTCGGCATATCCATATCATGATTGGAACGAAAGAGTTGCCGCAGAGTGCTATGCGCCAAATACAGCCTCACGTATTCTTGACTCAGAGAATAAAATAATAGGGATAACTAGTACGTACACTAAAATCAATTTTGATTTTGGCCCAACTCTATTATCGTGGATGGAAAGACAAAAGCCCGATGTCTACCAGGCAATTCTTGATGCGGACAGATTAAGTATGAAAAATTTTTCCGGACATGGTTCTGCCATTGCTCAGGCATTCAATCACATGATATTGCCTCTTGCGAATAGAAATGACAAATATACTCAGGTAATATGGGGAATAAAGGATTTTCAAAAGAGATTTAACAGGCGTCCTGAAGGGATGTGGCTTCCGGAGACTGCTGTGGATATAGAAACACTTGAGGTATTGGCAGATTTAGGAATACAGTATACGATCCTTTCTCAGCGACAGGCAAAAAGAGTAAAGAAAATAGGTGATACAGAAAATTGGGTTGATGCAACTGAAGAAAAGATTGATCCCGCCATGACTTATCTCTGCCGCCTCCCATCCGGAAAGTCTATCAACCTCTTTTTCTATAATGGTCAGATTGCACAGGAAGTATCTTTTGGGAAATTGTTGAATAACGGAGAGGCGTTTGCCAAAAGACTGGTTTCTGCATTTAGTGGCGGGGATGACCGTCCCAGGATTGTCCATATTGCAACAGACGGCGAAACATTTGGCCATCACCACCGTTTTGGAGACATGGCTCTCTCCTATTGTCTACATTATATCGAATCTAACAATCTGGCAAAGATTACGAACTACGGGGAGTATCTTGAGAAACATCCCCCAACTCACATAGTCGAAATTATTGAAAACTCATCCTGGAGTTGTGCCCATGGGGTAGAAAGATGGAAGGATAACTGTGGATGCAGCACAGGAAAAAACCCAAAGTGGACTCAAGCCTGGAGAAAACCTTTGAGAGAGGCTATGGACTGGCTGAGAGATGAGACCATTCCAATTTATAGAAGTGAAGCTTCTGAATATTTTGAAGACCCGTGGAATGTAAGAAATGAATATATTGAGGTGATACTTGACAGGTCGCGTAAGAATGTGGAATCCTTCTTAAGAAAACACGCTGTCAAAAGACTTTCAAAGGAAGAAAAGATAAGGGCTTTAAAACTTCTTGATATGCAGAGAAATGCCATGTTGATGTATACGAGTTGCGGCTGGTTCTTTGATGATGTTTCAGGTATTGAGGTTATACAGATAATGCAGTACGCATCAAGAGCCATTCAGTATGTTGAGGAATTGCAGGATTCGTATCTTGAAACAAAATATTTGAAACGTCTGGAAGAAGCGCCAGGTAATATATATGAAAATGCTGCAAAGGTTTACGAGGCATTTGTAAGGCCTGCCAGGAGCGACCTCCTGAGAGTAGGGGCGCACTATAGCATATCATCTATCTTTGAGAAATGTCCTGAAGAAGATATAAAAACATTCCATTATACTGCAAAGAGCGCTTTATGCGGCAAAATGAAGGCGGGGAAGCTAACGCTTACTCTGGGAAAGGTAAATATTACTTCCGGAATAACATGGGACGAAAAAACAGTCAGCTTTGCGGTACTCTATCTTGGAGATCATAATATAAACGGAGGTGTTAAAGAATTTGTGGGAGATGAAGACTTCCTGGTTATGCAAGATGAAATAAAGAATGCCTTTGAAAAAGGCAACGTCCCTGAAGTGATACGACTTATGGATATGCGCTTCGAAGGCAACATCTATTCCATTTGGCATCTCTTTAAAGATGAACAGAGAAAGGTCTTAAATCTAATACTTAAGTCAAGATATGAGGATGTTGAAACTTCTTACCGTAAAATATACGAGGACAACTATGCTATAATGAATTATTTTAATAGCTTACACATACCAATTCCAAGGCCCTTCTCTGCGGCGGCTGAATATATACTGAATACAGACCTGAAAAGAATCTTCGAAAAAGAGGATTTAGAAATAGAAACCCTTAAAAAATTGATAGATGAAACCAGAAGATGGTCTGTTAATATTGATACAACTACGATTGGGTTTGTCGCAAGCTCATGGTTGAATTTACTGATGGAAAAGCTGTATCAGCAGCCAGAAAATTTACGGCTCTTTGAAAAGATTGACAATACCCTGGAGGTATTAAAACCTTTATCTTTATCACTTGATCTATGGAAGACGCAAAATGATTACTTTTCAAAAGGAAAAAATTTCTATAATACGATGAAGGAAAAAGCCGAGAATGGAGACAGCTTTGCAAAAAACTGGGTTAAAGTTTTTCTAAAACTGGGCTATTACTTGAATGTAAAGGTTTAATAGAAAAAAAGATATGGACAAAAGAGGAAGCGGGATACTCCTTCATATTACATCACTTCCGTCGCCGTACGGAATAGGAGACCTTGGGACAGGCGCTTATAGATTTGCAGATTTCCTTGCAGAGGCAAATCAGCGTTTCTGGCAGATACTTCCCTTAAACCAGACGTGCACCGCCTATGGAAACTCACCTTACAGCAGCTTTTCAGCCTTTGCCGGAAACACTCTTTTTATAAGCCCTGATTTAATGGTGGAAAATGGAACTCTTTTGAAATCTGATATAGAGGGTCATCCCAAATTCCCCGGAGAAAGGGTTGATTATAGAGCCGTTACTAAGCATAAAGAGAAAATTCTTGGAATTGCTTTCGAGAAAAACAAAGACAGTTTAGCAGAAAATCATGAATTTAAGAGATTTTGTAATGAGAACCTTCATTGGCTGGATGATTATTGTCTGTTTGTTTCCATAAAAAGACATTTTAATAAGGTTGACTGGGGCAGGTGGCCGGAAGAACTGAGGGATAGAAAAGAAATAACGATTGAAGAGTGGAAAGAAAGATTGCGGGAAACTATATTGATGGAAAAGTTTCTCCAATTTATATTCTCCCAACAGTGGCATTTGCTTAAAAATTACTGTGAAAGCAGAAATGTAAGTATAATTGGAGATTTGCCTATCTATGTGAATTATGATAGCTCTGATGTATGGGCAAATCCGGAAATTTTCAAGCTGAACAAAGAGAAAAAACCTGTTTTTGTAGCGGGAGTTCCGCCGGACTACTTCAGCTCTACAGGTCAGTTGTGGGGACATCCGGTTTATGATTGGGACGTCCTTAAGGAAACCGGGTATTTATGGTGGATAAGGCGGATAGAACACAACCTTAAGTTTTTCCATATGTTCAGGCTGGATCACTTTAGGGGATTTGTCGGTTACTGGGAAATTCAGGCAGGTGACAAGTTCGCAACAAATGGAAGATGGAAAGAAGCGCCTGCTAAAGATTTTTTCAGTACCCTCCTGAAGCATTTTCATGATCTTCCGATTATTGCCGAAGATTTAGGGGTTATTACGCCTGATGTGAGAGAAATAATGGATCTATTCGGGTTTCCCGGCATGAGAGTGCTGCTTTTTGCGTTTGGAGAAGACCTTCCAACTAATCCTTATACACCTCACAACTATATAAAAGATTGTGTCGTATACACGGGAACGCATGATAATAACACGATTAAGGGCTGGTTTAAGAAGGAAACAAGCCCTGAGGACAAAAAAAGGGTTTTTGAATATGTAGGACGTAAGGTTACAGAGAGAGAAATACACTGGGAACTTATAAAACTTGTTATGAGTTCTGTCGCAGATATGGTTATAATACCAATGCAGGATATTCTTGGACTGGGAGGAAATGCAAGGACAAACCTGCCTGCAAGCGCTAAGGGAAATTGGAGATGGAGGCTTGTTCCAGAAAGATTATCTCCGTTAATAACAAAAAAACTCTCCGAAATGACCAGGATTTATGGAAGGGGGTAATTTGATTGCAGATTTTAGATTGTAGATTGAAAAGACGTTTAACAGTTAAACTGTCGAACAGTCGCGCATTTATTTTTAAAAACCTAATGAACACCTTTATTATTGCAGAGCAATCGCAATAAATTAGCGAGCTGCCAGACTTAGTCTTTCTGGCGGGCTGAAAGGGAGCTAATTTATGTCAACATTAGAGAAATACACAAAAAATGGATCTAAGATAGCTTATTTCTCAATGGAGATTGGTCTTAGAGACGATATACCCACGTTCAGTGGGGGTTTAGGCATACTTGCCGGAGACACTATTAAATCAAGCGCAGATTTAAATCTCCCTCTTGTTGCGGTATCATTAATATACTATAAGGGGTACTTTAAACAGGACATTGATGACCATGGCCGTCAGATAGAATTGCCCGTAATATGGGAACCATCTAAGATTATGACTACTGTGCCGAAAAAGGTGAAGGTCACAATTGAAGGAAGAACGGTATATATTCAGGCATGGGTTTATTTTGTTGAAAGCCCCAGGGGTAATGAAGTTCCGGTGATATTTCTTGATACTAATCTGCCGGAAAACAGCGAAGAGGACAGAGCGTTAACAGATTATCTCTATGGCAGGGACGATAGTTACAGAATAAAGCAGGAGGTGATTCTCGGAATAGGCGGTGTTAAAATGTTGAAAATGCTTGGATTTCAGATAAAGAAGTATCACATGAATGAAGGACACGCTGCGTTTTTAACACTTGAGCTTTTACATCAATTTAAGAATGATTTAAAGGATGTCTGGGACGAGTCATTTGTGTGGAACCTTGAAGCCGTTAAAGAGGTGTGTGTATTTACTACACACACACCTGTTCAAGCAGGGCATGATAAGTTTTCTTATGACCTCTACCGGAGCGTTATTGGCGATTATTTTCCGGAGAGTGTTATCCGAGGCCTTGCAGGTAAAGAAAATCTTAATATGACACTTCTTGCCTTAAATCTGAGTAACGACGTAAATGGAGTTGCCAAAAAACACGGCGAGGTGTCACAAAATATGTTTCCAGGTTATAAAATTAATTCAATAACAAATGGCGTGCATTCTTATACGTGGACGTGTGACAGCTTTAAAAGATTGTATGATAAATATTTACCCGGCTGGGCAAACGAGCCGGAGTTGTTTGTGAGGATCGACATGGTTCCGTATAAAGAACTCTGGGATGCACATTTAGAAGCTAAGAGAATACTCATTGATTATGTAAATTCTATCCATGATTTGAATATGGATTATGAGACGCTTACGATAGGATTTGCAAGAAGATTTGCCACATACAAGAGAGCGTCCCTGTTATTTACTGACATTAAAAGGCTTGAGAAAATTGCATCAGGTAAGATCCAGGTAATTTATGCAGGAAAGGCGCATCCAAAAGATGAAGGAGGCAAGAAACTTATAGAAGAAATAATTTCATATTCACATAAGCTGAAAGGAAAGATAAACATCGCCTTTATGACTAATTACAATATGGAGACTGCACTGAAGATAATATCTGGCGTGGATGTCTGGCTGAACACCCCTATAAGGCCGCTTGAAGCATCAGGGACGAGCGGTATGAAGGCCGCACACAATGGAGTCTTGAATTTCAGTATCCTTGACGGATGGTGGATCGAAGGTCACATAGAAGGAGATACCGGCTGGTCTATCGGTCCTGAGTCAACAGAGGTTGTGCCTGATGAGAATGCGGATGAGATTGACACAAGCGATCTTTACAATAAAC
>CAKKPF010000055.1 GCA_919901575.1 Candidatus Brocadiaceae bacterium
CAGGTGCAACGCGCCATTGTTTCAACCGAACGAATCTTTGAGATACTTGACACGCCAAGCGATTTAAAAGATAGCCCTGATGCCGTTGATTTACCACCAGTACATGGAATCGTGGAATTCAGGCATGTCAACTTCATGTATAACCAGGGCATTGAAGTTCTCAGCGATATCAGCATAACGGCTCGACCGGGCCAGATGATTGCGCTGGTTGGTCCCAGTGGTGGTGGTAAGACCACCCTCACAAAACTGATCCCCAGATTTTACGACCCCACAAAAGGGGAAATCTACATTGACGGTTACGATATCAAACATATCAGGCTCCATTCCCTCCGTAAGCAAATGGCCATGGTGCTCCAGGATACCTTTCTTTTCAATGACACCATAAAGGTAAACATTGCTTATGCCCGATCTGATGCGCCTGATAAAGAAATTAAAAGCGCCGCCCTTGCCGCAAATGCGCATGATTTCATCGCAACGTTGCCGAATGGATATGATTCTATAATAGGAGAACGCGGTGTAAAACTCTCCGGAGGTCAGAAACAGCGCATTGCTATTGCCCGTGCCATCCTTGCCAATCCACGCATCCTCATCCTGGATGAAGCTACCTCATCTGTGGATACAGAGACAGAACAACTCATTCAGAAAGCCATCTACAGGCTTGTGGAAAACCGCACCACATTCGTTATCGCGCATCGGCTGTCAACCATATTGCATGCGGATTTAATCGTGGTGCTCGATAAGGGGCGAATCGTTGAAACAGGACTCCACCATGAACTTCTTGCAAATGGAGGACTGTATAAAAAACTATTTGAGATGCAGTTCAATCAAGAAAAGACGAAACCAGAAATCGTTGGAACAGAGATTGAAAAGGCAGAAGCCGCTGTTACACAAGAACAAATTATTGATTTGAATGGGCCGACACAGCACACCAAATGGTCATAAAAGACAAACATGCAATTGCGTAGCCTTACTGGACAACGATGTTTACCATCGTTAATTTGCATCCAGCGCATCCAGCGCTTCTATTGCCTCCCGCCGGACACCGCTGTCATCATCCTCCAGTGCATCAATTAAGGGTCCAACTGCACGGGCATCCTTTAACTTTCCCAACGCCTCTGCTGCACTCCACCGGACACTTCTGTTATTATCATTCAATGCAGCAATCAGGGGTTCAACTGCGCGGGTATCCTTTATCTCCCCCAGCGCCCCTGCTGCATCCCGCCGTACACCGCCGTCGTCATCCTCCAGCGCATTAATCAAGGGTTCAACTGCGCGTGCATCCTTTATCTTCCCCAGCGCCCTTGCTGCATCGTCCCGGGCGCCGCTGTCAACATCCCTCAATGCATCAATCAAGGGTTCAACTGCGCGTGCATCCTTTATCTTCCCCAGCGCCGCTGCTGCATACCGCCGGACACCGCTGTCATTATCCTTCAGTGCAGCAATCAAGGGTTCAACTGCAGGTGTGCCTATCTTCCCCAGCGCCGATGCTGCATCCCGCCGTACACTGCTGTTATCATCCTTCAGCACATTAATCAGGGGTTTAACTGCGCGGGCATCCTTTATCTCTCCCAGCGCCTCTGCCGCGCTCCCCCGGACACTTCTGTCATTATCCTTCAATGCGGCAATCAGGGGTTCAACTGCGCGGGTATCCTTTATCTCCCCCATCTCCTCTGCCGCCAACTGCCGGACATTCTTGTCATTATCCTTTAGCCATTGAATTAACGTGTCCACTTTATCCGTGTCCACTTCATCCGTTTTGCCACATCCAACGAACGATATACAGGAAAGAATGAGCAGCACAATCATCGACGTATTGATATTCTTCATGAGGAAATTATTCAACCGTAATCGCCCCTATCATCCCCTGATCAATATGCATATTACAGTAGTAAGGAAACGTGCCGGTAGAGTTAAAAGTGTAGGCAAAGCTCCCAGAAGCCATTTTGCCTGAATCCCAGAGGCCATCAGGTATACCCTTCCCTTCTTCACTTACTGTCCCGCTTGCTACTTCGTGAGCCTTTATGCCGGACACAACCCATTTCACACTATCTCCTTGCTTAATCGTTAATGAAGAGGGAACAAACTCATAATTACCCGTCATCTCAACAATGTGTGTTGTTGCCCCGGATGATGGGGTCGTTGAGGAATCACTACCTGAACCACTATTAGTTTGATCAGCAATACCACACCCATAAAAAGAGAATATTACTAATAAAACAACTATATTTAATATAATCACGACTTTTTTCATCATATCCCTCCTTAATTTAATATCAATATTTCAGAAATCATTAAAATAAAATTCAGAGTTAATACATTTTTAAACTTAAGCACGTCATTAAACTAATGGCGGTCGATATTAAGACTCGAACCTATGACCTCTTGCTTGTCTATTGATTAAAAAAGTCTACAGTTATCTTGTGTTGATTTCAACTGTTTTATTTTGTGTAACTCCAGTCTGTTTTGCTTCAGACGGAATCGCACTTTGTCTTCCATTGAGTAAGCTACATAAAATACGGTAAAAGTTGATAAGCTACAGTATGGTGGGCAACCTGCCCGACCCGTCCCCGCAAGAAAGACGTGTCGGGCAGGCGAACGGATTCATCCGGGCGGGCTGCGTCGTTCGGGCGGGTGCCCACCCTTACACGGCTGACATTTTTAATTTGCCAAAAACCTGACATTTTCTATTTGCCTTGACACACAAGATAGAAAAGACTTGACATTGAAAAAATATTTAAAATAAAGTTAAAAAGTACTTGACATTAGAACATAAATTTATATAGTGTTTGCAAGTCATTCATATGACTTGTCCTAATTTTCAGTAAGGTGGGGGGAGGATAAGGCCGTATCTATTTTATTTTCCGATAGAGATGTTAATTCCCTCCAAAATTATATAGTTTTTTTCATATCAAAATTCACTTGTCAGCGATTAGATTGAAAGCCTTGGCTTTTAGAGAGGAATATGTAACATGTTTTTCTTTAAAAGACAGGGTGTTTGCCTTATTAAATTTTGAAATAAATTAGTCGAGTTTTAATTATGGCACACATTGATTTGTCCAGTAACGAAAATTACGAACCTGAATCGCTTCTGACACATCCGAAGACAGCGACCAGAAGGGGGCTTTTCTGGTCAGCCTGGTTAATTTTCTGGGGGCTTGTTTCTATGTGGGCCTTCGCTACTGTTCGTTACTTAATTCCCAGAGTCTCCTATGAACCTTCAGACATATTCAAAGCAGGCAGGCCGGAAGACTATCCTATGGGTTCTGTAACACTCATAAGTTCGCGCAAGGTGTGGATTGTCAGGGAGGAAAAAGGTCTGTATGCGCTTATAGCGGTATGTACGCATTTGTCGTGTCAACCTAGATGGCTTGAGAAGGAACAAATATTTAAATGCGCTTGTCACGGAGGACAGTTTCATAAAAATGGAGTAAATTTTGCCGGTCCTCCGCCGAGACCTTTAGACCGTGTACATATCTCAATGAGTGATGATGGGCGTTTACTCATAGATAAAGGTCTAAAAGTCGGTTTGGATTTTATTTTACCGTCATGACATAAACAAAGAAAAAATTTCCCCTAAATATCCCGTATCCCCCTTTAAAGGTGGAAAGAGGGGGATTAATAGGCGAAGTAAAAGTAAATTGGCGATTTACCCGATGTTAAGATGAGCGGGGTTGGTTTATTATGGAAAAGCAAAGTAAAGAAGAAGATAAGAAAATAGATGTAAAGGAAACCCAGGTTTGGAAGGCTGTGTTTGGTGACTTATTATTTGGTGAATTTAAGCCGTTGTCTCCTTTCAACAGCCTCATGCGCGGAATTGCGAAGATCATGCAGTTGCATCCGTATAACATGAGTGTGGGTGGGAGGAGGATAATAACGTATACATTTTGCCTGGGAGGTTTAAGTGTATTCTTCTTTTCTTTACTTGCATGTACTGGAGCGTTTTTAATGATTTATTATAACCCTGATGTGAATTCGGCTTATGCGAATATCGAGGACATGCGATACATTGTGCCGTTTGGCGTTCTGATAAGAAACATGCACAGGTGGACGGCCCATTTAATGGTAATGTTTGTTGCCCTTCACATGTTGCGTGTATTCCTAACAGCGGCATATAAACCCCCAAGGGAATTGAACTGGATTGTAGGGGTGATTCTCTTGGTAATGACTTTACTTGCAAGTTTCACAGGGTACCTGCTTCCATGGGACCAGTTGGCCTACTGGGGAGTTACTATAGGAACCAGTATGGGAGAAAATGCTCCCTTACTAGGGGCAAAGGGGCCATTTGCTATATTAGCTCCCGGGAAAGATGTGAATTCTATTCTGGTGGGCGGCACATCGGTTGGTCAGCCTACTTTATTAAGATTTTATCTTTTGCACGCAATAGCAATACCTCTTGGAATAGCCGGGTTAATGGGGTTCCATTTCTGGCGTATAAGAAGGGCTGGAGGGGTTTCAGGACCGCTGTAACCGATGTCTATTGTAGCGGAAACCTTTAGGTTTCCATGTGGGGATAACGATTATGTTGGTTAGATTTATGTTAGGGTTGTATTTCAAGGGCTGAAAACAGTCCAGGGATTGTCCCTAATTTATGGGCGAACTGTATAATGAGACTATGTACAATTATCAATGCAGGCAGTGGGAAAATAATAAATGGCTGAATTGAAAGAAGAATCAAAGGAAAAGGGCGAAGTTATAGTTCGCATGTCGGAAAGGGAGTGGGAATACGTTAAGAATATTAACGTAAAAGGAGACTACAAGGAAGGCTTCGAGACTCTGACACCTAAAGAGCAGGACTATACCGTAAAACATCTCCGTGATTCTGTCGGAATAGAATTTCTTGCCGGACTTATATTTACGTTCATAATAATGGTGTGGTCCCTTTTTATGGATGCGCCGTTAAAAGAACTGGCAAATCCTGCTGACACACCCATTGATGAGAGGGCGCCGTGGTACTTCATAGGGCTGCAGGAGATGCTTATATTTTTCGACCCATGGTTAGCAGGTGTAATCATTCCCAGTATTTTGCTTGTAGGCTTAATACTGGTTCCTTTTATTGATCCGAACAAGGAAACCGGTATTGGCAGATATACCTTTAGGGATAGGCCGGTGGCTGTATCGGTTTTTGGTTTTGGTTTTGCGATGTGGTATATACTTATTATTATCGGACAGTTTTTCAGGGGGCCGGCTAGAATGTTTTACTGGCCATGGGAAGATAAAACTGTTTTAAAGGAGATGCCTGTATCAGAAATGGTAAATTTTCCTATTACCGGTGGAATTGCGTTCTTTGTCCTGTATTTTGGTATTTGCCTGGTTTTGCCGCAGATTATATTTAAAAATTTCTATAAAACTTTAGGCGTCGTTAGATACTATATTTTTATGAGTCTATTTGCAATTATGTTATTAATCCCTATAAAAATTTTCTTAAGATATGTATTTGATGTTAAATACATCTTATCTCTTCAAATTTTTAATACAGCTCTAAACTTTTAAATATGGGTCCTTACGTTAAATTAATATGGCTGCTTACGATATCTATCCTGCTTTTAGGTGTTTCCGTAGTGTGGTTTTATAAAGAGTTTAATCCTGAGTGGAAACAGTGTCAGATGGCCGAGATACAGGAGAGTGAAGCCTTAAAGGGCAAGAAGCTGGAGATAAAGCAGATATTGCTTAAGGGCGAGGGTCTTTGGAGTAATCAGGAGAGCGGTCAGCGGGTAGACAGGTGTATGACATGTCATATTGATGAAGAGAAGTTGGTAAAATTGCATCCGAAAGAACTTCCTATTCCTTATGACGTTTATGGCTGTACAGTATGTCATGGTGGAAATGGCAGGGCTCTTGAGTCGGAACCTGCGCATGAGCATATGTATTCGGATAGGGAGGAGATGGAAGAGGGCCGTTATGCTGCCGATGAGCTTATAAAGATGTGGAAGCGGCTTCGGGTTTTGAATCCAGAAGAGGAAATAAGGTTGCGAAGGGAAAGTTTCTTTGGTCCTACAGGGCAGTATCAACTTTATGTAGGAAACGATGAATGTGTTAAATGCCACGAAACCCGGCATCCGGATCACGTCAAAAGGTGGAGCAATTCAAAATTTAAGACTTTTGAGAGAATACAGAAAGAACCGGATTATAATGCAGGTGATGAGAATTATAAGAAGCAGTGTTACAAATGCCACACCACCGGTTACAGGGAAGATAAGGGAATCTACGCAGCGACAGGTGTTGGCTGTGAAGCATGTCATGGTCCTGGAGAGGTGTACGCTTACTTGATGGCGGGCGTGAGAGATGAAAGCGATGTTGAACAGGGGCAAAAGCTAGCCAATATTTCCTTTGACTTCAACGTATGTGGTGACTGCCATATCGAAAAAAAGCATGAAATGCGCAAAGAGTATTTCGATAAGCAAGCACAAAAAAACTGACCATTATTTTGAATTTCTTTAGACTTGCCCTACGTGTTACTTCCGACTCGTTCGGGTTAGGAACAAGGTGAATCATTTTGCGTAGACTGTGGTGATTTTGCTGCTCTTGGTGTATACATGCTTGAAAATTAAAATATTGGATTTAGGATTATTATTATGCTTTTGCATGCGTAGAGCGGTAGGGGCGAAAGATTTTTCGCCCCTACTCTGAAATGAATCAGGGTACTATATATTGCACATTGTAAGTGTTGTTGCCATATACAGTAGCAAATTATTTTGAAAATTACTGTATTATATATTGACAAATTTACATAAAGTTGTACAATTCTACCAGTCTCAGTAGGCGGCGTGTGCTTTTACCTGTAACTTTGTAAAAATTGTAATTTCAAGGTGGAAGGAAAAGGGGCGGTATGAAGCATTTTAGAATTGGCGCCGTATTGTTAATTTGTGTGGCTTTTCTGATCTTAAGCGGCGGCGTAGTCTTTGCGCAGGGATCTGTGAATCCATCTCCGGAAAGGTTGGTTTTCCCGACTGAGAAAGATCAAAAAGGATTTGAAAACTGGGTTGGCTTGGAGAAGGGTAGCGGCCCTTGGGCTGATTATTACAAACCTGTGCCGCTTCATATGTACTGGAGTCCGAAGAATCATTATATAAGACCTGATTTAAGCGCTTTTAAAGACCTGTTTGATAATTATGCTAGTGGAGACTGTATGGGCTGCCATGCGGAAGTAACTCCAGGTATTTATCTGTCATGGAAGACTTCAACTCATGCAAGTCCAAGGAAAAGCGCTGAATTTGCTGAAAAGACAAGGGCGATTGAAGAAGCTGCCGGTATAAAGATAAACCAAGTAACATGTAGCTACTGTCATGGTGAAAGTCATGATGAGCTGTTTTTGCCTGTAGCTGATGACGCCTGTAAGCAGTGTCACAGACAGCAGGTCGTGGAATTTGCCTCTGAAATTGCAGATGGAAGGCCGAGTCACAGGGATTCATGGGTATCAAATGTTGTTGTTCCATGGTATATCGAAGGCTTCAGAAGGGGCGAAGGTTATTCATTCATAGGCTGTGACCAGTGTCACCCCTCAATGGAGAAATGCGACCCATGCCATACGCGACATAAGTTTAGCGCTGAAGAGGCGAGAAAACCTGAGGCATGTTATTCATGCCACATGGGCGCTGATCATCCGGATGCCGAGACTTACAAAGACTCGAAGATGGGTGTTATTTACGATATGGAGCATGAAACATGGGCATTGGATAAGGGCCTGAATGATGTTGCGCTAGGCGGACCTGAAATGCGCAGCCCCACCTGTCAGACCTGTCATATGTATAATTACACAACAGGAACATGGGGACACAATGTGACTTCCAAGGGACGTTGGAGAATGGGCACATTCCCACCAGTACAGGTTGAATACAAGTCAAGCATGAAGGATTATCCTTATGGTATAACCATTCCGCCTATGGATAAGAAGATAGACCTGTATGATGGTCCGAACAAGAAGAAACTCGAGAGATGGGTGGAGCTTTGCAGTAATTGCCATAGCGGGCGATTTGCAAGATTATGGTTTGAGGCGCTTGATGAATATATGTTTGCAGCATATCGTAAACGCGATGAAGCTCAACTCCTCGTAGAAGAGTGTTTTGAGAAGGGTTGGATTGACGTCAAGAACAGAGGGATTTACCCGATGGGTGATGCGATCGCTGATAAACTGGGTGTAAAGTTGCTTGGTGAAGGCGTTTTTAAAGCGTTTAAGACAACTGGTGGTAAAGTTCCAGTTGTTGGTCCTATCCTTGGCGTATATGCAAACTTTATGCATAATGATGGTAATCCAAGCCAAATTGAAGTAGAATATGGCAACCTGTGGTTCTGGTATGCGCTCAAAGGTTACAAAGGCGTTGCACACGGTCAGCAGGACTATGCGTGGTGGTGGGGTTGGGCTCCAATGGTCAACCAGTTGTCACGCGTAAGATCACAACGCGATATGCTGGAAAGAGTATACAACATTGAAGCAAAGCTGGGAATTGGCCTCGGTGGACGTAAGTAGAAGTATCCGCAGGCTTTAGCCTGCGTTAGCAAGCTTCATTAAAGTGTAGGGATGGATTCCCGCCTGCAGTCGGGCAGGAAGGCCGAATCCACTGATAATGGTAATTAACTCCAATGTAAACATTTGAACATAGTAGGAGGGTCGCCGATATTAACACACACTGTAGTTTGCAGTTTAGTAGTCTTGAGTTTGCGTAATAATACGATTTAAATTCATTCACCCTGTACCGAATTGAAGGCATCAAAATTTCTTAGTAGTGGCGAAAGATTTTTCGCCCCTACTTATATAATTGTCAGTGCTGTGATTGCCGTTACTATAACTCTGAATCGCAGCACTGGCCAGATTTGTTAATTTTTCGTACATTTTTTTGGGGGGAGGTTAGGTATGTTGAAAATTAGAAATTATTTTATTGTGTTTGCAGTAGTTGTTGCAATCTCATCAGCGTATGCGCTGGTAGGGGTGCAGGATGCAAAGGCGCAGGCAGCCGGTTCCGGCGCTGCGTACACTGACCTTATTAAGAGGATAGAGGCGCTGGAAGCAGACGCTGTTGGTAACGTCACTGCCGGTGATATCACGGGTTTGAAGATTGGCTTTGAGGTAAGGCACCGTTTTGAGAATCAGGTGCAGTTTCCAATAGCATTAGGTACCGCTTCTTCGGTATCGGTAAATTCAAGCACACTACAAAGGGAGTTGTCATACTCTTACGGTGCCGGCGGTATAAACAATCCGGCTGAGAGAGGCAGGAGAGTTGACAATGAGTTTACGCTACAAAGGGTCAGGTTGCACTTTGATGCTGATATCAATAAGAATGTGCGCGGTTTCATAAAACTACAGGATAGCCGCACGTTCGGCGCTGAGCAGGGCACAGCCGGTAACTTAGGCAGGACGGATCTGTTGGAGGGTTATGCAGAATTAAGGAATCTTGGAGATTTAAACCCTATACTTACTAATGTAGGGCTAAGAGTGGGAAGATGGCAAGCGTCCTATGGTAATGACAGGCTTATTGGTACTTTGAACTGGGCAAACCAGGCAAGAGCTTATGACGGCGGAAGAGTAAGATGGGATAATAAGAAAAATGCCTGGATAGATGTTTTTGCTTTTCAGGTTCAGGAAACTAATACAGGTGCCGCTTCAGGTGATGTCGGTGTTGTTACTAGCGGTGCTGCCACTGCTTCTACTGTAACAGAAATTGGTTGGCTGCCGAATCTACTGGGCAGGCGTGATGAGGTGTTATACGGCGTATACTCACAATTCAAAATTTACGCAGGTAATGTTTTTGAACCTTATTTTCTTG
>CAKKPF010000056.1 GCA_919901575.1 Candidatus Brocadiaceae bacterium
CCGTTGCTGAAAAATTCCCCTTAAACATAATCTTTTTACTTCGTAAAAGTATTATTTTTACAAACCTTTAAACTTCTCTCTTACCTCATCGATCTTCCCACAATACATGTCACCCTCTGTACAGGGGCCGGCGATGCAGTTTGGCCCTGATTTCGAGAAGATGCCGGGAAGAATATTTTTGACCAGCCTCAGCATTTCAGTTGCAAGATCTCTTATCTCCCATTGGGCGCGGTTACAACATCTTACACTGAAGAAATGAAGCAGCTCTCTGGCATTCATGGTAACAATTATCTTTGTCTCGGCAGCATTAGGCAGGATAAAACGGGCGTCTTCGTTCGACTTTTCCCCGGAATCACCCAACGCCTCAACAAGTTCATCATACCATTTCTGGATATCCCGCATCTTTTCCACAAACCATTCACTTTTACCTGCGGCAGCAATACTCGGAGGTATAATAAAATCAAATATTTGTTCTCCAGAATTTTTGTGTTTTTTACTATGTTCGCCTACATATCTCTGGCTTTGCTGAGAATATGATGCAATCCTGTGCCTGACAAGTTGGTGTGAACATGCTCTGGATATTCCTTCTATACCAAAATTGAACGAAACATGCTCTAATGGAGAAAGGTGTCCCAGTTTAAGGAGCTTTTCAATAAACTTTCTATTGTCTGATTTTGCAATCTTATCTTTGAGTTGTTCTACAGAACTGGGGCTGTAGCACAACTTGGCAGCGTGAGCAATTAACCCTTCCGGGTCTTTTGTATGATTCAATAAAATTACTTTTAGTTTTGCCTGTCCCATTGAAGTTTATTAATATTTGTAAAATTTAAAGTTCCTAAAACGGTTTGAACTGTTATTTTTTGACCAGCCACTAAAACTCTATCCCCTTTTGAGCCTTGATACCTTTAGAATACTGGTGCTTTACTTCCTTCATCTCTGTAACTAAATCCGCTTTCTCAACTATACTTTTATGAGCGTCCCTCCCTGTCAGGATAAGGTGAAGACGGCCGGGTTTTTCATCGAACAATGTTAATATTTCATCAACAGGTAACAGGCCATAGCTGATGACATAATTAATTTCATCCAGTATAATCATATCGTATTTATCTGAAAGTATCTCATTCCTGGCTTGTGCCCATGATTGAGTAACGTTCTCTTTAGCTTCTTTTTCATTCAATTTTGAATTTGAGCAAACAAAGCCCTTTCCCATCGGTTGTATCTTAAAATCCGGTTCAAGCCTTTTTATAGATTCAAGTTCGCCGTAATTCCACGTCCCCTTTATAAACTGAAGCATTAATACCTTTAACCCCTGCCCTACGGCCCTCATCGCCTGGCCAATTGCCGCAGTTGTCTTTCCCTTGCCATTACCGGTAAATACTATTATTAGCCCTTTCTTCAATCCATTGTCAATAAATCACATGATTGACAATATTGCAAGTCCTTTTTGTTTAATATTATTTTAGAATGGATTTAACCCTTTTTTTCTGTATAATTACCGCCTTATAGCTCTTATTTGTTAAATGGTTTAAGTGATGTCTTTTGAGTTTAAAAAAATGCTTATGACAACAAAATCTATCACATATTGTATGAAAGGGGTATATTTCTAATGAGTCCGGATAAGTTTGAGATAACTAAGGATATGATTGTCAATGAGGTGATTAACAAATATCCAGAAACCGACAAGATATTTACCAGGTACGGTGTTGACATGTGCTGTGGAGGAGTACAAAGTATAGAAAAAACAGCGATAGCTTGCAATGTAAAGAATCTTGATGAACTGGTGGAAGCGCTGAACAAGGCAATTCCGGAACCTGAACCAGCGCAGAGCAGCGCAGTCGAAGATACCGCCGAAAAAGAAGTTAAAGAAACACCGCCGCCGGTTACTGAAACTGCAGGGCTGGGAAAATTAGAAATAACAGGAACGGTAACAGTAAAGGACATTATAAAGAACTATCCTCAAACCAAAGGTGTATTTTCAAAATATGGTTTACTCGAATGCGGCGGCGAATATGGACCGGAGGAGGCAGTCTATTTCTTTGCCAGAGTACATAATGTAGACGCTGATTGCCTGATTAAAGAGCTTAATGATGTTATTCAGGGAAAAGCAGCTGCGCCGGAAGTTTCACCGGAAGATATGGATACGGCATACGAGAATATATACGTAAAGTTCATAAAAACTGCGATTGTCATAGCGCTGACAACCGGGTGCGTTTACGGCGCATTCATGCTTTTCTATATGGGGATCCAACATTCTCTTTATGCGGTGTCAAAGGTCTTGATAGAAACTCATGGCCACACGCAAATTTTTGGCTGGTGCGGACTCTTCATAATGGGCGTATCATACTTCGTACTCCCGCGGTTTTACGCTGTCAAATTATATAGTGGAAGACTTGCTAACTTATCTTTCTATTTTATGGTTGCAGGTATTCTTCTCATATTTGTGTTCCGGTCTCTTCTTCCTCTTTTAGATTCCTCTTTCTTCAAATTACTCATCATTTCAGGATGTCTGCTGGAAGTTCTGGCTATACTGATATTCCTGATAGTCGCATTTAAGACAATTCTCTCTGCTGAAAAACAGGAACTGGAAACTTACGAGGGGTTTTTGATTTCCGGCTATCTGTGGTTCCTTGTCCAGGCGTTAGTCCATACGGGCATAACCGTGTATATGCTTAAAGCCGGTGAAACTGTTTTACCTCACATTCTGATATATCCGCTGCGACATATCCAGGTTTTGGGCTTCATAACATTGGTGATTTTCGGTGTGTTGAGCAGGACATTACCTGCCTTTTTAGGACTGAAAACACCGAACCCGAAAATGAACCTGCTCATTATGTTAGCGTTAAACTTTTCCGTAATTCTCAGGGCAACGTCTCAACCATTAATGGCATACTTTATAGATGTAAGCCTGCCGGCATATTACGTTTTTAATTCACTTTTTTTTACCTCCGGTTGTCTTGAGTTTGTATTCATCCTGTTATTCTTTTACAATCTGAACATACTTACAAAACCTGAGGTTGATTTCTCCGGAATGGAGATTGAGAAAAGTTATGAGAAATTTGTCTGGGCCGGTATTTTATGGTTGATTGTTGCTGAAGCCGCCATGCTGATCTTCACCTTCTTTGAAACGGCTGGCACTCCTGTTTCGCACGCATTAATTGGAGCATACAGACATGCAGTTACAGTCGGATTCATTAGTATGTTGATTTTTGGCTATGCATCAAGAATCATACCCATCAGTCAGGGCATCAAACTTCACAGTTATACATTATTAACAAAGGTATTTATTCTCATAAACGTTGGCTGTGCAATTAGGGTTATATTCCAGCCTGTTGCCGTTCATACCGGCTCCACCCCTGCTTTTCTGCTGATGGGTATAAGTGGTTTTATAGAGAGTCTGGCTATACTACTGTTTGGCATTAATATATGGAAAACTATAAATAAAGGAAAGCGGCAAGGCGCTAAAGATGATGAAGTTCATGATGAGATAACCACGGTAACGGCGACAACTAATGTGTACCAGCTTATAAAACAACATCCACAGACAATAGACGTTCTTGTAAGCAAGGGTTTTACTCAACTCAAGATTCCTATTCTCAGAAACACACTTACAAGGGCTATTAACATAGGCCAAGCGACAAAGATAAACCCCACGAACATAGAACAATTACTGAAGGATTTGAACGCATCACTAACTGCTGGAAAAGACCGAAATTGATAGATTTTCAGTTGTAAACAGGGGTAGGCGCCCATTAAACAAAACAGTGTCCCCCGTTTACTTTTGTCTATTTTAACGGTATTAATGAATCAACCAGTTGCAGTTTTTGTGCATAGTTAAACCTTCCCTATCAATCAGTTTATCACCTCGTTTTAGCAAACCCATTACTATCCTTTCGCAGAGGTTCTCCGTATACAAATAAAGTTGAAAAACCATCAGGATGTAGCCATAGCCTTTTATTAAGGTGTTTGATAATCCAACATTCTCGTCACTTATAGTTTTTTCTGGCAAACAAAAAAATTCTTATTATTATAAATTAGTGAACGGAGCAAACTAATTTATGTTAAGCGAACTTTATATCTCCAATTTTGCCCTGATTGATGACATTACAATAAAATTCGATAAAGGTTTAAATATCTTTACCGGTACTACGGGTGTCGGCAAATCTCTAATAATAGGGGCATTAAACTTTCTCCTTGGAAGCCGGGTAACAAATGATATTGTCAGAACCGGCAAGAAAGACGTTTCCGTAAGCGGAGTATTTATTATCAAAAATGAACATATCCGTGAAAAGTTGAAAGAACACGTTGACAGCTTTGATGATGAAGAGATTATTATTCAGAGAAATCTAGACCAGGATGGCCGAAACAGATGCAGACTTAATAATCAACCTATAACTGTTCCTCTATTGAAGGAGATTGGTGAACTGTTAGTGAATATACATGGTCAACATGAACATGAGTCATTGACCAAACCGCTAAACCAACTCATTATCCTGGACGGCTTTGGGAAATTAGATACCAATCGGGGTAAATTCACAGAAGTTTACACCAAAGCGATCGAGAAAGAAAGATTAATACAATCACTAAATGAACATCAGGAAGCGAGAAAAAGGCAGATTGATCTGTACAATTTTGAGATTAACGAAATCGAAAGCGCCTGTCTAAAACCGGATGAACCCGACATACTGGAAAAGGAGCGTTTCATCCTTGCAAATTCGGAGAAGATACAAACCACATTGTCATATTGCACTGACAGTTTGTATGAATCTGACAATTCTATAATTTCGAGGTTGAAAGAAATCTCAAATGAATTGAGCAAGATAAAGGACATTGACAATAGTTTTGAAAATCCACTGGAATCCTGTAATCAATCTCTTTTTCAATTGGAAGACGCGGCTATTACGTTAAGCAAGTGTGTGGAAGGACATGATTTTGACCCTCAACGATTGGAACAAATAGAGGATAGAATTGAAACCATTCGCCGTCTTAAAAGTAAATATGGTGAAACGATAGAAGACATACTCTCTTATTGTAAAGAATCGAAATCAAAACTGGAACACCTCTTAAAAGAAAACGAAGACCTCGGCAGCACAGAAAAAGAATTAGTAAAATTAAGAAAATCCGTCATTGATTCCGGCAAAAACCTGACACAATTGCGTAAGAAGGCCGGCGCAAAGCTATCTACTCTTGTTAAAAAGGAACTGGAAGGCCTGGGCATTACTAACGGGAGATTTGATATTGATATCTCAACGATAGACATGACTAATGCAGAGCCGTTTAATCTGGAATATAGCAGTAGAACGGGATTTGATCATATTGAATTCATGTTTTCGTCCAATCCCGGTGAAGAGCTTAAGCCGCTCAGGAAAATTGCTTCGGGCGGGGAAATCTCCAGAATAATGCTGGCTTTGAAGCGGCATCTGGCATCAGCCGATCAAACCCCTGTCCTCATATTCGATGAAATAGATGCTAATATTGGAGGCAGAATGGGGCGAGTCATTGGTGAAAAACTAAGACTGGTTTCGCAGTCACATCAGGTTATATGCATTACCCACCTGCCCCAGATAGCCAGCTATGCAGAACAACATTTTAAGGTAAACAAATTTGCCGAAAATAACAAAACATTTGTAACCATCGAAACGCTTTCAACTAAGGAACGACTCGAAGAGATTGCAGAAATGATAAGGGGCACAGAAAAGACGGACGTGACGAGAAAACAGGCAAAAGAGATGCTCGATGATGCTAATAAGTTTCTGTGATATTAATCTGTTTGATTATGTTTAACTCAGCCTTCTGGGCTATTCATTTTTTCTGTCATGACAAAAAAGGGTTTTTGATGGCAAAAGTTGCGATTGTAATCTATAAGTGAATTATACCTTAAACTTACTACGCATACGTTTAACAAATTGTTTGATTGTTTTGGATGCTTTATGGATAACTTCAGGTGGTAAATTATCTTCATAAAAGTTTTGGTGCATGGAATTGGCAATGCTTACAATGTTTAAGATACTTTCGTCTTTAAGCTCTTTAGAAATAGATGCCAGGTAGAAACCAATGCCATCGTGAGACTTAATCGTCTTACTTCGTGAAGCAGCTATTGCCTTAGTAATAGTAACAGTTGCTCCCCAAAGTTTTTCAGAGACCTGAGAATAGTTCTTTTGTTTGTATAATTCTTCAGATTCTTTTAAATACTTTTCATGTAGTGACACATATCTTTGTGATCTTCCATTTAACTTCATGGGCTTATCGTATTTCAAGAATCATTCTTTGTCAACTAAATCATAAAGAATTTTCCGAACATGAAAAAGTTATTGCAATCTTACAGGTTTTTGTTTTAATATACACGTATCTTAGCAAGCAAACCCATGTACATGGAAACCTGCCCGCCAAACAAAACGTCGGGTAAAAAGGTTTCCGCTACAGGAGAAAACAGAAATATTTTTTTAATCAATCGTCATGAGAACGCTGGCAAAATTATTTGCAAAATCTCCATTCGCTCCCCTGCAAAAGCATATGCAGGATGTAAATGAATGTGTCATTAAAGTAAAAGAGATATTTGTGGCTTTAGAGGAAAACGATTCAAAGTCTGTCTCGCGGATAGCCAGAGAAATTTCAAAGTTCGAGGCAAAAGCGGATACTACAAAAAATGAATTGCGCAATCATCTTCCAAGCGGCCTGTTTATGCCTATCAGCAAAGTTGCATTATTGGAAATCTTATCATTACAGGATGATATTGCAGACGACTGTGAAGATATAGGGGTGCTGCTTACACTTAAAGACCTCACATTAAAGGATATATTCAAAGATGATTTCAAAAATTTTTTGAATAAGAATTTTGAAACTTATGAACTCATCAAAGAGATTATAGATGAGTTTGATAATTTACTTGAAACTTCTTTTACAGGCCGCGAGGCGGAAAAAGTCAGGTCTATGGTTAACAATGTAGCCCTGAAGGAGCATGAAGCCGATTTATCTCAAAGGCAGTTACTCAAGAACATATTCAGCAATGAGGATCATTTTACACATGGTGAATTCCAGTTGTGGTTATCAGTTTTAAGAGAAATAAGAACATTATCAAACACTTCTGAAAAGTTAGCCCACCGTATCCGCAATCTACTTGACCTTGAATAATGCTAAAGAGAGCGCCACTTGAGTCCTGAAACGATACTTATTATTATCGCCCTGTGCACCAGTTTTTACATGGCCTGGAATATTGGTGCAAACGATGTTGCAAATGCCATGGGAACGTCTGTCGGTTCAGGGGCTTTAACCCTGAAACAGGCGATTCTCGTCGCCGCCATCATGGAATTTGCAGGAGCAATTTTAGTTGGGTCTCACGTCACAAATACCGTCAGAAAAGGTATAATCGATCCCGTTATATTTAACTCTGATCCAAACAGCTATATCTATGGGATGATAGCTGCGCTGCTGGCCGCCGGAACCTGGCTGAACATTGCTTCATATAAAGGGTGGCCTGTGTCCACCACTCATTCAATCGTTGGAGCTATTTTGGGATTCGGTATCTTATTCAGCGGATTTGGAGCTATTCACTGGAACAAAGTATCACAGATTGCCGCCAGTTGGGTCGTATCGCCTGTTCTAGGCGGGGCAATCTCTTTCTCGATATTCATTCTATTGAGAAGGATTATCTTTGATTCTAAGACTCCGGTAGAGTCTGCGAAAAGGATGACGCCATTTTTAGTTTTTTTTGTTCTTGGAATACTGACACTGGTAATGGTTTTCAAAGGCTTAAAGAATCTTCACCTCGATCTGTCCCTCAGTCACGCCCTGATACTGGCAGGACTGGTGGGATTATTGGGAGCGCTTATCAGTATGCCCCTTATCAATAAAGTTAAATCATCCATATCTGAAAGTGATGATGAGTTTATTGATCCGAAGGTAGAGAAGAGTATGCAAAAGGTTGTGATGCATCTTAGAAGGGTAAAAGAATCCATCACCGGAGAACTTTCAGACGAAATCACCAAGGTATTGAATAAATCGGAAAACATCTCTAACCGGCTAGAGAAATACTCTCATATAAAACATATCAGCGCCGACTATCTTACAGTAGAAAAGATTTTTGTTTATTTGCAAATTATGAGCGCCTGCTTTGTCGCTTTTGCCCACGGCGCTAATGACGTGGCCAACGCAATCGGGCCACTGGCTGGTGTTCTTTATGCAATTAAGTACGGAGTTGTAGGAATGCAGGCGCAGGTTCCTCTGCTGATCCTCCTATTAGGAGGACTGGGCATTGTTGTCGGGCTTGCCACCTGGGGATGGCGTGTCATTGAAACTATAGGGAAATATATTACTGAATTAACTCCCACGAGGGGTTTTGCCGCTGAATTCGGGGCTGCCATAACAATTGTATTGGCCTCTAAACTTGCCTTGCCTATATCAACTACCCATACTCTGGTAGGCGCTGTTTTAGGTGTGGGACTTGCCAGAGGCTTAAACTCTTTAAATTTAAGAACTATTCGGGATATAGTCATCTCCTGGGTGATTACAATTCCTGCCACAGCAATATTAACAGCCGCATTCTATTTTGTAATCAAATTTTTATTTTCTTAATTAGCTAAACTATGAAAGTATACTTCATTGGCGCCGGCCCCGGTGACCCTGAACTCATAACCGTAAAAGGGAAGAAAATAATTGAAATGTCCGGATATTGTATATATGCCGGTTCACTGGTAAACCCCGATATCCTTAAGTATTGCAGTAAAGATACCAGGATATTCGATTCCGCATCCATGGCCCTGGATGAAATCATAAACATTATAGAAGAAGCAAAGAATGTGAATAAAGATGTTGCAAGGGTTCACACAGGCGACCCCTCGATTTACGGGGCAATACAGGAACAAATGTCTGAGCTGGATAAGCGTGGAATTGATTATGAAGTAATACCCGGTGTGAGTTCTTTTCTAGCGGCAGCTTCAACATTAAAGCAGGAACTTACTTTACCGGGTGTATCACAAACTGTGATTATAACACGTATTGATGGGAAAACCCCGGTGCCGGAAACAGAACGTTTAGAAGTCCTCGCAAAATCAAAAGCAACGTTATGCATATTCCTGAGCATTAAGGAAATTAATAAAGTCGTAAACATCCTCAAGCCAGATTATGGAATCAATTGTCCAGTTGCAATTGTATACAAAGCAAGCTGGAAAGATGAAAAAGTTATCATTTCCACCCTTGATGCAGTTGTTGATGAAATAATCCGGAGCGACATCAAAAAGACTGCAATAATTATTGTAGGTGATGTGCTTTCTAAAAACTTCAAATATTCAAAGCTATACGATAAACATTTCAACCACTCTTACCGCCACAAATCACATAATATTTTATAAGTTGATTTTTCATGCCCCTCAACCTATAATTGAAAAATTAATATACATTTACTCCAGAAAAGACTATGAACCAGTGCCCAAGCTGTTCGAAGCCATTACAATTTAAAGCAATGACAAGTATTGTCTTTGGCTTTATCCCCTCTTGTAATAAAAACACTTTTGAATGCACAAACTGTAAAAAAACTATAGTCAGGTTAAATTGGTTCTTGATAAATTTTTACTTTTTGTTGGGCACGATGCTTTTAGTAGAAACAATATTTCTTGGCTTTAAAATGTTACCGTTGTTTCTGGATTTATTTAACATAATGCTTGGATTGGGGTCATACGCAATGATCGTAAAAGGGTTTCGCTTAAGACTTAAAAGCAATTGAATTAATGGAGGTGCAACACATTGAGAGAAATAGAAACGAGATTTTCAGGAAGCTCACAAATATTTTTATTTTTTTTATTTATAATTATAGTATGTGGAGGAAAAATAATGGCAGAAGGACAGACTAAGTTTAATAAAGCGTTTTTTGATCAGGTAGAACCAATTAAAATGAAAGATCCGCTTGCTGTGGCATTGGGCGCCATGGATAAGGATGAACCATTTGTGTATAGATATGAAGATGCTGTGAAGACCGCCGGTCATTCATGTCTCGCAGTCTCAGGCGCATATAGACTGACTCAGACTGCGCTAAAACACCTTTATGGAAATGAGATTCCTACCAGAGGTGGAATTAAGGTAACATTTAGAGGGGGTATTGAATACAGGGTTAATGGGCCAATCTCTCAGATTGTTACACTCATAACCGGCGCTGCCGGAGAAAATGGATTTCACGGGCTGGGAGGCGGCAGATTCAACAGACATAATCTCCTGACTTTTGATGAAAACAGTGAAGCGCCTGCAGGTTCAATATGCTCAGCAATCTTTGAAAGAATTGACAATGGAAAATCTGTAGAGGTCAGCTATAACAATAGTATGCTTCCCGGCAATCCAAAGATGGCAGATTTAATGCCTCTTGCAGTTAGCGGAACCGGCACCGATGAAGAAATTAAAGAGTTCGGTGATCTCTGGCATGATAGAATCAAAATGGTGCTGATGGGCGACTTTAAAGGTATGTTTGTTGTAAAAGAGTAGTTCAGTATCAATCAATACAGGACAGATAGCGGGGGGAGCTAATGCATCATACATCAGGAAAATCACACATAGAATATCCCCCCACAAGCTGCCTGCTAGTCAAGCAGCCAGCAGGGTTTTCTTTGCGGAGAGTACATAGATTATGCCGGAAATTATGGTAACTATAACTGTAATCCATATTAAGGTATAAACTATGTATTCCATCCATGTAATGGTTTTAAAGTGAGCATAGTAGAGGATCATTGCACAAATAGTTCCTGATTGAATAACCATCTTAGTTTTCCCCCACATATTACTGGCAAATTTGACTCCCTTTGATTCAGAAAACCCCCTTATACTACTGACAAAAAATTCTCTGGCCACTATTACAATTACCATCCACGGTGCAATAACATCCTTTGCGATATGTATAAAGATAATAAAAGCTCCACAGATAATAACCTTGTCTACAAATGGATCTACTATACGTCCCAGATCTGTTGACAATTCCCACTTTCTGGCAAGATACCCATCCAGCCAATCTGTAACAACTGCAACAAAAAAGACAGCTAGCGCCACATTAAAATACCTGTATGATAAAAAAGCGAAAAAAACAACAGCTAGCAATAACCTTGAAAGTGTTATTCTATTCGGGAGATTAAAAGCAGCACTTTTCAGGAAGCTTAATTTCTCTGATGGGGCATTGGTTTTTTGGTATTCAATATCCATGATTTAACCACACTCTATTTCTTCTGTGCCTCCCATACTTCAAGATCAACAAACACTTCTCTTGCCTGGCTTCCTTTATATTCTCCAACTATACCATCTTCTGCCATCAAGTCTATCAGCCTTGCAGCACGAGAGTAACCGATCTCTAATCTTCTTTGCAGCAACGATACAGACCCGCGCTGTGTTTCCAATACAATCCTTACCGCTTCTTCATAAAGGTCATCTTTTGCATCATCGTTTCCCTTTAATGAACCCTGCCATACCTTTAACTCCGGGCTGAATTCCGGAAGTGATATTTGTTTTAAATAATCAACAACTCTGTTGATCTCTGCATCACTGACGTATGTTCCCTGTACTCTCGCCAGCTTGGAGGTGCCTGGCGGCAGAAAGAGCATGTCTCCCTTGCCTAAAAGTTTTTCTGCTCCGTTTTGATCCAGAATCGTACGTGAATCCACCTTTGAAAAGACGTGAAATGAAATTCGTGATGGCAAGTTAGACTTTATTAAACCGGTGATTACGTCTACCGACGGCCTTTGTGTTGCAACCACAAGATGAATGCCAACTGCCCTGGACTTCTGAGAAAGTCTGATAATGGAAGCTTCCACCTCTTTTGACGCAACCATCATCAAATCAGCCAATTCGTCTAAAACAATCACCATACTTGGCAATAGGAAGGGAACGTCATCAAGGCTTGCATCTCCTTCCGGATTCAGCCTCCATTCCTTCTCTGAATCACTCAGTCTATTGTAGCCGGCAATATCCCTTACGCCAGCCCTTGCCAGAAGAGTATATCTTTCATCCATCTTATTTACTGCCCATTCCAATATTGCCGCCGCCTTCTTCATATCTGTAACAACAGGCGCAATCAAATGCGGAATATCTCTGAATGCTGAGAATTCCACCATCTTCGGGTCTATCAGTATTAGCTTCAATTCATCCGGTCTTTGGAAAAGAAGTATACTTAGGATTATAGAATTCAAGCATACCGACTTTCCGGAACCAGTCGTCCCTGCAACTAATAAATGCGGCATAGCGGCAAGATCTGATATTAAAGGATATCCGGCAATGTCTTTGCCCAATAATAAAGGTATGGTATGTTTATGAATATCATTAATTGCTGTCTCATATAATTCCCGTATTTGTACAGGTTTTCTATGGGTATTTGGCACTTCAATTCCAATAGTAGATTTTCCCTGAATAGGGGCAACTACACGTATGCCGGGAGCCTTCAGGGCAATTGCAATATCATCAGAGAGATTAGATACCTTCCCAACCTTTGTACCGGGTGCAAGCTCCAATTCATACATGGTGACAGAAGGCCCCTTCTCCATACCCACAACCTCTGCAATAACGTTAAACTGTTCTAAGCATCCCTTTAACACAGATGCTTTCTCCATAACATGTTCATCACTGTCAAACTTATGCCTTTTAAGTTCATCCAATAGTGAAATTGGAGGAAGCACATAGCCTTTATCCTTGTCCAAAACATGTTTGCCGGTTTTAAATATCGTAGTCCTCTTTTTGGGCCTTCTCTCTACATACTGTGTTGGTGTAACGGTTACCGTATCAACCTTTCCCTCTTCCGCTATAACACTTCTTTCTGTTTCGTATGTTTCTGCGTCAAAATCCCTATCAATAATATTCTGTGTATTATCATTAATTAAAGATTTTGGAATAAACATTTTCTTTATTTTCTTATATGCCCAACCAACAGAAGATTCCAATGATTTATTGGAAATGAGTATTATGGATATAATGAACCCCATAGCGAGCAATATACAAGCGCCTGGAATACCAAGATATTCTGTTAATCTGAAAGCCGCAATCATGCCGATAATACCGCCTGTTTCAAGAGGAAACTCAAATAAGTTTGTTAAATCGTCAAGTATACCAAGTATAGGTGAAATCGAAAAAATCAGCAATATTCCACCTAGTATTCTTGCCCACAGGATTTCAATCTTTTTCTTTAAAAACAGTGAAATGCCTAAAGTGCCTATCAACAATGCAAAGACATAGGACGTTATTCCTATACATGCTATCAGATAACCGGAAACACCGGCGCCTATTTTGCCACAATAATTTTGTACAGGATTGTTTACAGGATAATTTGCAAATGGCGGGTCATTAGGAGAAAATGTTGCAATACTTATCAGGATAAATATTCCAACCGTGAAGATAACCATTGAATATGCCGAATGAATGATTCTTGTTCTTTGCATAAGAAATTAGCTCCTTTTCGAATTCTATTATTTTGCTGCCAGTCAGGGTGCTAATTCATTTCCAAATACTTAACTTTTCCATAAATAATCTTTTTTTCTTTCTCATCCATCAGTGCCCTGTATGTCCAAACCCTCCTTCTCCCCTGTGAGTATCTTCCAGTTCCATTACTTCTTCTAACTCAGCATGGATAACAGGCTGCACAACTAACTGTGCTATTCGCATACCTCTTTCTACTAAAAATTTATCCTTTCCTTGATTACATAAGATAATGCCTATTTCACCCCTGTAATCACTATCTATTGTACCTGGCGAGTTGACTATTGTAATTCCATGTTTTAGTGCTAATCCACTTCTTGGCCTGACCTGCGCTTCATAACCATATGGCAATGCAATAAATATACCTGTAGGAATTAATTTGATTTCGTTTTTTTCTACGACCGTTTGATTTTCAACTGCCGCGTAGAGGTCCATGCCGCTTGCTGACTGACTCATATAACCTGGTAACGGCAGGTCCTCGCAACCTATTTTTCTCTTTATCTTCAGTTTTATTTTCTGCATTATAGGACTTGTTCTCCAGTTCATCTATTATAGACTGAATTATCATTTCTGTGTCTGCCATGCGTCCGACACCTGTCCGGCCAGAGGCTAGCCTGCCCTTTTCCGGTCCCAAAAACTTATATCCCACTTCCTGAAGAACCCTTATATTCCTCTGTGTTATGGAATTAGTGTACATTCTCTCCTCCATTGCAGGAGCAATCAACACAGGGGCATTTGAAGCCATAACAATACTGGTCAGCGCATCATCTGCAATACCAGATGCCAGCTTGCCAATAATATTAGCAGTAGCGGGTGCAATTACGACTATATCAGCTTTATCTGCAATGGAAACATGTTTAGGGTCATACTCATTATCTTCAACAAAAATATCCGTGATAACCTTATTTTGCGAAAGTGTCCTGAAAGTCAGTGGATTGATGAAATTTTGCGAAGATTTTGTCATTATAACCGTAACATCAAAACCTTGACATTTTAACTTAGACACTATTGTTGCCGCCTTGAATGCGGCAATACTACCTGTAACACCATATATTATATTCTTTGTCATTTTACATTCAGGTTTAAATAGCAGGCGGGAAGCCTGGCATACTGCTTACTTAATTCTTCAATTTTTAAATCCCTTAATCTCTCAATCACTGAGTTCTAAAATTCCTTCAATCTCTTTTACGGCATCGTCCAAATTATCATTAATAACACAATAATCATAATACTTGCTATATTCCATCTCCTCTTTGGCTACCATAAATCTTTCATTGATCGCAGCGTCATCATCTGTGAGTCTTTTCTTCAACCTCAGTTTTAATGTTTTGTCATCAGGCGCCATTATGAATATAGAAATTGCTTCGGACATTTTGTCCATAACCTGTAAAGCCCCCTTAACGTCAATGGCAAGTATAAATAGCTTTTCATTATCGATTGCTTCTCTAATAGGCTCAACAGGTGTTCCATATAAATAACCACAGTATTCAGCGTATTCTATAAATTTGCCTTCCCTGATGAGCTTGTCAAATTCGCTTTTTTCTATGAAACAATACTCAATGCCGTTTCTTTCACCTTCTCTGGGTTCCCTCGTGGTATAAGAAACTGATTGTCTTATTTCAGGGTTTTTTGTCAGTTTTTTGCAAATTGATGTCTTGCCACTCCCTGATGGACCTGAAATAATTACCAGCCTGCCATTTTTCCCCATTCAAAAATAATACCATATACTGTTTAAATACTCAGCCACTGTTGCTAAACAGCAGCAGCTATTCTATATTTAATACCTGTTCCTTTATCCTTTCAATCTCAGTCTTGATCGTAATTACATCTCTGACTATATCAGCGTTATTTGCTTTGGCAGCTATTGTATTCGCCTCACGAAACATCTCCTGTACTATAAATTCTAATTTCCTGCCATTCGGCTCTTCATTTTCCATCACATTGTCAAGTAATGAAATATGGCTTCGCAGTCTTCCTATTTCCTCAGAAATGTCACATTTATCGGCAAAGATCGCAATTTCCCTGTTTAAATCATCTTTTTCTATTTTGTTTTCCATGCCTTCCAGCAGAGAAGCAACCCTCTCTTGAATTCGATTACTATACTCCAATACTACTTTTGGGGACATAGTTTCTATTTCATCCAGCAATTCGGAAATCCTGGTTTTCCATTTCTCTATTTCCATTCGTAGATTTTGGCCCTCAGCCTCTTTCATGCTTTTCAAATCATCTACTGAAAGCTTGATCAATTGTTCCAATTCATTCCAGAAATCATCACCCTGTATCTTTCCGTTCCCTGAATCCTTTTTAAACTCCAGTACTCCTGGTAGAGAAATAAGGTTATCTAAAGAGATATCCTGCCTGGAAGATATTTCCTTTCGAGCTTCACTTATTATGTTATGATACTCTTTTAATACCTCTTTATTAATCACACATTTTGGCGACTGGTCACACGTTTTGTA
>CAKKPF010000057.1 GCA_919901575.1 Candidatus Brocadiaceae bacterium
TAGTCTTACTATTAGAGAAAGACATAGAATTCAACGAGTTTAGCACTAATCTTGCAAAAAAACAAGCAGAAAAGGATCAACCAATAGTTTATGTTACTATAAAAAAATTGGCTCCAGCTCATTCCAGAATAAGAGAATTGGAACTTGTAACCGGATAAACTTAACTGAATCAACGATAGGTAGTTTTATGGCAAGACTATTGTGCATTTAAGGATTCAAATTTGTTATAAACAGATGTTTAATTTTAGTGCTTAATACGCTGAAGTGGTTCAATCTGTCTACGTCTATCACTTTAAGAACGGAGAAATGATTTTGAAGTTGAAGGCCAAATGCATAATACTGATAACAAAACTGTTCATAGTATTTTTAAGTTATACACCTGTAGCTTTTTCATTACCTGAAGAAAAAGACTTTCATTCCTATTGGTACAATTACGGTGCAGAAATAACACGTTTTGAACTCGAACAGAGCAGATATGGCGAAATCCATCCCGGCCACGCTGTTTTAATATTCGTTACCGAGCCGTTTCTTCCTGATATACAAGTAAAATCAGATTACGAGACATCCCGGGGAAAAAGCATTCCCGTCTTAAAGCTCAACTTTATCAAAAGATTTAATACGGGTATTTATGACTACTCTATGATGAAGTCTGGGCGCGCATACGCATTGCTCCCGAAACTCTTCCGCTGGGAGAAATCGAAATGATTCCCGGAAGTTTCTTTACAACATTGCTCATGATTGATTTAGGGGTGGAAAAGGCCGTTGCAGAACTGACAAACACGCAGGAAAGGAATTTGTCTGTCTCTCAGTATACGGTGACATATCCATCTCTGGAAAGAACACTTTCTATCCGCTTCAACCGTAATTTCCCTCATGATATTTTATCCTGGAGTGAGGCTTATCCGAGCGGATCTGGGGAAGATGCAAAGGTACTGACAACAAAGGCACGCCGCACACATGCCGTCATGGTGGATTACTGGAATAAAAACAGCGTAAAAGACCTCAAGCTCGGAAAAGAATTGGGTTTGATAAAGTGATTCATTAAAAGTTCACCGCAGAGTTCGCAAACAACGTGAACATCTCTGAGGCTCAACCTGTATGGTATTTCAAGCTATAAATACGATATGCAAAACCCAAACTAAACAACATCAAAAAGGGTTCTGCAGTTGAGCATTCAAGAGCATGTTTTTGTTAGATGTCTCTTTATTCTTTGTTTTTCTTATTTAAATTATGATGTTTAATAGCAGTTGAAAGTTTATCAACGGCTTCTGCTACATCACCATCTCTCAAATCTAAATACATTACGTCGCGAAGTAAGGCAGGCACTTCAACATCTTCGAGAAGTATTGGAAGTATAACAGCACCCCCTCGCTTGCTTAATCGTCTTGACATCATAGCATCTAGTTCACTACTTGACCATTTACTACTTAAAGAACTCTTAGACATAAAGAAGGCAAGATAATCTGCTGAGTCCATCCCTTTTGATATGGCTTTAAAAATGCTGTCTCCAAATCTAATATCGTGTTCATCAATCCAAATATCAATTCCTTTATTTTTTAATCCTGAAACCACCGCACTGACAATTTTCTTGTCGTTATGAGAGTGGCTTATAAAAACTAAAGGCTTGCGAATTCCTTCGGTTCGTAAGAGAGTTGCTATTGCTTGACGAACAGTCGATATAACTGACGATTTTTCTACCCCATTACCTAAAGCGTTTTTTATTATCTCATTGATTTCTTCGAATAATGATGTTGAAGGTTCTTCCTTTTCAGCCTCTTCGGCTTTAACAGCTTCTTCTAAAGCTTGTGCTGTTCGACTGAGGTCTGCGGCAACGCTAACAGAAAGGTCATGTGAGTTTTTAAATGTTGCTATAGTGTGACGAGTTCGCAAAATACTTTTAAATCTATCAAGTAGGGTTATTTTTTCGGCCTCCCGCTCAATGAATTTTGGAAGTATAGGAATATTCTCATCTCTTAAGTAAACAAGACATGGCTTTCCCAAGCGATAGCCTTCGTTGTACTCTGCTTCTGAAAATGAAACATTCATTCCCGGCACAAGGCTTCCATATCGATGGCCGACAATAACAACCATCACATCGCTTCGTCTAACTTCTTCTAAACATGTTTCTATGGGTAGGTCAGAGAGCGCACCAAAAAATTCCATAGAATCGTGTTGATGCTGTAATTTTCTGATTGCTTGCAGAACAAATTCTCGTTCTTCTGCAAGATCGGTATAAGTACTGCAAACAAAAACTGTGAGTGATTTTCTCATTTATTATCTTACGTTCATCTAACTATTCAACTTTTTGATTAATATTCCTGCAATTTTATTTATTCCATAGTCTTTCATTGAAAGATACCCAGTAGTCGGTTGCAAACCTGGTAGTTCTGAGTTATCAACTTGGATAGGGAGAATATATTCATTGCCTTTTTCTTGGAGGGCACGCGCTTGTGCGCTTTTTCTCTCATGGTTCGTCCACATACGTTCGCAATACTCCGAAGATACAAAAATGACACAATATCTGGAACGTTTTCTATATACATCATCAAAGAAAGTTATTAAATCTCTACCCCATAATTGCTCAGGATAAAAGTCATCATAAAAAACATCAAAGCCAGCATCTCTTACCGATGATGCTAAAGCTTCAGCTTGAGAACGCTCAGTCCCAGCAAAAGATATAGAAACATCAAAGTCATATATTTTATCTTGCCGTTTTAAAGGCTTTACGCTTCTTTTGATGTTTCTTTTTATCTGTGTATCTGTTCTGATTAGTTCTTTTTGATCTATAGGCAAAAAATACATATCATACTTATCTATAAATGACTGAGCTGACAAGAGAGAATTAATACCTTGGGAAAAATTGTGTTCATGAGCATCAAACCATTTATGAACAGCCTCCGCATTACTATCAAAAGCACTCGATCCTCTCTGGTCAAATGGAACAAAATTCCAATAACATGGCTCAAAATCAAAACATGGACATTCTTCGAAAGTACGGATTCTTAAATATCCGATGCCAGCATCAAACTCTGGTGATAATGGCGAGTGTTTTGGTCGATAATGAAAAGTCCAACCTCTTTCGGAACCGCCCTCGATCCAAGACAGTACAAACTGAAAGAATTGATCTTCAGTGCTTTTCATAATTTCTGTCTTTGCGGCTGTATGACCGTCAGAAGACGTGTACGACCTATCTCGTCCCTGAGATGGTTTTCCATGAAAATAGCCCCAACCTTCTGGTCGATCAAGAGAATAACCACATGATTGCAAGTAGTTTTGAGCTTTTTTTATTTCTTCGAATGAGTTAGAAAATGCACTGCAGAAATTTTTTAAATGAAAATCATCTTTAATCCACCTACCGTAACATTCACGACTAGTTGTAAAAGCACAGGATCCTCTTTGGAAACCAAGATATGCTAAAAAATCAGTTGTTTGAAAACCAGCAGTTGTAAAAGTATGCGGTGAGGCATGTAAGCTAAAACCAAAATCATCTTTTCCCCACTGAAGCTTAACGATTTTAAAATTAACACCGCCTCCATCACATGAAGCGATTTCATCAGTTTTTAAAGCTGAGTGAAGATCCCGTCCTGTCAATTGATTAATGCCTCTCTTGTATATATTTTATTATCATCTAACATTTACTTTTATACTTATTCTATATTTATCGGCATATTATCATAGAGGATTTTTTATGTCAAGGTGTAATCGGCATCTTATCTACTAATGCTGATTAATCTCTATCTGGTTATTACCTCGTCAGCATATCCACGACTAGTGTCTCCTCCAGGGCCGCATGCGGCCTCCCTTCGACTCGTTTTGGAGCGGCAGGTGTGGCTCACCGCCGCCGGGGGGCAGGATAGCATCGAATCTGTTCCTGGAACGTGAGATAAGCTCCACGATATCTCCAATCTTGATGTCAACTCGGTCGTCCTCCAGTGACCGGCCGTTGAGCTCCCCGAGAAACTCACGATTCCATTCGACTACAGCACTCAACAGTTCACTTACCACAACCTGGGCGTAGGGGCTGAGCATATCGAGAACCTGGCGTAAGGTATAGCCCAAACCCAGGCCGCCGATGAGTATGATTGGCTTCCTGCTGCCGGCCAGATGCGCACAACCCAACCGCGCGAGCTCCAGTTCCGACTCATGCTAGCGACTGTTCATCAAATCCAGACCGTTGATCTTGATCGAGAAATCACGATCATGCTGGTAAAGCTCCATCTCGCCCCCGTCCGGGGTCCGGGCTGTGGCTATTCTTACTGTCGGTTTCATGGTGGCATCCTTATCTTAGTTATACGGGAATCTTAAAGACCGCCTTCTTCACAAATCCCGGAGATTCGCCATATTTCACCCCGGGCATATGAGCATCTTCCGGAAAGAATACCATAAAACTTCCTTCTCTGAATGCAAGAAAATCAACATCTCCTCCTAATTTCTGAAAATCCTTTCCGGCATCATAGGGAAACTCTTTGCACCCTGACCTATGACAGACGCCCATTGATTCCGTACCTTCAATCATAAATTGAACATCTATATATTTCCTATGACACTCTATAAAACAATCTGAAGCCTCCCGGGCCTGGTATCCTTCGATAACTACATAAGCGCCATCATCATTGATTTCATATCTTCCTTCAGGACGTTTAGTAACAGGTTCTGAGTCTAAAAACTTAACTACGTCTACGAAGTGCTTATTAAGGCGCACATATTCTTTGAAATTCTCAATCTTATCGTAAATCATAACTTACATTTCACCTATGGCTTTGAATGTTAAACAGAACCATTATGATTCAGTGGTTCATCATAACATTCGGTAATCACCTTATCAGCATATTTCTTTGTCTGATCAATCAGATCAAAGTTTTTCATATCAACCATTTTGATCTTCTCCAGGGCCTCAGCCTCTGTCGTTCCTCCACGCATATGCCTTTCCAGCAACCTTTTCTCACAAACACCCTTTTCTGCTTCGATGTATATCTTTAAATCAATAATATTTCTAATCTCACACCATTCTCCCCTATCAAGAAACAGATAATTTCCTTCTGTAATTATTATTTTATGATATGGCCCGATCAACAAGGCATTATCAATAACATCATGGGCCTCGCGGGAATATATTGGAGCCTTTACATTTTCGCCCAGTTTAATTCTATTAAGCATAAAAAGAAACGGACAAATTTATATCGCCTTTATCTATTGAAATGAGTATTAAAGCAATAATTGTCATTTTATCGTCAACACAGGTACCTGTCACAACTTTCTAAGTCTAACCAAATCATTTACTTAATCTAACAATTTGACCTGAGTCAAAAAACACTTGTCTAATTCATTACAGAGTTTATAATGGCAAGGTGTATTACCGGTTTCCTTTTATTATTTAAATTTTCAGCCAAATGTTTAATATGAGAAAATATTTACTATTACATATCTTAACCGTATCATTTTTATTCTTATATCCTCCGATTATACAGGCAGCAGAAGAACCACATATAACCCTGATTTCATCTTATAGGGATTTATCTGTTTCTCAAGTGCTGTCAATCTCGAATATTTCCATACGTAATAAGCATAATTATGGATTTTATGGATACAGTACAATCATCCATCGTTATGAGGATAAGTCCGTAAATGGAGACAGTGTGGTAACAGACCATGCCACAGGTTTGATGTGGCATCAGTCCGGTTCTGGAAAAGGTATGGTCTGGAATGAAGCTAAGCAATGGGTAAAGGATTTGAACAACAGGGGATTTGCCGGGTATTCCGACTGGAGATTACCTACTGTAGAAGAAGCCGTATCACTGCTGGAATCGAGCAAAAAAGCTGGCGACCTGTACATAGATACTGTTTTTGATGTAACGCAAAGCGGTATCTGGACAGGTGACGAGAATGATACTGCCAGTTATCTGGATAGTGTGTGGAGCGTACGTTTCAGTGGCGCTTACGGAGCTGGTAACGTATGCTGGCGCTACGACAATGCCAGCAACTATGTCCGCCCTGTTCGCAAACTTAAATGATAATGGCTTAAAACTTATAAGGTCTCTGGCATCTTTTTGTGCCGCTTATCCCTCAATTTTCATCTAAGTGATACCACTCAGGATTTTCAAGCCAATCGGCAGGTTGTGAAACAAAACCGATCATATTTTCAAGTAGAATACAATGAATTTTTTCTTCGTCTGCCAGCTTTAGAAATATTTCCTTTCTATGTGAGTCTTTCTCCTCATCAGCTCTTTCAAGATAAAACTTTTGACTATCTGCCTCGACTTTCAGCGCCTTCTTATAAAATTCTACCTGTGAGACATCAACATCAAATTCCTTTTCTTCTTTCATTCTCATGAAAACATTTTTTACATTTGTTAATACCTCGGTATCCGCCGAAAATTGTGTTTTCTCATTTTTTTGCATACTCAAAATTACATTATAGTGTTTGGCTTCAGAGTCTGCCATCATAGTCAGTATGTTCTTAAGTCCTGTATTGTTTGCTTTTTCAGCCAAATCAAGGTAATAATGTCTGCCATCTAATTCCATTTGCATTGCGTATTTGTATATATCCATTTTAGCGCTCCTTCTTTAAAAGTCTTCTTAAAGAGTAAATTGTTTATTTTGTATTAACAAAGGTATTTTGTGCCATAAACCAGCCTTAATGCACTATCAAAATCAAACTTATTTTCAAGTGCCATGTCATACATTTCTTCTATCATTCTAAAGAAGAGTCCATCTTCCCAGGTAATAAGTACTTTTTAAATTTTACCATTATTCACTCTTTCTATTTGTACTAAATTAGTATTGTAAGTGGATCCTCCGCCCATGTCTGCCAGTCTGTCCGGCGTTGTCTGGTTACTGTTGCAGCCGCCGGGGCTTAAGTTATTCCACCAGATACCCTTATTGACCGCTACGCCCTCCTTAACGTCATCCCCTACAGATGCCCAGAGTGTAAATTCACCGCGTTCGTTAAACACCCTGACCAGGTCGCCGGTTTTTATTCCGCGCTTCTCAGCATCTCTTACATTTAATTCCAGAGTGGGCCTTTTATCGCTACTCCTTGAATTACGAATATTTGCGAAATTGGAGTTCAGAAATGATTTTGCTGAAGGAGTAAGCAGATAGATTGGATGTTTTTTATACAGGTCAGGTGAGGTTAAAGGCCCTTCTCCAATAGATATATGGACCGGCAGAGGGTCATAACCATCCAGTTTCATTTTTTCAGAATAAAATTCTATCTTTCCGGAAGGAGTAGGAAATTTAAGATCCTTATACGGCATATGAAATTCACCAGGGATATTCAAGCGAACGGCTCCCTCATTTCGCAACCGTTCCAATGTTATGCCTCTTAAATACCAACTGTCAATTTCCAGCGCCCTGTTGATTATGTCAATAGCTGTTTCATCGAAGCAGTTATCCTGAAAACCCATTGACTTTGCTAAAATATTAAATGTGTCAATATTAGGCCTGCTTTCGCCCAGTGGTTCAATTGCCGGTTCATTTAACTGAAGTGACAAATGGAAGTATGAGTGGTGAAGGTCCGTATGTTCGAATTCGGTTGTGGCAGGCAGCACAATATCAGCATAACGCGCAGTATCTGTAAGCAACTGCTCATGTACAACGGTAAATAAATCTTCTCTCTTCAGGCCCTCAATAACCTTTCGCTGATTAAAGAGTACTGCCGCAGGATTAGAATTGTAAACATATAGACCATAAACATCAGGTTCTGCATTTAATAGTGTCTGCCCCAGTTGATTCATGTTAATTGATCGTGAAGAGTTTGGACAGAGGTCTTTTCCCTCGAGTACATCCCAACTAATGGGAAAGGCCTCACTGGTAGGGTAGAACATCCCGCCGCCGGGATGCTTCCACGCCCCTGTCAGACCTGGAAGACAGGAGATTGTGCGGATCATCATACCGCCGTTTGTATGATGCTGCATACCGGAACCTGCATAAATGAAGGATGGTTTACGGCCTGCATAAACAGCCGCAAACTTCCTGATGGTTTCTTTATCTACGCCGGTTATATCTTCTACCCTGTCCAACGGGTACTCTTGAACCCGCTCTGACAATGCTTCAAATCCCTCTGTATGATTATTGACAAATTCTTCATCACACAAAGATTCATTAATAATTATGTTCATTACACCTAATGCAAGTGCGGCATCGCTTCCCGGAGCAGGTTGAATGAAAAGGTCTGCCATTTCAACAGACTGAACTCTATTCGGGTTTATGACGACATAATAAGCGCCATTCTTCTTTGCCTCTTTTATCAATGGTATCTGATGGATGTTGGTATAATATGGATTGGTACCCCATGAAATTATGAGTCTTGATTGTGGTATGGCTAACGGATCAGCGCCAAAGGACGCGCCTAATGTGTATTTATAACCAATTCTGCCGCCTTTAGAACATATGGTTCTGTCAAGACTGGAAGCACCCAGGCGGTTAAAGAAGCGTTTACCTGCCACATTCCCATTAACCAGCCCCAATGTTCCTGAACCGCTGAATGGCAGGATGGATTCATTGCCATATTTAGAAATGATGTCCTTAAATTTTGATGTGATTGTCTCTATTGCCTCATCCCAAGATATTCTCTCAAACTTACCTGACCCTTTCCCGCCAATCCTTTTAAGTGGGTAAAGAACTCTGTCAGGACTGTAAACCCTTTCAGGATAATTCATTACTTTTTGACATAAAAAGCCTCTGGTGAGAAAATGGTCAGGATCTCCCTTAACATTAACCAGTTTGCCGTCTTTTACGTGAGAAATTATTCCGCATGTATCTGGGCAATCATGTGGGCACACACTTCGTAGTTTTCTGTTCATTTTTCTACTCAATATGATAACTTACCATCTTTTACAGAATACAAACGTCTAAGTAATCATAACAATTCGTTACCAACAAGTAAATAGATCATGATTATTATTTTGTTGAAAATAAATCATTTTTTATGATAATTAAATCATGGATATTCAATACGAAAACCTTATTCTTGCTACTCTTCGTGCTGCAAAACGTGCCGGCGAAGCAATCCTTGAGGTTTACGACTCAGACTTTGCGGTTGAGCAAAAAGATGATAAATCCCCGCTGACTTTAGCAGACAAAAGGTCTCACGAGACTATCGCAGGCGTTCTGGAACAAACTATCACTGTTAACAACTCCACAGTACCCATTTTAAGTGAAGAAGGAATAGACATTCCCTATGATGAAAGAAAGAAATGGGAATATTTCTGGCTCGTTGACCCTCTCGATGGAACGAAGGAGTTTGTCAAGAGAAATGGAGAGTTTACCGTAAACATCGCACTCATCCATAAACACAAACCGGTTCTCGGCATTATCTACATTCCAGTTAAGGATGTTTTCTACTTTGCCGCCATAAACTTTGGTACGTACAAATTAGAAAACAGTGAAACCATAACTGATGATTTATCAATAGAAGCACTTATAAGCAAATCACAAAGACTACCCTTAGACAATAACAACAAAACTTCTCTTACCGTTATTGGCAGCCGTTCTCATACATCAGAGGAATTCTCAGAATTTGTAAAACGGTTAGAAGCTAAGTATGGAAATGTTGAGTTTATCTCTTCAGGCAGTTCATTGAAACTCTGCATCGTAGCGGAAGGTAAAGCCGATGTATATCCCAGGTTTGGCCCCACAATGGAATGGGATACCGCAGCCGGCCAGGCAATTGTCGAACAGGCTGATGGCAGCGTTATGGATATACAAACCAGGGAGCCACTAAGGTATAATAAAGATAATCTACTAAATCCATTCTTTATAGTGAGCGGGCAAGGCTTTTGTCTTGATTAATATTTTGGTTGATTACTCATATGTATAAACAAGAAAACAAAACCACATTAGTTAGAATAATAATTTCTACGGTTTTAGTAACATCTTTATTTATAAATGGGTGTGCCAACACCGGCCCGCCGCTTTCTCAGAATGAATTAAAAAAGCTGGAGAAAGAAATTGAAACGCTGGCAACAGAAATATACATTAATGATCTGGTCAGGGTATGGAAGGTGGGGTTTGGCGTCCTGAGTATTTTACCTGAGGAGGCATTTAGAAAACGTGCGGTGATAGGTGCATTAATCTTAGACAATGCAGAGAATATTGCCAAATATTATAATCTTCCAACAGAGGATGGATGTGTTGTCATTGGAGTAATCGACAATTATATAGCAGACCTGGCAGGCATCAGGCAGGGTGATATCATAAAAGAGATAGAAGGTAAAGGAATCAAGGGCAGCAGCCATGTTACTTTTGAGGCAGACAAATTAGCTACAATTATAGTAGAAAGGAATGGTACAAGGCTTTCCTTCAACGTAAAACCGAAGGAAACACCATACGTGCGAATTAGTCTTAAGCAAACAGGCACGATTAATGCGTATGCAAAGTTTACTGGCATTCAATTTACATCCGGAATGGTCCACTTTGTAGAGGATGATGACGAGCTTGCCGTAATAATGGGACATGAGTTGGCACATCTTACCTCAAAACATTTACCCAAGAATATCAGCATGGCTGCATTGTGCGGGACTCTGGGTGGCCTAACCGGTCCTTTTGCACCCCTCACTACTCAGGCATTGTACGCACCATACAGCAGGGGAAACGAGAGAGAGGCAGATTATCTCGGTCTCATTTACGCACATAATGCAGGTTATAATATAGAAAAGGGAGTAAAACTCTGGAAGCGTTTTGCATTGGAAATTCCCAAAAGCCGGTCAAAAAGTTTCCTCCGCAGTCATCCGGCAAGCCCTGAAAGGATCTTACGGGTGAAGAAGGTAGTAGAGTTGATAAAATCCGGCAGAAATCCACTGGAAGATTTGATTCACAATTAGTTTAATGTATGAGGGATTTCAAAGTATTTAGGTAGGAGCCAACTCCCGCCCGTACCGAACAGTACGTTCGGGCGGGTTGGCGACATTGGGCTTGCGTGCTGTTATAACAAGTTGGGAAAGAAAAATGCCGTTATAGATAAAATGATTGCCCATAAATGGAAAAGTCTTGTTAACAAATGAATCATGATTTAATTTTCATGTAATACATTTGCCCATATCCCTTCATTCGTTTGTCATGCCTTTTTCGCAATACCAACATAATTAAACCCTGCAATCCTGGGAATCTTAGGCAAGTATAGGGTTTCCATCGTTTTAATACTAAAACTACCTTCCTCAATATATTTTGATATTGGCCGATTCAAGTGACAGCCGCCGCATATTTTCTTCCAGACCGGGTTGAGTCTATTCTGCCATTTAAGAACCGATTTATCAGGAGAGGCACCATGCTCACAGAATAACAGCTTACCCCCCGGCTTTATCACACGATGCATTTGCCGTAATGCAGTATGCCAATCAGGAATGGTACATAGTGTATAGGTTAGAAGCACCGTATCAGCGCTGTTATCCTCCAACGGTATTTCTTCTCCTGGAAGATCCAACCACCTCACTTCGACAACAGACCGGTTTAAATTCCTTTGTGCTTTTTTGCGCATAGCCTTTGAAGGCTCTAAACCCCAGACAAAGTCTACCCTTTTTGAATCGTAATATGGAATGTTAAGGCCAGAGCCCATGCCAATCTCCAATACCTTTCCCTCTGCGAGAGGGACTACTTTCTCCCTCTGCATCTGTACGGACTTAGCTCTACATCCAATATCTATAATGTGAGGCAATAAATAGCGTTCATAAATACTCATTTTTTTCACAATAGATTCTTGAAATCATTGCCCAGATTAAACTAACGATATTTCTTCAAGAACCCTATATTCTTATAAATGAGATCGGCGGCGAGGAAGTTTGGCGCTTCGTTTCCGGGGATAGGTTTGAGTTCCATGACATCCAGTCCAACCACGTTTCGCTTCTTGTATACCTTTCTAAGGAAGTTCATAGTACCGTACCAGTCAAGTCCACCCGGAACAGGTGTACCGGTGGAAGGCATTATGGATGGGTCCAGACCATCAAGGTCCAGGGTTATGTAAACATTATCGCTTAATGAATCAATTGCTTCTTCGTGCCATTGATCATTGTCATAAATATCTTTGGCATAGAATATACTAAGTCCTTTATTATGTTTATTTATGAAAGCATGTTCGTCTTCTGATGTAACTCTTATTCCAAACTGAGTCAGGCTGCATCCCATATCAATAAGTCTCTTTGCAACACTGGCATGACTGTACCTTGAACCCCCGTATTTCTCCATGAGATCATGATGTGCGTCAAATTGTAAAATTGATAGCTTGTCATGTTTTTCCTTATATGCTCTCACGACTCCCTGAGTAATAGAGTGTTCACCACCCATTGTAACCAGGAATTTATCATCTGAAATATAGCTTTTGCTTACATCGTAAACCCTGTTCATGACGGCTTCAGGGTTTACGTGTATATCTGCTATATCCACAATCCCTGCCGTAAATATGCCTATTTCAAAGATATTTCCCAGTTCCTTATCATAATGTTCAAGGTTTGGAGATACGCTTAAGACGCTGTCAGGACCAGTTCTTGTACCGGATTGAAAAGTCACAGTACCATCATAGGGAACACCCATTATGACAACTTTTGATTTCTCATACGCTTCGGTTTCGTCCTTGAAGTTATACTTAAAGGCGCCGAAAGGTGTCGAACGTATCATATATTTTCTGATTTTACTCATTTAAGAATCAACTATAACATAATGTAGTTAATAAAGTAAATTATTTATCCAGTGGGCTTCTTACGCCCAGAATGTTTTTTGATGCAACATGGGTGTAGATCATAGTTGTGAGTTGTATGCATATATTTATAATGCAAAAACAAATAATCTGTCAAGTCTTTTTGTAAACAAGTATTGAAAATCAATTGACAAAAGACTAACTAAGTATAAAATCGCACCATTCAATACAATAATGTAAAAGTAAGGATAAAGAAAGCACAAGATGGCAGAAGAAATCATTAGAGTTTGAGGAGAAGCTTGCCGGGAAGAATGGGAGAAGAGAGCAATGCTTCGCCCCGCTCAGCGTGGCTTCGACAAGCTCAGCATAGTGAGGAGTTCGGCTGAAGCTCACTCGAAGCCCTTGCCGAATCCGCTCACGCCGATGCCTTCAGGTTGCGTAACTTACATGAAATTTTCATATACCCATCAGGTGATGAGAAACGTCCGCCAAGGTGGACGGCTACATTGACATGCAATATAATATCGCTCAATTTAGGTTTTAGTAACAAAACAAAAGGAAAGACCATCTCAGAAATCGTTATTGGAGATGGAAGATGAGTGTTTATAAAAAAGTTGAATGGTAAAAAACAATGGTAGATTTTTATCTACATCAATAGTCCTGTTAACGTTTGCCCACCTCTTTAATGACTTCTATGCCGGTTTTTTAATTCCGCTTTTGTCCTACTTTCAGACCAGTCTCCACTTGACAATTACCCAAGTGTCTGTATTGCCCACAGTATTGGCTGTGTTTGGCTCGATCTTGCAGCCCGTATTCGGTTTTCTCGGTGACAGATTTAATAAGAAACATTTTTTTGTTGTATCTGGCGTCTTATGTTCTGCAATATTCTTGAGCAGCATTTGCTTTGCGCCAAATTTCATTATCCTGGTCTTAATGCTCATGATCGGGGCATCAGGTGTGGCGGCCTTTCATCCTAATGGCGCAGCAACTGTAGCCGGTTTAAGCCAAAACAGGTCTACGTTCCAGATGTCTATCTTCCTTATGGTGGGATGCATTGGGCTGGCAGGGGCGCCATTTGTTATTACGTTGATTGTTTCATTATACGGATTCGGCAAATTATGGTTTCTGTCCTTACCCGGCGTAATCCTGGCATTAATATTGATTAAGATGCCCGGAATTCCAGGAAGTCAAAAAAACAATACGAGTCTGTCAGGTTTGAAAGTACTTTTTGCCAGGACTTCGTGGCCGCTGTGGATTATGTTTTTAATAATGTTTACCCGGTCAATTGTCATTACGAGCTTCATGAGTTTCATGTCGATATTCTTTACAGAAAAAGGAATCTCGATGCAGAAGGGCGGAATCGCTATATCCATTTTCCTGATTAGCGGGAGTATCGGCGGTTTGATAGGAGGATATCTGGCTGATAAAATAAACAGGAAAATAGTAATAGCAGGTTCCTCAATCTTTGCATGTCCATTACTTTTGTGGTTTCTAGATTCAAGCGGGACTCTTTCTATAGTATTATTAGGCGTAAGTGGTATGATTATATTTGCAGCTTCTGCCGTTAACGTATTAATAGTTCAAAGATTATGCCCGGATATGGCCAGCTCTGTTGCAGGCATTTCGATGGGATTTGTCTGGGGTTCTGCAGGCCTGATGCTTCCCATAATCGGTCATATTGCTGATCATTACAGTATGGCAACGTCATTATGGATTGTCGCCTATCTGGCTCCCATAGCAGGGCTGTTGGTTTTTCTGCTGCCAGATATTAATAATCCAACCCAAAAACTGAATAATAAGCAATTGTAATTTCGAGTTTTATGGTTTACTATTCTGTAGATAAATATTTGAAATACTAAAATACATTCAAACGGGAACAAAATGGACATTTTTATAAAAAACATAGTAGATTTATTAAAGGCCGAAATTCCACTGTCTGAGGAAGAGATAAAGGGTTTAATAGAGATTCCTCCGGACTTAAAGATGGGTGATTTCGCATTTCCTTGTTTTGCCATTGCAAAGCAGTTAAAGAATAACCCCGGAAAAATATCAACCGAACTTGCACAAAAACTGCCCATCGGCGATTTAATAACTGACATTAAGGCCCATGGGCCCTACCTAAACTTTTACGTCTCTAAGAAAATGATTTTCAGGACAGTCCTGGATGAGGTCTTTACTGAATCGGATTCTTACGGGAATTCTGACTCGGATGCGGGTAAGACGGCAGTAATAGATTACTCTTCCCCGAACATCGCAAAACATCTGGCCGTTCATCACCTCCGTTCGGCAGTAATAGGAAATGCTATTTATAATCTTTACAAGGCCCTGGGATATAATTGTATAGGCATAAATCATCTGGGAGACTGGGGTACGCAATTTGGACAATTAATCGTTGCCTTTAAAAGGTGGGGTCCTGAATTAAAGGGTCAGTATTCGATAAAAGAAACAGGACTCGATATCAGCAAACTAAATGAGTTATATGTCAGGTTTCATAAAGAAGCCAAGGACAATCCTTCTCTGGAGGATGCAGCCAGGGACTGGTTTAAAAAGTTGGAGAATGGAAACGAGGAAGCAAGAGAGACGTGGCAGTATTTCAAGGACATCAGTTTATCTGAATTTGAGAGGGTATACAAAAAACTGGGTGTAAAGTTTGACTCGTATGCCGGTGAAAGCTTTTATAACGATATGCTTGATGATACAGTCAAAAGAATCAGGGATGCCGGCCTGGCTGAGATAAGTGAAGAAGCCCTTATCGTGAACCTCGAAAAATACGATATGCCGCCGTGTATCCTGAGAAAGAAAGATGATGCCAGTCTGTACGCCACCAGGGACATATGTGCTGCCGAGTACAGGAAACGGGAGTATGCTTTTGATAAAATGATCTACGTTGTCGGTTCTGAACAGCGATTACACTTCAAGCAATTCTTCAAAGTCCTGGAACTTATGGGATACGAATGGGTAAATGACTGTGTACATGTAGATTTCGGACTGATCAAGTTTAAGGGTGGAAAGATGTCCACGAGAGAGGGTAAGGTTATTCTGCTTGAGGATCTGCTGGGAGAATCGTGTAAGATCGCCAGAGAAATAATAGAGCAGAAAACCTCTGATTTAGAAAACAAGGCAGAGGTGGCAAATGACGTTGGCATTGGGGCTATAATATTTTCTGAGTTGAGCACAAAGAGGGTTAAGGATGTAATGTTCGACTGGAACGAAATCCTTAATTTTGATGGAGAGACCGGTCCTTATGTCCAATACACTCATGCAAGACTGTGCAGTATCTTAAGAAAGCATGGCGAAAAAGTAACAAACGAAATAGATTATGATGTGTTTAAAGAAGATGATGAACTATTATTAGTCAAGAAACTTGAGTCCTTCCCACTAACCATAATGCGTGCTGCAAAGAATTACGAACCATCGATACTAAGTAAATACCTGCTTGATCTGTGCAGTACGTTCAACAGGTTCTACCAGCATCACAGAATTCTTATTGACAATACTGAATTAAAGAGGGCAAGGGTTTTGTTAGTTGATTCAATCAGGCAGGTTATAAAGAACGGATTAAGCATACTCGGCCTCAAAGCGCCGGAGAGGATGTAATTCAAATTAGCTCCCTCTAGTCGCTAATTTGTGTGTGTTTTGCTTCACAAAACAAAATTTGAAAAATAAGTTAAAATGGGCGGTATGGACACCCGTCCCCGCCAGCTTGTCCGACAAGTCTTTTGGCGGGAATGATTGCCCGCCCGGATGAATCCGTTCGGACGGGTCGGGCTGGCGAACGGCATTGCCGGGCGGGAACTCGTTTGTCCGTGTTTAGAATCATTACCTCTGTCAGAACATATTACATGGATTAATCAGAATCAAGGTAATGTCTTTTATAAAATTGCAACATCATGCTTTTGAATTTCCTTGACACTATTTAAGTTTTGATATTTAATCTATCTGTTTGATATTTAGGCAATTAAAATACGAAACCATTTACTGCACACCTGAATTCACATAAAAGGGAAACCATTTTAAAATCTGCCGCGGGTAGAAGATTCAGAAAAGAAATCATGGGCGATTAGCTCAGTTGGCTAGAGCACTTGCTCGACAAGCAAGGGGTCACTGGTTCGAGTCCAGTATCGCCCATATTGTCAGACAAGGACTTAGGAGAAGTGGTAAATGAAGAAATCCTGAAGTTTGTGATCATTTTGTGACCAAAATTTTGAAGGGGTATGGCGAGCAAATCATCATGCCCCCCTTTTATTTTAAACACGTATTTATCCCTGCCATATTACCCGTGAAAAACCCTTGCCTAAATCCCACATTAGTTTATAATCCTATCCTAACATGAAGAAACCATATCTATTAATAATCACGGTAATTCTGTGTCTGGTATTGACAGGCGGTATGTCTCTGGCAAAGGACTCTGACGCAGAGACGATAGAGGCATGCGAGCAGGCAGCAAGGAAGAATCCTGATGATGCAAAGGCTCATTTTAATCTCGGTGTTGCCTATCTCAAATCAGGCATGTATAAAGAGTCGATTGAGGCATTCAAGCAGGCAATAAGGATCGACCCTGATGATGCAAAGGCTCATAAAACTCTCGGTTATGTCTATTTAAATTTATACATGTATAAAGAGGCGATTGAGTCGTTAAAGCAGGCAATAAGGATTAACCCTGATGCAACAGCTCATTATAATCTTGGTTTTGTCTATGGCAAATCAGGCATGTATAAAGAGGCAATTGAGGCACACAAGCGTGCAGTATGGATTAACCCTGATTATACAGATGCTTATAATAATCTCGGTAATGCCTATGACAATTTAGGCATGTATAAAGAGGCGATTGAGGCATACAAGCAGGCAATAAGGATTGACCCTGATGATGCAGATACTCATTATAATCTCGGTATTGCCTATGTTTCTTTAAACGATAGAGGTTCCGCCGTAGAGCAGTATGAAATACTAAAAAGCCTTGACTCTGAACTAGCAGATAAACTGTTTAAATTAATTAATAAATAATTCAGGGGAAAAATCATCCTGTCCCAAACCACATCTCACCAGTAATATCCCTGTGAATCCCGATGGTTAAGTTAACACTTGATTATAGCCTCCAGCCTCATTATTATAAACATCAGTATTTCAACAATCTACAAGTTTTCATACCACACAGACGTATAGTCCATCAGATGATGGATGTGCTTTTCATAAATTAAACTTATGAGAAAATAACCGCTTAACCTGGAGAAAGCAATCGGATTTAAATGCTATTATAATATTTCGAACTGTAATTGTTCCTTATAAGGAAGGAGGGAGATATGAAGGCAAAAATATTTATCATGATGACGGTTTTAGTTGAAATGTAGAAAATACAGGGAGTAAATCAACCTCCCTGCTTTAGCCTTAAACCCGAGTAAAACAAAACACTTGTAACTAAACCAAAAAACTCTTACACTATTTTTTCTTGCTCTACAAGCAAGGTGTCACTGGTTCGAGTCCAGTATCGCCCATATTGTCAAACAAGGACTTATGACTAAATAAGAAATATTTTCAACCACCTTTTTGAACCATTGTAGTCAGATTGTAGTCAAACCGTAGTCAACTCCAGCGTAATTAGCAAGAGCCAACAGGATTCAACTAACATGTGCACCTCCCTTTCTATTGACAAGTTTGTAAGGTTGCCTTGTACTACAGCTAACCCTTCTTATCAACTCTTGAGATTTGCACTTATTAGTTGAATTCAGGTTTCAAAACCTGAATCCAATGTGTTCAAAGCAAAGCAACAAAGTATCTATTTTCCTGCACGAACAGGCCATACATAGCAAGTTTCAGTCTTATGGGCAGTGTCCATAATGCCGTAATCGCTCAAGTTCACGATCCACGCATAGGCTATACCACCCTTGAGGGTATCACTCGACCAGTAG